>JBBQFU010000158.1:0-21424 GCA_038322185.1 Haliangiales bacterium
CATGCCGCCTGCGCTCGCGGCGCGCGTCGGTCGAGAGACCCGCCGCCCAGCCCGCTCCGGGGGCGAGGAACTTCTTTTCCTGGGGCGGGCAGGGAGCGCGCGCGTACCTTGCGCCGAGCACGCGCGCGTCAATCGACGTCGTTGTTCTGGGAGCTCTTCAGAACCTGAGCGTTTCCGTTAACGCGTTTCGTCCGTCTTCGCCTTGTCGTCAATTTGCTTGGCACGGTCCCGGCCGCTAACGAGCGCACAAGCACCGGCGAGGATGCTGTGGACGACCAAAGCCGACCCGAAAGCTAGGGACGAGCGCTGTAACGATTTTCCGAGTCGCGGCTCGCGGCCACTTGAGCCGAGAGTGATCCAGTCGAAGCGTCGCGAGAGGAGCGGCGAGGGTCAGACACAAATAGCACCACTAGCGACCGCGTCCTAGCGACAGCGCCGTTGGCGAGGGGGCAGACACAGGTAGCACCACTAGCGTCGAGTGGAGCTAGTGGTGCTATTTGTGTCTGACCCTAATCCGCTATCGACCCGTCCGTAGAGGTGTTTGGTGATCTCGGTTGCGGGACTTTCGATTGCAGCATCCCGAACTTGGTTGTCCGGGATTCGGACTCACCGGGATGGCCGCTGGAGTTCGTCACTGTTTTCGGTCTGGCCCGACGACAGAAATCGAGAAAGTTCGAGAAGTCGCTTGACGGGTTTTATCGTGCTCTCGTCGAAGAATCCTCGCGTTCGTCTTTGTGGTCGCGCGACGTGTCACGGGTTCGCGTCTCGCGGATCTTTCGACCACGTTCTCGTTTCACGCGATGCAGGCGAGAGAACGTGCGCCATGGAGCGAATCAGAGCGTCGGAAATGTCCGTGCTAGTTGTTGAACATGATCATGAATGCACCGGTCGAGATTGGTGGTGGCGAGGGTGGTCGCGGTGCGGCGGGCGGCGCCAGCGCGGGCATGGTTGGTTTCGTGAGCGGCAACGAACGGCTCGTGCTGCTGCACAGCAGGCTCAAGCGCATCGCGAAGGCGCGCGCGCACCTCGACGCGCAAGAGGCCGAGGCACTTCGTGAGGCGCAGCAGCTTCAGCTGTGGAAGCAGTTCGGTCACGTGAGTCTTGTCGACTACATGGTCCAGGAACTTGGTTACTCGTCGTTTCGGGTGGCCGAGGATCGGCTGCGGCTGGCGAATGCGCTGCCGGAGCTGCCCAAGCTCACCGAGGCGTTGAAGAGCGGCGAGCTCAATGTCTCGCAGGCGCGGGAGATCGCGCGCGTCGCCACGCCGGAGACCGAGGAGAAGTGGATCGAGAAGGCGCTCGACTTGAACGTTCGCGAGACCGAGCAGGCCGTTGCCGGTCACTGCAAGGGCGACCTGCCGGATGATCCCGTGGATCCGCGGCTCGTCCGCAAGACCCTGTGGCTCAGCGTGCGGCCTGAGACCGAGGTTCTGTTTCGTGAGGTTCGCAAGCAGCTCGACCAGGAGCGCGGCGAGAAGCTCGACGACGACGCCGTGCTAGATGCGCTGTGCCGCACGTTCTTGAACCGGATGGATCGGCGCGATGGCGCCGCGCGCTCGGATCTCGAAGCTCGCGCCACCCACGTGGGTCTGAACGCGGATCAGGGTGACTGCTCCACCCACGTGGGAGTGAATTCGGATCAGGGTTCTGATCACGGCCAGGAGCGGGCGACCTGCTCCACCCACGCGGGTGCGAACACGGATCAGGATCAGGATCAGGATCAGGATCAGGACGCGGCTCGGGCGTCGAGCGCGCATGGTGGTGGCGCGCCGTACAGGATTGCCGTGACGGTCTGCAGCGAGTGCAAGCGGGGCTGGCAGCACGGCGGCGGCGCGGTCGAAGAGATGACGCCACCGGCGGTCGAGGCCGCCATGTGTGATGGGCAGTGGATCGGCGATATCCACTCGACGCTTGTCGAGCGCGCGCGACAGGACGTATCGCCTGCGACGCGTCGCAAGGTGCTGCATCGCGATCAAGAACGATGCCGCGTGCCGGGCTGTCGCGCGCACAACAATATCGACGTACATCACCTCGTCCATCGCGAGCACGGCGGCACGAACGACCTCTTGAATTTGATTTGCCTGTGCGAAGCCCACCATCTCGCGCATCACGCCGGCACGCTCGTGATCGAACGCGTCGGCGAAGAGGTGACGTTCCGCCGCGAGGCACGCAATCGCTTCACACGCGCGACTCGCGAGGTCGGGACCAAGGAAGCCTTGCGCGGACGCGGCTTCGATCCCGAACAGGTGAAGGCGATTATGACGCGCACCGTCACCCACGTGGGGGAGAGCGACATTTCGGCTGAGCAGTGGCTCGCGATCGCCGTGCGCTATGCCGCGGAGCTGGCGTCGCGTGCGACCGAGGCGGCTCGTTGATACCAGCGCGCGTTCTCGCATCGCGCTACGCAAGGAAGCCGCGCGCACCGGCAAGGTCCGCGCAGCCTGACTACGCGTCGATCGCGTACTCGTAGTCGTCGCTGCCCTCGGATGCACGGGTCGGTAGCGAGACATCGGCCCACAGCAGCGCGAGGTCGAGCTCGAACGCCTCGAACGGCTCGCCGCGCACGCGTTCGGCATCCTTGTGCACCGCGATCGAGAGCCACTTGCCTTGCTCGATCCGGAACGCTTCGAGTGTCCGGTGACGCGGGTGCACGAGCCACGCGTGACCGACGCCGATCGCGGAGTAGAACGGCATCTTCTCGGCGCGGTCCCATCGCTCGGTCGATGGCGAGAGCACCTCGCAGATCCAGTCGGGCACGACGCTGCAGAACGCCGCGTCGGGAATCACGGGCAACCGCTCGCGACGCCAGCCTGCGAGGTCTGGAACGACGATCTCCTCGCCGAGATGCAGCTCGGGCTCGCCGAGCAAGATCCAGCCGCCAGGTCCGCCGCGTCCGCGCTTGAACGGTGGGCCGAGCTCCTCGGCGAGTGCCGCCGCAGCGGCGAGCGCGGGGTACCGCGGTCGATTCGAGAGGTGCAGCTCGCCCGCAAGGATCTCGGCCACCATGTTTGGTGGCGCGTCGACGACGTCCTGATAGGTCGCGCGCCGCTTCTTGGGGGCCTCGTCCATCTCTCGAGGCTAGCACCGGCGCCTGACGGTGCTGCGTCCAGAATCGGCGCGCCGCTGGTATCGTCGCGCGATGAAGCTCGTCGTGGTGGCGGTCCTGATCGCGGCAGGCTGTAAGGGTGGCTCGAAGGAGCCGGCGAAGAAGAAGGCCACCCCTGCGGCACCGGCGGCGGGCTCCTCGTGCGTCGAGGGCACGGCCGTCGAATGCAAGCAGAACGGACTGACCTGGACTGGCTCGGCCTGCTGCGTGCCGCCGCCCGCGACGTGCACGGACGGCACCTCGGTCGACTGCAAGAAGAGCGGTGGCTCGTGGACCGGCGCGAAGTGCTGCGTGACCAGCGCGAATGCCTGCGCCGATGGCACCGCGATCGACTGCGCGCAGGCGGGCCTGTCGTGGACCGGCAGCAAGTGCTGCACCAAGGGCGTCGCCACGTGCGCCGCGGGCACGGCCGTCGACTGCCGGCAGAACGGTGGCAAGTGGACCGGCAAGGAGTGCTGCATCGACGGCGCCCAGACCTGCGTCGCCGGTCTTGCCGTCGACTGCGTGCAGAACAAGCTCATGTGGACCGGACAGCAGTGCTGCGCTGCCGCCCCGGTGCAGTGCGTCGACGGCACGGCCATTGACTGCGCGCAGAACGGCGGCGCGTGGACCGGCGGGATGTGCTGCGTGCGCGGCGTGTCGGCGTGCGCGGCGGGGACGGCCATCGACTGCAAACAGTCAGGCGCGATGTGGACCGGCTCGCAGTGCTGCGTGAAGTAGCGCGAGCTAGCTGGGCAGGTACTTGCCGAGCCGCGACTTCACCGAGAGCGCCTTCACGAAGTCGAGATACGCCTCGGCGCGCGCGAGCTTGAGTACGTTCGAGATGAATAGATCGTGCGGCATCAGGAGCTCGACGGTCTCGACGTTCGCCAGCGCGCACGACGCGACGTGGATGAACGCCGTCGCGTAGGCGGCGAGTCGCTCGACCGAGGAGCCATGCGGGTCGAACCAGACCTCCTGCTCCTTCACGTCACGGATCGACAGCGTGGCGCCGTCGTCGGAGCTGTCCCAGACGATCAGGCGCACGACGACCCCGAAGCCGCCGGTTGGCCGCGTCACGGTCTCGACGTACTCGAGGCTGGCGCGCTCGGCCTTGGCCGGGAACGCCTCGGACAGCACGCCGTGGATGTCGGCTGCCGTCAGGCTCACGAGCGCGCTACTGGCACTTCGGGATCGGGCTGCCGTTGCAGGTCGTGCCCGTCGGGCAACTCAGCACCGCCGCGGCGCCACCGCTGAACAGCGGCGAGTCGCAACGGGTGCCCGGCGCGACGGTACCAAACACGTTCAGCGTGAAGGCACCACTGTTGGACAGCCAGCCATCGACGATGACCGCGTAGCCGCCCGGGGCGACACCGTTCATCACGATCTTCGAGGAGTTGTTGCTCGCGCCACCCTCGTCGTCGCAACCCATCACGGTCGAGCAGTCGAGGCTCTTCACGAGCAGGATGGTGTCGAAGGCCGAGCCGATCGTGTTGATCTCGAGGGTTGCGACGGGGACCGGCAGGTTGAGGGCGAGGGCGACATCGGGCGCCGTCGAGGACGCGCACGCGGGGGCGTGATCGTTCGACTTGGCCATCGTGGTGCCCGTGGTGACCCTGGCAGTGATCTTCGCGGTGGACGTGATGTCGGTCTCGCCGGTGCAGAACGCCTCGGAGGTACCCGATGCCGCGGCACAGCCGAAGTCGGCGGGGTAGTCCATCGTGCCGTCCCCGTCATTGTCCATGCCGTCGTTGCAGACCGGGTTGGTGGCGGGGTTCGTCTCGCTGGTGTCGGCGGGCGAGTCGCAGCCGGGGTCGGCGGGGTAGTCGACCTTCGCGTCCGGCGGCATGTCGTTGTCGATACCGTCGAAGCACACCGCCGGCTGGCAGGTGCCCGACTGGCACGCATAGCCGAGGCTGCAGGTGATGGCACCGGCGGCCGCGAGCGGGCTCGTGCACGACTGGTTCGGCGCGATCTGGCCGGAGACAGTGATGGTGTACGCGCCGGTGCCGGTCGAGTAGCCGTCGACGACGTAGTAGTAGGCGCCCGCAGCGAGCGGACCGGTCGTGAGGTTCTCGGGCTCGTCGTCACAGATGATCGGCGTGCCGCCGCAGGTCGAGTCGTAGATGGCGACGGCTGCGTCGAAGGTGTTCGTGTTGTTGATCGTCAGGTTGCTCATCGCCGGCAGGTCGAGGCGATAGGTCTTGTCGGGCGCGGTGTGCGTGCCGCTCGATGCGCAGCTCACCTTGCCGTCGTTGACGCCACCAACGGTGGTGCCCATCGTGGAGGCAACGATGAGCGCGGACACGCCATCGGTCGCCACACACGACTCGCTCGCGCTCGAGGCCGAGGTGCAGGTCACGTCGCCGTTGTTGCCGTAGTCGGTCTTGCCATCGTTGTCGTTGTCGATGCCGTCGCCGCACTCGGGGCAGCCGGCGGTCGCGGTCGGGAAGCAGGTGTCCGACTCGTCGTCGTCGGTGGGCGAGAGACAACCGGGGTCGCTCGGGAAGCCGATCTTGCCGTCGCCGTCCTCGTCGACGGTGTCCTCGCACACGTGCTCGGAGCACTCCTTGTCGGTCTTGCCCAGCGGCACGCGGCAGATGAGGCCGGGACCGCAGTCGCCGGGACCGAAGCACACGGTGCCTTCGCCGATGAAGTAGTTGACCGTGAGGTCATAGGCACCACCGACGGCGTCCTTGGAGTCGACGACGAGGTAGTAGGTGCCGGGGAGCAGCGAGGTGGTGAGGGTCGAGCGCTTCTCGACGGAGTCGATGTTGTCGTTACAGGCGAGCTCGGCCGTCGAGTCCGTGCACATCGCGCTGCGCACGTAGAGAACGGTGTCGGCCATCGTGCCGTCGTTCATCGTCGTCGCGACAATGACCTTGGGAACGGTCACGCGGATCTCGTAGACGTCCTCGTTGCCGGTGCCGCCGCACATGCCCGTGAGGGCGGAGGCCGCACCCGCCATCAGCATGCCCGACGTTTTGCCGGTGAACGGAATGCGGTCGAACGTGACGCCCGCGCCGCATGCGATCGGGTTCGACGTGTACTCCTCGCTGTCGGACGCGGCGGTGCAACCACCGTTGTCCTGCGGGAAGTCGGTCGATCCGTTCATGTCGTCGTCGATGCCGTTCGCGCACTGCGGGCACGCGGGGCCGTTGGGGCAATCGTCGTCCTCGCTGTCCTGTTGCGGCGCGAAGCAGCCCGGGTCGTTTGGATAATCGGTCTTGCCGTCACCGTCGTTATCGACCTCGTCCTTGCACAGCGGCGAGACGAGCCCGTCCTCGGTCAGATCGAGCGCGCTATCGCAGCTCGGATCGGCCGGGTAGTCCTTGGTGCCGTCGCCGTCGTTGTCGACGCCGTCATCGCACTGGATGTCGGAGTTGTTGCCGGCGTCATCGCTACACGCGAAGGGCGTGACAGTGAGGGACGCGAGGGCGGTGACGAGGAGCCAGCGGGAGGTGCGCATTGACGGGGTCTCCAGAGGGGCGGACGCGCGTCTGTAGCGAAGTGTGGGAGGTGGGTCAAGTCCTCAATTTCCGGGTGCAAATCAGGAGCATCACCATCCTGACAGCTAGCCCACGTCGAAAAACAGGAACTTGAGGTACCGACCCTCTCCAAACGCCGGCAGGACGGGGTGATCGCTGGCAGCCCCGGCGGCCAATCGCAAGCGAAGGTTAGGGCCGGCGGCGCCCAGCGCCTTCGTGGCTGCGAAGCTGATCACAGTCATCAGATCCGCCTCGGTGATGTGGCTCGAGCACGAGGCGAACGCGAAGCGCCCGCCGGGCTCGACCACGCTGAGGCCCGCGACCGCGAGCTTCTCGTAGGCCTTGAGCGCGGCGGCCTTGACCCGCTCGCTGGGCGCGAAGCTCGGCGGGTCGACGATCACGAGGTCCCAGCGCCGGCCCTGCGCCTTGCTCCGCGCGAAGTACTCGAACGCATCTGCGGTCACGCGCTCGTGCGCATCGGCGGGCAAGCCCGAGTGCGCGAGGTTCTTCTCGATCGCAGCGATCGCGGGCCCTGCGATGTCGACGCTCGTCACGCGTGTCGCGCCACCGAGCGCGGCGTGCAGCGAGAAGCCGCCGGTGTAGCAAAAGACGTTGAGCACGGTCGCGCCCGCTGCATGCCGCCGCACGGTGCGCCGGTTGTCGCGCTGATCGAGGAAGAAGCCGGTCTTCTGTCCCGAGCGAACATCGACGCCGAACTTCGCTTCGTCCTCGGTCATCACGACCTCGGCCGGCGGATCGCCGCGCAGCGTCTCGCCCGCGGATCGGTCACGCCGCTCGCCCTTGACCCACACGTGCGCGATCGCGATGCCGGCACGCTCGAGACCGATCAGCACCTGCTCGAGTCGCGCGCGCCAGAACACCGAGGCGGCGGGACCGTCGAACACCACGACGGCGGTGTCGGCGTAGAGATCGATCACGAGGCCCGCGCACGCGTCGCCCTCGCCGTGAATGATCCGCCGACCGGTGCAGCCCACGAGCAGCGGATCGCGTATGCGCCGCTTCGCCGCCGCCTCGGCACGCCCACGCGCCCACGCGCCATCACACGCCGCATCGGGTGCGAGATCGAGCACGCGCGCGCGCAGCGGCGATGTCGGATCGGCGAGCGCGGTGCACAGCGGGCCTTGCTCGTCGACCAGCGTGACGACGTCACCGACGTTGATGTTGTTCGCCGCGGCGAGCGCGCGGTCGTAGATCCACGGATGGCCGGCGCGAACCGAATCGCGCAGCGGCTTCACCACGCGCCACGTGGCGCGTTTCACTTCAGCTGCGCGTCGACGAGCTGATACATGTGCCCGAAGCTGTTGAGGGCCTGGGTCATGCCTTCGCCCTCGGCGAGCCAGATCTGCGACACCCAGCTGGCCGGCAGCTCCATCGGCTTGTTCGTCGGCTGCGCGTTGTCGAGCGTGACGCGGCCGGTAGTGATGAGGCCGATCTTCTCGGACTCGAACGGGCCCATCTTGGTCTGGACCTTCTCTCTCTCCTGCGGCGTGAAGCGGCGCTCGATCTCGAGCTTGCCGGTCGCGAGCTTGGCACCGGAATTCTCGTGCGGCGTCTGCGACCACGTCATCACGAGGTCCTCGCGCCACTCGGCCTCGCCGATGGCACCCTTGACGAGCGCGAGGCTCGTGCCCTTGATGCGCTCGAGCTTGGTGATCTCGAGGCCGGAGTAGCCGCCCGGCTCACCGGCGAAGAAGAAGCTGTCGGGCGAGATATCGAACTTCTTGTCGTTGCACGTGATCGTCGTGGTGATCGAGCGCTCCTCGATCAGCGGCTTTTTCTCTTCCTTCGTGCGGTCGACGAGGAACTTCTCCTCGAGCGTCACCACCGTGTCGCCGCCCTTGGCTTCCACCGACTTCACCGTGATCACGATCGCCTTGGGCGTGACGGGCGCGATGCGCTTGACCGCGTCGCTCGGCGGCAGCGGGGCGGGGACCGGGTTGTAGGTCCACTGATTGCCCTCGACCATCGGCAGCACGCGAACACCACACGCCATCCCGCCTGCGCCGGCTTTCGCCGCCTTCGCCGCCTTGGCCTTCTTCTTGGGCCGCGCCTCGGCAGCGGCTGGGAGCAGCAGGACAACGGCGAGCAGGGCAGGGAAGCGCATGCCCCCGAGTCATACTTCCGCTCGGCGCCCGGGTAAAGCAGTTCGGGCTTACAGGGCGAGGGGCCGAGGCCTCAGCGAAGGTCTCAGGACGGCCTAGCGCTCGCGATTTTCGCGCTGGGCGCCGTACACGCAGTTCGGATCGTTGGTGCCTTCGCACATCTTCGCGATCAGCTCGCGGAAGCCCTTGTCGCGGCGCATCTCGGCAAAGTCAGGATCGAGCGCCTGCTTGCGGCCGAGCAGGCGATCGATGAACGCCTCGACC
Source organism: Haliangiales bacterium (assembly GCA_038322185.1). Taxonomy (GTDB): domain Bacteria; phylum Myxococcota_A; class Polyangia; order Haliangiales; family Haliangiaceae; genus JABFXX01. Next base: position 8,961 of record JBBQFU010000158.1, read on the forward strand.
TCGCCCTTCTTGCTCGGGTGCGGCCGCATCTGCAGCATGCGGGTGAGCAAGTTGATCGAGCACTGCTTGCGCCCGATCTTCGCGTACGCCGCGGCGAGCCCGTAGGTCGCCTTCACGTTGTACGGATCGGCGGCGAGCGCGGTGAGGAAGTCACGCACCGCATCGGTCTGGTACTGCTCGCGCGTGAGGCGATCGACCTCGGCGCTGTTGGCGCTCGCGAGCGTCGAGTACGCCTGGTCGGCGAGGCGCTGTCCCTCGGGGATCGAGCGCTCGTCAAAGCCGATCGGCTTGAGCTCCGAGCTCGGATCGGTCGGCTCGCAGTCCTTGGCGACGACGATGTTGTTCTTGGGATCAGGCTCGGGACGCAGCGCCGCCGGCGGTGCCGTGGGCTCCTGCTTGTCGCCACAGCCCGAGAGCGCGGCCGCGAGGAGCAGCGCGGCAAATCCAACGTTACGCATCAGCGACCCACCGCGGCCATCGCATCCTTGCGGTAGCCCTTGAACCACTGCGCGTTCGCGTCGATCGAGTCGATGTTGCGGTTCGCTTCGCTCGCCCACTTCGGGTTGTTGGACAAAGACGCGAGGCGCTTGAGCATCGCGATCGCACAGGCCTTGCGCAGCACGCGGTCATACGCGACGGCGAGCTTGAGGGTTGCCGGCACGTTGTACGGATCCTTGACGAGCGCGTTACGGTATTTGTCGATCGCTTCCTTGAGGAGGCTGACCTTCATCGACTCTTCCTTGACCTTGTCCGACTGCTCGAGCGCGCTGTCACCCTGCTCGTAGAGCTGGCGAGACTGCGGCGGCTGCGGGCGCGCCTTCTTCGGGTCGTCGCTGAAGTTCGCGTTGCACTCCTCGACGTACTTGATCTCGATGGCAGCTTCCTCGGCGGCGGGAGGCTTTTTCCGACGCTCGGGGTTCTTGAGCTTCTCGGGCCTGCCCCCATAGAGCGGCGAGCACGAGACGACCCCGAACGCGAGCGAGAGGCACACCAGGAGGCGTGTCCCAGGCCAGACAAATCCCATACCTAGACGGTAGCGCGACCGGCCGGCAGGATCAAACCGGAGAGGAGATCAGCGGAAGTAGCGCAGGATCGGCGCGGCCCACGGCGCCGCCGCGAGGAGCAGCAGCGAGCCGCCCAGTGCCGGCTTGAGGGCGTAGAGCTCGTTGCAGTGGGTCGCGAGCTCGACGCCCGCGAGCGCGAGCAGGAGGCCACCCGAGAGGCCGACCGCGATCACGCCCCACGTGCGGAGCTTGATCATCGCGCGGAAGCCAAAGCCAGCGAGGGCGAGGGCCGCGAGCGAGAGCGTTAGCTCGGCTGCACCCGGCTTGGGCGCGAGCGCGTAGAGCAGCACCATCGGCAGCGACACGCCGGCGCGGATGACCGAGCGACCGAGCCGCTGGACCGCGTGCTCGTCCATGTGGAGCTTCTCGCGCCACGCAGTCTGGCCGTCGTAGCCCTCGCTCATCGCGTTGCCCCACAGAGCGACCGTGGCGAGTGCGTGCGTACCACCGATGAACAGCAGGATCGGCTCGGGGCCGAGCTGCCACATCCCGACGGCCGCCGTGATGATGCCGTAGAGGCCAACACCCACCGCGTACCAGCGAGCCCAGAAGTAGCCGGCCACCAGCGCGAAGAACGCCAGGCCGTAGACGCCGGCGAGCGCGAACAGCGCCTTCCCCATATCCGGTGCTACGTCGGCCAAGCCGAGGAGCAGGTAGAGGAAGAAGTAGATCGCGAAGCAGATGGCCGCGATAGCGCGGCGCTCACCGACAAGCTTCATGACGTCCACTATAGCGCAGCGCCGGTGCGCGGCTACTGACCTTCCGGAGGCCCAACCGCTACTGGGAGGCCGCTTTGACCGGGAAGTTCTTCTGGACGATCAGTCGGAAATGCTTGTAGCCGGCTTCCTTCTGCTTCGCCGAGAACATGACTTCCAGGAGCAGGCGATACGGGGTGTTGCGGTCCGCGATGACCAGCAGCTCCGGAGGCGGCGCCTTCGCGGGGTCGATCCCGCTGCGCTGCAGCGCTTTGAGCTCTTCCTGACGTAGCGACGCGAGGAAGTTCGTCAGGCGCGGGATCTTGAGGCCGAGCGATCCGCCCTCTTTCTCACTCGCATCGACGTCCCCGTTGGTCACGGTGACGATCGTCTTGCCTTCGACCACGATGCCCTGTGGCGTGATGATCAGGATCCACGCCTTCTCGGGCATCGGCGCATCGGTCACCGTGCGCGGCAGATCGACCGAGCCGGCGGTGACGTCGAGCGCGCTGGTCGCCATCTGGAAGATGAACGTGACCAGGAGGATCGTCATCATGTCCATCATCGGCATGATGTTGAGGTGACGGATCGCCTCGCCCTCGGGCACGCGCTTGACGGCCTTGCGAATCAGCCCCCGCGCTTCGCGCTGCGTAAAGCTCATTCGAACCCCGAGGAGAAGAGGATGTCGCTAAACAGCGCCATCGTCTTCGGGTCATAGGCCGCGCGGGTCGTGTCGTAGAGCCTCTTGTCGCCCGAGAACGGCTCCTTCGCCTTCTTGAGCTCCGGATCCTCGGTCGGCAACGAACAGCCGTCCGTGGTCTGGCCGAAGTCGGGCATCTTGCAGCGCATCGCAGACATCGTCGCCGCGATCGTGCCGTACGGAATCACACCGTCGGCCATGAGGATGATCTGGTAGGTGTCCGCCTTGCGCGTCTTGCCGGTGTAGCGAGTGCTCGCAATGTCGAACAGCGCGTTGGACAGGCCGCGATAGTCGAACACAGGCAGCGGCACCAGGCCGCTGTTGACGCACTTCTGCCCGACGCAGTTGTTGCCCTCGCACATATAGTTGCCGTCGCAGACCTCGCCATCGCGACCGATGCGCGGGAACGTGGCCTTCGGCGCGGCGAGCGTGCCCTCGAGGCCCGAGATCGACCACAGGAACATGCGGTCGCGGGTGATCGAGACGACCAGCTTGAGCGGCTGGTCATTGGGATCGATGTTGGGGTTCGCCGTGGTCGACGACGCCGGTGCCTTGTCGGGCAGCGACGTATCGATCTGCGTGAAGATGATGCCTGCCGAGATCGAGAACAGCAGGAACAGCATCAAGTTCGTGACGATGTCGAGATACGGGATGAGGTTGAGCTCCCCGCCCTCGCTCTCCTCCTGTTCGATCGCATCTTCGCGCCGCCGGACGGCGGTACGGGTCTTCGAACGAACGCGCTGTGCGGAGAAGTTCGCCACGTGGGCGCCTACTCCACGTCCTCGGTCGGAGCGGCGGGTGCGCGGCTGGCGGCCGCAGAACCGCCATCGGACAGCAAGTTCTCGAAGCGGAGGCTGAACGCCTCGAGGTCAGTGACGACCTTCTTCATCGCGGCCGAGAGCAGCAGGTGGCCGACCATACAGATGAGAGCGATGCCGAGACCATAAGCCGTGTTGTACATGGCCTCGGCGATACCTTCGGACAGCTTCGTGCGCTGCTCTGCCGGGTTCGCCTCGCCGATCGCGTTGAACGTGGCGATGAGACCGGTGATGGTTCCGAGGAGACCGACCAGGGTGGTGATGTTCGCGAGCGACCACAGTGCGCCGATGCGAGTCTTCACCTCGGGCAGCGTGTCCGTCATCGTCTCTTCCATCGCCTGCGCGACAGCCGCTTCACCGCGGTGGAGACGGTTGAGACCCGCCTTCGCGACGCGAGCGACCGGGGCGGTCGTCGCATCACACAGCTTCTTCGCGCGGTCGACGTTGTTCGCCGAGAGGAGCTTGCGCAGCTGCTCGAGGAACGCCTTCGCGTTCAGGTGGCCGCGACCGAGGAAGTAAATCGACCGTTCGACAATCAGGCCGATAACCACGGCCAAGAAGAACGTGTTGACGATGAAGAAGGGCCCGCCCTTATGGAAGACATCACTTAGCCAGCTCATCGATCGTTGCCTGCCTTTGGAGCGCGGGGAAAACCCCAGCGCTGCCCGAAGTTGTAGCCAGCGCCGTCGCGCCACGTCAAGGGAACCATCAGTCGTTTATCTTTGGTGAACGAAGACTTACTGCGCGGGATCACATGCTGCATCACGGCAGGGCCCCCGCCTCGATCCAGCGGGAGACCGCGTCGAGCTTCTGGCAGCACAGCGGCTTGCTGTTCGGCGGCATGAATCCGGGGTCATCGGGCGGGGCCGTGAAGCGCGGAACACCCTGCTCCTGGGTCACTCCCCGCATCATGTAGAGGAGATAGCTCCTGTTGGGAGCGCCAGGCTGCACGAGCTTGTGGTCATCGGTGTATTGCGAGGCCACGAGCGGGGGCTCACCCGGGGCGTCCGCGGCTTTGCCAAGGAGCGTGGCATACGCGAACCCTTTCGCCAGGACCAGCTTGCCCCCGGGTGGCTGGCCGTTGACGGGGACGCCGTGACAATCATCGCCGCTGCAGTTGGTGGAGAACAGGTTGTCCTGGAGCCACTCGAATTCCGAGTGATTCACGGCCTCGCGGCACACGGCGGCCGAGCCCTCCTCGCAGAGGCGGACCTCCTCGAACTCGTCGAGGTCGATCTTGCAAGCGACCCCGGTGGTCGTGGCCAGGAGTGCAACCAGCACGGCCCGCATCAGGGGCGCGACCCTATCACAGGCATGACAGCGACGAGCACTTGGCGGCGGGACGCGGAACCGGTGGAGCGGGGACCAGGTCCTCGAACGTGCGAATCGGCTGGCTGCCCAGGAAGCGCGACGGGAGCGTCCCGCGCACGAATGGCATCCACACGGCCTGGGGGCTCGGGCCCATCGGGTTTCCGCCCCAGGGGTCGACGCGCGCAAATGACACACCCTCGGGCGGCGGGAAGTCACGGACCTTGGTGCGCGGGTGCGCCTTCATCATGAACTCGACCCAGATGGGGACGGCCACGCCACCGCCCGTGATCTTGTCGCCGATCGGCGTCGAGTCGTCGCGGCCGATCCACACCGTGGTCAGGAGATCGGCGGTGAAGCCGGTGAACCACACGTCGCGGTAGTTCGCGCTCGTGCCCGTCTTGCCGCCGGCCGGGCGGCCGATGGTCTGCGCGTACTTTGCGGTGCCGCGCATGACGACCTGCTTGAGCATGTTCTGCATCACGTAGGCGACCTGGGGCGAGATGACCTGCGGACCCGGCGGAGCGTCGCGCAGATCCTCGACGGTCTCGCCGCTCGTGTTCGTCACGAGATCGAAGAATCGCGGCGTGACGCGACGGCCGCCGTTCGCGATGCCCGCGTAGCCGGTCGCGATCTCGAGCGGCGTGAGATCCGGCGTGCCGAGGCTGATCGAGATGTGGCGCGGGATCGCGGAGTGGATCCCGAAGCCGCGCATGATCTCGATGATGCGGTCGAGCCCGACCTGAACCGCGAGCTGCACGCTGATCGTGTTGAGCGAGTAGGCGAGGGCGGTCATCAGCGTGACGTTGCCCATGTACCTGTCGTCGTAGTTCGCCGGCATCCACATGCCGGTCGCCGTCGGCACCGCGAACGGTCCGTCGCGCATCGTGTCGACCGGCGTCTTGCCGGCTTCGATGCCGGCCGCGTAGATCCACGGCTTGATCGACGAGCCGACCTGGCGCTTGGCCTGCGTCACGCGATCGAACTGCGAGGCCATCCAGTCGTAGCCACCGACGAGCGCGACGACGCGGCCGGTCCTGGGCTCGATCGCAACGAGCGCCCCTTGCAGCGACGGGCGCTGCGCGAGCGACGCGGCGGTGCCGTCGGGGTTGAGCCGCACCGGCAGCAGGTCGCCGAGCTCGACCTTCTTGCCCGCGAGCTTGGGATCCTTCGGATCGCCGCGCCATGCGCGCACGTCCTTGGCGTCGGCGTCGATGAGGGGCAGCCGCTTGGGGCCGAGGTCCACGGTGACCGCGCCGGTCTTGCCGAGCTCGACGACCATCGCGCCGTAGCGCTGCTCGGCGAGGAGCTGATCGGCGAGGGCCGTGGTGTCGTCGTTCGCGCCGGTCAGCGGATGCGCCGGACCGCCGGTCCACGCGCCGCGCTGGGCTTGCGGAACCGCGCCGATCGCGCCGCGAAACCCGAGCCGGCGATCGAGCGACTCGAGGCCCTTGCGCAGTGCGCCCTCGGCGGCTGCCTGCGCGTGGGTGTCGAGCGTCGAGTAGAAGCGAAGGCCGCCCTGGAACAGCTGGCTGTTGCCGTAGCGCTTGGTCGCGAAGCGCCGCAGGTACTCCACGAAGTACGGCGATGCGAGGTGGTTGAGGTCGCTCTCGTCGACGAGTGCGATGGGCTCGGAGACCGCGGAATCGTGCTCGGCGCGCGTGATGTACTTGTCGTCGAACATGTGGCCGAGCACGTAGCGCTGCCGCTGGCGTGCGAGCTCCATGTTGCGATGTGGTGCGTACTTCGACGGTGACGCGACGAGCCCGGCGAGCATCGCAGCCTCGGCGATTGTGAGGTCCTCGACCTCCTTGCCGAAGTAGGCCTCCGCGGCCGCTGCCACGCCGTACGCGCCGTGACCGAGATAGACGTGATTGAGATAGATCGAGAGGATCTCGGCCTTGGTGAGCTCGCGCTCGAGGCGGTAGGCCAGGATGACCTCCTTCATCTTGCGCTTGTACTTCTGGTTCTTGCGCATCGCCGTGCGCTGGTCGGCCGTCAGGTCGAGATCATCGAGGGCGTCTTCCTCGCCGACGAGCAGCGTCTGCTTGATGATCTGCTGGGTGATCGTCGAGCCACCTTGCTTGATGCCGCTCGACTGGAAGTTCTTGTAAGCAGCGCGTGCGATGCCGATGAGGTCGAAGCCGGGATGCTTGTAGAACCGCCGGTCCTCCGCCGACAGGAACGCGGCGGGCACGTGCGGCGGCATGCGATCGAGCGGGATGATCCGGCGGTTCTCGATCGAGAACGACCCGATCTCGTCGCCGTCGCTCGACAGCACCACCGACTTTCGGTTCGGCTGGTAGTCGAGCAGCTTAGTCAGGTCCTGCGGCAGATCCTGATTGATGTACGTGATCACGAAGTACAGGCCAGCGGCGGCCAGCGACGCGCCATAGATGAGCAACAAGAACAGAATGCGTAGGACGGACACCGTACGGAGGCGGCGTTTACGCTTCTTCTTGGCGGGCGGTACTGCTGTAGACGGGCGCGCCGAGTCGGCCACGGGTATGCTCAGTCTATGAGGTCTCCGCGCCGGAGGCACGTACTCGCGATCACTCTGATCGCGACGGGCAGCGCCGTGTTCGCGCAACCCAGCGATCCGGCCTCCGAGGACGAGGCGCCCCCCGCGGCCACCGCGCAGGTGGCGGACCCCTCGACGGTAGCCGCGTCGGTGCCCGACTGGACCCCCGGCCCGCCGACGCTGGTGGTCACCCCGTTCGAGAACCACGTCGTCAACGGCAAGTCGCTCGAGTGGATCATCGCCGAGGCCCCGTTCGAGATCGCCGAGAAGGCCGAGAACGTCCTGGGGCTCGAGGCCCAGCTGCCGCCGCTCTACGTGCCGGGTCAGCGAATCCCGCCCGATCCGGACACCGTGAACGAGCTCGCGAAGCAGGTCGGTGCGGCGTTCGTGGTCACCGGCTGGTTCGATCGAGTGGGCGAGAACCTGCGCATCGCGGTGCTCGTCTGGAAAGCGGACAAATCGCTCGCGAAGGTCGTCGGCGAGGCCCAGCGGATGGGGCCGCCGGCCCAGTATCACAGGATCCTTGGCGAGGCCTCCGGCGAGGCGTGGTCCGAGGCGGGCATTCGCGTCGACGAGGAGCGCGCCGCGCGGCTCACCCGTGCGCTGTCGAACGATGTGTACCCGGTGTTCATGATGGGCCGCGGTCTGGGGCACTTCACCGGCGCGCTCGCGGCGATGGACGCGTTTCGCGCACTCACGATGGGATCGGCGACGACCGTACCCACGCCCGGCTCGGGCTCGGGCTCGATCGGACCTGACCTCGAGAGTGCCAAGCACGACCTCGAGCGCGCGGTGTTTCTCGATCCAAAGCTGTTCGAGGCGCAACGGTTGCTTGGAGAGCTGTACATGGCGACCGCGGCCGGCGATCCGAAGCTGATCGCAAAGGCCACCGGCAAGTTCAACTATGCCGCCGACCTCGCGCCCGACGACGTGCCCTCGCTGCGCGCGGCCGCGTTTGCGATGGCGCGCGCCGGCAAGCACGAGGTCGCGCTCGAGCTGTTCCGCCGGCTCGTGACGAAGCGGCCATGGGATCTCGACGCACGCTACGAGCTCGGCTCCGCGCTGTGGCATGGGGGCGACGGCCCAGCGGCGGAGCGCCAGCTCGAGCAGGTCACCAAGCACGAGCCCGATCACCTGCAGGCGCGCCGCGTGCTCGTGCTGATCCATGCGTCGCGCAACGACACGCCGCGCCTCATCCGCGAGCTCGAGGCGATCGAGGTCCATGCGCCGCTCGATCTCGAGATCAAGAGTGACCTCGCGACCGCGTACGGCGCCATGGGCGAGTGGCCCAAGGCGATCAAGGCGCTGGAGCTGATCGCCGTGCAGCGTCCGCAGGATCTCGCGCTGCTCGTTCGCATCGGCGATGCGCATCGTCGCCATGGCAGCCTCGACACCGCGCTCGGGTGGTACCAGCGTGCCGGCCGCGTCGCGCCCGACTCGAGCCTGCCAGGCTATTCGACCGCGCAGGCGCTCTACGATGCGGGGCGCTTGGCCGAGGCGTCGAAGGCGTACACCTCGCTGCTGCGCTACGCGGCCGACCGTGGCGCCGCAGTCCACGCGATCGGCGTGATCGCCTATCAATCAAACATCACGGGCGAGGCCGCCTGGAACCTGCGTGAGGCGGTGAAGAGCTCGCCGCGTGTGCTGCTGTCGCGCCGCGCGCTCGTGGCCGCCGAGCTGCTGCGCAAGGATGCGACCGCTGCCCTCGCACAGGTCGATGCCGCGCTGGTCGGCTGGCCGACCGACGGACCGCTGCACTACCTCGCCGGCATCGCGCATGTGCTCGCCGGCGACGAGGCCTCGGCGCGCGAGCACCTCGGGCTCGCGATGCAGTTCTCCGGGGGGCATCCCGCGGCGAGCGCGGCCCTCGCAACACTGAGCTCCGGCGGCAAGCCCACGGTCGACTTCAAGCCCGAGCTCGTGCGTCCGTGGAGCGACGGCGAGGGTTTGCAGCTCATGCTCGATCGCTACGAGCAGGCGACCACGGCGATGGCCGAGCTGCGCGTGAAGTATCAGAAGGACGTCCTCGAGCTGCTCGGTGCGGTCGGGCAGGGACCGCTGGCACGCGTGAAGGCGGGCAGCGTTCGCACGTGTCCGGTGGGTCAGATCGCACCGACGTGGCATCGCGCCCAGCAGGAGCTCGTGCAGTACCAGCGGCTCGGCGTCGATCTCGAGGTCGCATATCGCTTCCTCGCACGTCACGACGACGCAGCGCTGACCGCAGGGCTGTTGCCCGGGAGCCGCGTCGCCGTCGCGTCGGCCAAGAAGCGCTTCCGCACGGCGCTCGCAGACATGGGGGAGCTGCGGGCTGAATGGACGCGCGGCGTGGCCCAGGAGCTGCGCGCGGCCGGATGTAACGACAAGCTGCTCGCCGCCGCGTTTGCCGATCCACAGCGCTACCGTGTGATTCGCGAGGACAAGCCCGAGGTGCTACCGGTGCGCCAGGCGCCGCGCGCGAAGCCACGCACGACATTCTTCGTCGACAACTCGCGGTGCGCCGACCACGTCGAGGTCTGGATCGACGGCAGCCATATCGGTCAGGTCGCGCCCGGCCGGCGCAGCGCACTGGTGGCCGATGGTGGCGAGCGCACGTTGTGCCTGCTGCTGCCCGGTGGTGCGCAGTGCGGCGATCGCGGCACGGTGCGGCAGGTCTACCTGCACGACGGCTGGAGCACCACGCTCTACTGTCCGAAGTAGTAGAGCTCGACGGCGCCACTGTCCTGTGCCGAGTCGTCGAACGCGTCGCCATTGATCGTCGTCGCGGCGCTGTCCTCGTAGTGGGCGGCGAGCGCGCGGGTGGTGCCGTCGCTGGAGATCGCGACCGCATTGCCGAGCTCGTCGCCGCTCGTCGGGGCCGACGGCTTGGCGTACGACTCCTGCGACCAGATGCCGCCGCTGCGCGCGAAGCCGAACACGGCACCGCTGTTCATGCGGAGGTCGTTCGTCTGATTACCGCCGAGCCCGCTCGCGTTGCTGTCCTCGTACGGCGCGCCGATCATCACGACCGAGCCGTTGCCTGCGAGCGCGACCGCGACCCCAAACTGGTCGTTGTCGCCCGCGTTCGCCGCCTTGAGGCGCTGGAGCTGCGTCCACGTGACGCCGGCGCGCACGAAGATGAACACGGCACCGCTGTTCGGCGCGACGGAGTCGTCGCCCGGGGATGCGACCGCGAGCGTGTTGCCGTCGGTCGAGATCGAAAGTGCGCGACTGAAGAAGTCGCCAAAATCGAGCGTCGACGGCTTGATGTACTCCTGCTGTGCCCAGGTTGCGCCTGCGCGCACGAACACGTAGGCCGCGCCCGCCTCCGACACGGTGTCGTCGCTCTGATTGCCGCCGATGGTCATGGTCCCGCTGTCTTCGTTCGGCGAGCCGACGACGAGTGTCGTGCCGTCGCCCGATAACGCGACGGTACTGCCGAACCGATCGTCGAGGTCGTTGTTCGATGCCTTGAGGTACGACTGCGGTGACCACACGGTTCCGGTTCGCGTGAACGTGTAGACCGCGCCCGAATCCACCGACGTGTTGTCGGCAGCGTTACCGTCGACGACAGCCGCGATCGAATCCTCGGTGTGCGCGCCAACCGCGAGCACATCGCCCGCGTCCGAGAGCGCGATGGCAAACCCGAACTGGTCGAGCGCGTCGCTGTTACCTGCCTTGACGTACGCCTGCTGCGACCACGTCGTGCCGCTACGCACGAAGACATACGCTGCGCCCGCAGCGTTGGTGCTGTTGTCGGCAGCGTTGCCGTTCACGGTGATGGCATTGCTGTCCTCGCCGTCGGCGCCGACCGCGAGCGTCGATCCGTCGGCCGACAGCGCGAGCGAGATGCCGAACTGGTCGTCGACGTCAGTCACCGCTGGCCTCACGTACGCCTGCTGTACCCACGTCGCGCCGCTTCGCGCGAACACGTAGACCGAGCCTGACTGCGCGACCGAGTTGGCCGGGCCATCCTCGATCGGCGCACCGACCGCGAGGGTCTGGCCATCTGCCGACAGTGCGATCACGTAGCCGAACTGATCGAACGGCTCGGTGTTGGACGCCTTCAGATAGGCGAATCGCTGGACGGCCGCGGCGTCGGGCACGGGGGCATTCGCGTCATCTGCATCGCGCGCGCCGCCGTCGCCTCCAGAGGACGAGCCGTAGTCGAAACCGACTCGCCCGCAAGCGAAGAGCACGACCGCGAGCAGCCAGCACTGACCCACGGCCTCGATCGTACCAGAGGAGGTGCTACGGTCCTCTTGCGTTGCGTATCCCTCATCTTGCGTTCGCGTCGCCACGGATGTTGCCGAAGCCAGACAAGCTGGTGGGGCGCGTCGTCGTGCTCGATATCGCGTTCGCCGCGACGGTCGGCACGAGTGTGTCATTTGCGCTCACCACGGAGCCGTTCATTCTCGGGCTCGGCGACCGGCTCGCCGCCTGGGTCGACCATCACGATCACGAGCGACACGCCTCGTTCGCGGGCGATCCGCGCTTCGTGCTCGCGACCAAGGCGCAGCATGGCGCGTGTCCCGAGATGGTCACGCCGGACCTCGTGCGGCAAACCGGTCCGATCGATTCGATCATGACGCACGTCGATCTCGACGGGCTCTACGCGGCCGCGAAGTGGATCCTCGACGGCAAGGAGCCCTACGCGGGCGCCGACGACGATGCGCGCGCGGTCGATACCCGCATCGGCACGCCAGGCCCAATCGCGACACGCATCGACAAGGCGCTGCGCGCGAAGTTTCGCGACGACCAGCTCAAGCGTGCCGTGATCCACTTCCTCGTCGAAGGGATGAAGAAGGGCCCGCACGACGACATGATCGCGGAGGCGGCCGCCGAGTTCGATCGCCGCGACGCGCACACCCAGGAGCTCGCGAAGCGCTTCACGATCCGTGGCCGCGTGGCGATCGTCGACACGCAGGACTCGCAGGGGCAGTTCGACAAGACCGACTTGCTGCTGGCAGGGCAGGCGAAGGCACCGGTCTCGATCGTGCGCGATTCCGGAATGCTCACGATCGCGGCCGGCTTCGACTCGGGCTGGGACTTCGTCGCGCTGTTTGCCCTCGGTGGCGGCATGCCGACGCGAGTGACGATTCCCGAGCAGAAGCTCGACGGCGTGATTGCGAAGATCAACGACGCGCCGCTCCCGGTTCCTCGCGCTGGACGCAGTTTCCCGTCCGAGTGACTTCCCAGTCGACGGCTTCGGGGCCAAGTTCCCGGGATGTCGCTGCGCATCAATGACGTCGCTCCAGACTTCACGGCCAACACCACCAAAGGCGAGGTCTCGTTCCACCAGTGGATCGGCGACAGCTGGGCGGTGCTGTTCTCGCACCCGAAGGACTTCACGCCGGTCTGCACGACCGAGCTCGGCTACAT
>JBBQFU010000159.1:0-20900 GCA_038322185.1 Haliangiales bacterium
TGGTGATCGCGAGCATCGCGCCGATGAGTGACAAGGCCGTCGCGCTCGTCGCCGGCCAGCTCGACATGAATCGCATGATGGTCGTGCAGTCGATCGCCGCCGAGATGCGCATGCGCTTCCAGCTCGAGCGCCTCTACGCGATTCCACGCGGCCAGCGCTTCATGCGCTCGCGCGGCGTCACCGATCAGTCGCAGCTGTTCAGCCTGCCGGGGCTCAAGAGCGATCGGCCAGCGATCGAGATCAGCGCCGTCGCGGTGCCGCCGGCCGTGGTGCTCGATATTCCGCTGCCCGACGCACCCACGCTGCCGACACACGAGGCAGGCGTCGAGCGCCGCGCGTATCTACGCACGCTCGCGGACATGCTCGCGGGCCGACCCGACAAGGACTCCGTGATGGCGCGCGTGTCTCGCGAGCGGCCGGTCGACTCCATGCGCCCGTTCGCGATCGGCAGCACCGAGATGCCAAAGATCGATTCGGCCACGATCCCCGACACGATCAACGAGGCTCTCGCCGACATCGTGCTGGCACCCAATCGCGACGAGCTCTCTCGCCGCGTGATCGGCACCGTCGCTCGCTTCATTCCCGAGAGTCACTCGTCACTGCTCCTCGTCGTGCGCGGTGAGGCCGCCGTGAGCTGGATCAGCTTCTGCCGCGACGGCACCGAGATCCCCGCGCTCGCGGTCCCGCTCGATCACGTGAGCCTCGTGTCCGCGGTGATGCGCCGCAAGGTGACCACGCGCGGCGCGTCGGGCGATCTCAGCCCGGTCGACTACCTGCTGCTCACCTCGCTCGGCCGCCAGTTCGGCGATCTCGTCGTGGCCCCGATCGCCGTACTCGATCACGTGATCGGCATGGTCGTGCTTGCGACCGAGCGGCGGGGCGCGCTCACCTGCATCGAGGACATCACGGCCGCGACGGGCGACGCACTCACGCGGCTGATGAAGAACGCCACGCAATAGGGGTCCGCCCCCTGTTTTTGCACATCATGCGCATTAATAGGGGTCGGACCCCTATTTGCGGCAGCGAAGCCTTTGATCTCCCTGAGCTCTCGCGCGACCGTCCCGGGGGCAGCGCGAAACGCGAGGTGGAGCGTTTCTAGGTACGGCTGCCGGAGGTCCATTGTTGAAAGCCAATCGTTCGCTTGCAGCGCTGACGCTGTTCTCCTTCATCGTCACGTCGTGTGGCGGCAAGGGCAAGACGCCCACCAAACCGACTGGAAAGTCGCCGCTTACCGACCTGGTCCTCGTGCAGTCAAAGGACATGCCGAAGGGCCTCGACCTGCGGCTGTCCGACGGCAAGCAAGGCGCACCCGCGTTCGATCGCGCGAAGATCGCGCCGGCGCAGAAGCTGACCGACGCCGAGGCGGATCAGCTGCTGTCACGCGCACGGCCGATCGTGAACGACGCCGCCGATCAGCAGGCGTTCGCGATTCGCCCCAAGTCGCAGCCGCCACCGCGCACCGGCAATGTCGTGAAGGGCGCGTTCCCGCCGCCCGCGTCGACGCTGTTGCCGCCGAAAGCGAACGAGACCGGCGCTGACCTCAAGGTCCTGCGCTACATGCCCGAGGGCGAGGTCAAGCTCGCGCCCGAGCTCAGCGTCACGTTCAGCCAGCCGATGGTCGCCGTCGCGTCGCAAGATGACGCCGCGAGCGTGAAGCCCGTGAAGCTCACGCCCGAGCCCGCCGGCCGCTGGCGCTGGATCGGCTCGCGCACGATCCTGTTCGATCCCGCCGTGCGCTTCCCGCAAGCGACGACGTATCAGGTCGAGATTCCCGCGGGCACCAAGAGCGCGACGGGCGGCGTGCTCAAGGATGCCGTGAAGTTCACGTTCGAGACGCCGCCTCCGTCGATGGTGACGAGGAGCCCGAATGGCGGCCCGCAGAAGCTCGACGTTCCGCTCTTCACGGTCTTCGATCAGAAGATCGATCAGGCCGCCGTGTTCGCCAAGACCGTCGTCTCCGCGAACGGCAGCAAGGTTGCGATCGCGCGCTACACCGACGACGAGATCGCCAAGGACAAGACCCTCACGGCAATGGTCGACGCGGCAAAGAAGTCCGAGCACGACGGCCGCTGGGTCCTGTTCCACGCGGTCAAAGAGTTTCCCAAGGACGCCGAGATCAACGTCTCGTACGAGGGCGGCATGGCCTCGGCCGAAGGCCCGAACAAGACGAAGTCCGAGCAGTCGTACACCTTCCGCACGTACCCGCCGCTGCGCCTCGAGGACTCGGAGTGCGGCTGGGGCGACGTGTGCCGCCCCGGCATGCCGTTCCAGCTGAGCTTCAACAACCCGCTCGATGACGAGCGCTTCGACGAGATCCAGCTCACCGTCACGCCCGCGATCCCTGGCGCGAAGATCCTGCAGAGCGGCGGCTCGATCACGATCACCGGCCTCACCGTGGCACGCACGACGTACAAGGTCGTGATCTCCGGCGGCCTGCTCGACTCGTTCGGCCAGACGCTGGGCCGCGACACCACCGTCACGTTCGTCGTCGGTGATCCGCTGCCGACGTTCTTCGGCCCGTCCGGCATGGTCGTCGTCGATCCCGCCGCCAAGAAGCCCACGCTCGACTTCTTCACCACCAACTACGACCAGCTCAAGGTCCGGCTCTACAAGGTCACGCCCGCCGACTACGACGCGTTCGGCCGCTGGATGCGCGACCGCTGGAACAAGGACAAGCCGCCCAAGCTCCCGGGCACGCTCGCGTTCGACCAGAACATCAACACGACGCGCGGTCAGAACAAGCTCGTCGAGACCAGCATCGATCTGTCGCCCGCGCTCAACAAAGGCGTCGGTCACACCATCGCGATCATCGAACCCTCGCCGTGGAAAGAGCGCTACGACCCACCGCAGCTCGTCGCGTGGGTGCAGGCCACCAAGCTCGGCATCGACGCCACCGTCGACGGCGACAACCTGATCGCATTCGCGACGACACTCGATGGCGGCAAGCCCGCCGCGGGCGTTGACCTCGAGATCCGCCCGTTCGGTATCAAGGCCAAGTCCGACGACAAGGGCCTCGCGACGATGCCGCTCACCGGTGGCGGCGTCAAAGGCTCGCACTACCTGCTCGCTCGCCGCGGCGACGACGTCGCGTTCATCTCCGACGACGGCGGCTGGTGGAACGAGTACGGCAGCTGGGTCAAGCAAGCCCGCCCGACGACGCTCGCCTGGTACGTGATCGACGATCGAAAGATGTACAAGCCCGCCGAGGAGGTCTCGCTCAAGGGCTGGCTGCGCCGCATCGATCACGGCAAGGGCGGCGACGTGATGGGCCTGTCCGGCGAGGTCACCTCGCTGACGTACAAGGTCATGGACGCGCAGGGTCGCGAGATCGCGAAGGGCTCGACCACGGTCACCGGCCTTGGCGGCTTCGACACCAAGTTCAAGCTGCCCGGCACGCCGAACCTCGGATACGCGTACGTCCACTTCGAGACGCAAGGCCGCCGCCGCGAGCACTTCACGCACGGCTTCCAGATCCAGGAGTTCCGTCGCCCCGAGTTCGAGGTCACCGCGCATGCGACGCAGGGCCCGTTCATCATCGGCCAAAGCGGCGACGTGATCGTCGACGCGAAGTACTACAGCGGCGGCCCGCTCCCCGGCGCGCCGGTCAACTGGAACCTCGAGGCGAACCCGACGGTGTTCACGCCGCCGAACCGCGACACGTTCACGTTCGGCGAATGGACGCCGTGGTGGGGCTACTACAGCCCGTACGACACCAGCCCGTCGTATCGCGGCCAGAGCTGGTCGCACACCGGCAAGACCGACGGCAGCGGCGCGCACGTGCTGCACGTCGACTTCCTGTCGCTCAACCCCGCCACGCCGGTCGCCGTCACCGCACACGCGGGCGTCACCGACGTGAACCGGCAGATGTGGTCGGCATCGGCCGCGCTGATCGTTCATCCATCGTCGCTCTACGTCGGCCTCAAGACCCAGAAGCCGTTCGTCGAGAAGGGCACACCGTTCGACGTGGAAGTCATCGGCGTCGACATCGACGGCGCCTCGGTTCCTGGCACCGCGATCGAGCTGCGCGCCGCGCGCCTGGACTACGAGTACAAGAAGGGAACCTACAAGCAGATCGAGGTCGACCCGCAGACGTGCTCGGTCCTCGCCGCGAAAGATCCAGTTCCGTGCTCGTTCGTCACCAAGGATGGCGGCACGTACAAGGTCGTCGCCACGATCATCGACAGCAAGGGGCGACCCAACCAGACCACGCTGACGTTCTGGGTGTCCGGCGGTGATCAACCGCCCGCGCGCGAGATCGCGCAGGAGAAAGTTCAGCTCATCCCCGACAAGAAGGAGTACCGCGGCGGTGATACCGCCGAGCTCCTCGTGCAGTCGCCGTTCTATCCGGCCGAAGCGCTCGTGACCTGGCGCCGCAGTGGCGTGGTCAAGACCGAGCGCTTCGCGCTGACGGGCCCGACCGCGACGATCAAGGTCCCCATCACCGACGCGATGGTGCCGAACATGTACGTGCAGGTCGATCTCGTCGGCATGGCGTCGCGCACCGACGACAACGGCGATCCGGATCCGAAGCTGCCGAAGCGTCCCGCGTATGCATCGGGCGTGATCGATCTACCGGTCCCGCCGAAGCAGCGCACGCTGCAAGTAGCCGTGGTGCCGAGCGCCAAGAAGGTCGCGCCCGGCGAGACGATCAAGCTCGCGCTCGACGTGCGCGATGCCAATGGCCGCGCAGTTCCCAACGCCGAGGCCGCGGTGATCGTGGTCGACGAGGCGATCCTCGCGCTCACCGGCTATCAGTTCCCCGATCCGATCCACTCGTTCTACGGCAACCGCGATAGCGGCGCGCGTGACTACTACCTGCGTCAGTTCGTGAAGCTCGCCAAGCCCGAGGCCGCGATGCTCGCGCAGAACCAGAGCGCGCCGGGCCGTGGTGCGCGCGGCGGTGAGCCGATGGCCGACATGGCCGCACCGTCGGCCGAAGCCTCGGCCGGTTCACCCGCACCGCCGCCGCCGCCGGCACCGATGAAGATGGAGCCGCCCGAGGAGAAACCCTCTGCGGGCAAGCAGACCGGCAACACCGCGCCCGACCAGACCACGGCGATCGCGATCCGCAGCAACTTCAATCCGCTCGCCGCATTCTCGCCCGCTGTGAAGACGGGCGCCGACGGCCGGGCGACTGTCGAGGTGAAGATTCCCGACAACCTCACGCGCTACCGCGTCGTCGCGATCGCAGTGGCCGGTGACAAGCAGTTCGGCAAGGGCGAGAACGCGATCACGGCACGCTTGCCGCTGATGGTGCGCCCGAGCCCGCCGCGGTTCCTCAACTTCGGCGACACGTTCAAATTGCCCATCGTCGTGCAGAACCAGACCGACGCGCCGATGACCGTGAAGGTCGCCGTGCGCGCGAGCAACGCGGCGATCACCGACGGCCGTGGCCGCATCGTTACCGTGCCGCCCAACGATCGCGTCGAGGTGCAGTTCCCCGCAGCGGCCGAGCTCGCCGGCACCGCGCGCTTCCAGATCGTGGGTGCCTCGGGCACCAATAACGATGCTGCCGAGCTCGCGCTGCCGGTATGGACACCCGCAACGACCGAGGCGTTCGCGACCTACGGCGTGATCGACGCCGGCGCGACGCGGCAGCCGGTCGCGCTGCCGACCAAGGTCATCGAGCAATTCGGCGGCCTCGAGATCACGACTGCGTCGACGAATCTGCAGTCGCTCACCGACGCGTTCCTCTACCTCGTCCGCTATCCGTACGAATGCTCCGAGCAGCGTGCGTCGCGCATCCTCGCGATCGCCGCGCTGCGCGACGTACTGACCGCGTTCAAGGTCGCCGACATGCCGTCGGCCGCTTCGCTCGAGAAGAGCGTCGCCGATGACATCGAGCGGCTCCAGCAGATGCAGAACTGGGACGGCGGCTTCGCGTTCTGGCAGCGCGGGTATCCGTCGTACCCGTACCTCACCGTGCACGTCGCGAACGCGCTCGCACGCGCGAAGGACAAGGGCTTCAAGGTGCCGCAGTCGATGCTCGACCGTGTGAAGCCGTACCTGCTGCAGATCGAGCAGAAGTACGAGGCGTGGTGGCCCAAGGAGATCAAGTGGTCGATCAGCGCGTACGCGCTCTACACCCGCAAGCTCCTCGGTGACGTCGACATCGCCAAGGGCCAGAAGCTGTTCAAGGATGCCGGCGTCGGCGCGCTGCCGATGGAAGCGAACGGCTGGTTGCTCGGCCTGTTCGCGCAGAACAAGACGGTGGAGGCCGAGCGCAAGGCGATCGTGCGTCACGCGCTCAACAAGGTCAGCGAGACCGCAGGTGCAGCGAACTTCACGACCGGCTACACCGACGGCGCGCATCTCTTGCTCGCGAGCAATCGCCGCGTCGACGGCATCCTGCTCGAGTCGCTGATCCAGGAGCAGCAGAACCTGGATCTGATCCCGAAGCTCGTCACCGGCCTGCTCGCGCATCGCAAGGCGGGTCGCTGGCTCAACACGCAGGAGAACGCGTTCATCTTGCTCGCGCTCGATCTCTACTTCCAGACCTACGAGAAGGCGACACCGGACTTCGTCGCGCGCGTGTGGCTCGGCAAGGATTACGTCGGCGACAAGGCGTTCAAGGGCCGCACGACCGACTACTTCACGATCGACATTCCGATGAGCTTCGTCGCGACCCACGACAAGCAGGACCTCACCATCCAGAAGGACGGCAAGGGCCGGCTCTACTACCGCATCGGCATGGACTACGCGCCGGCGAATCTGAAGATCGACGCGGCCGACTACGGCTTCGTGGTTCAGCGCACCTACGAGGGCATCGACGATCCGAAGGACGTGGTTCGCGAGAAAGACGGAACCTGGCGCATGAAGGCGGGGTCACGAGTCCGCGTGAAGCTGTCGATGGTCAACGAGAACCGGCGCTACCACGTCGCGCTCGTCGATCCGATTCCCGCCGGGCTCGAGCCGATGAACCCCGCGCTCGCGGTGACCGGCCCGATTCCGACGAACCCGAGCCCGACAGCGGGCGGGCGCGGCAGGTACTGGTGGTGGTACGGCCCGTGGTACGAGCACCAGAACCTGCGCGACGAGCGCGTCGAAGCGTTCGCCTCGATGTTGTGGGAAGGCGTGCACACCTACGAGTACGTTGCCCGCGCGACGACACCCGGAAATTTCGTGGTGCCGCCGACGAAAGCAGAAGAGATGTACATGCCCGAGACGTTCGGGCGTGCGGCCAGCGATCGCGTGATCGTCGAATAAGGAGAGTCCGTGAAGCTACGCACATGTCTCGCACTCGCTGTTCTCGCTGCATGCGGCAGCAAGGACAAACCCGTCGCTCAGAAGAACGCCGCGGTCATCAAGGTCGCCGACAAGGACATCCCCGAAGGTCTCGACCTCCGGCTCTCCGACGGCAAGCAGAACGCGCCGGCCTACGACGCTTCCAAGCTCGCGCCCGCGAAGAAGCTCGGTGACGCTGAGGTGGCTGCGCTGCTCGCTCGCGCCGAGCCGCTGAAGACCGATCCGGCCGATCAGCAAGCGTTCGCGCTGCGTCCGGCCACGCAACCCGCGCCGCGCACCGGCGACACGATCAAGGAATCGTTCCCGCCGTCGGCGCAGTCGCTGCTGCCGCCCGCCAAGACCGTCGATACCGGCAAGGACCTCACGGTCCTGCGCTGGATGCCCGAGGGCGAGGTGCCGATCGCACCCGAGCTGTCGGTCACGTTCTCGCAGCCGATGGTCGCGGTCACCTCGCAAGACGACGCGGCGGCGACCAAGCCCGTGAAGCTCACGCCGCAGCCCAAGGGCAACTGGCGCTGGATCGGCACGCGCACGATCCTGTTCGATCCCGAGGTCCGGTTCCCGCAGGCCACCACGTACACCGTCGAGGTTCCGGCCGGCACCAAGAGCACCAACGGGGGAGTGCTCGCAGCCGCGCACAAGTTCACCTTCGAGACGCCCACGATCACGCTCAAGCACCGCCATCCCGTCGGCGAGACGCCGCAGCACCTCGACGCGCCGATCTGGGTCGAGTTCGATCAGCGGATCGATCCGCAGGCGATGCTCGCGGCGATCAAGGTCAAGGTTCCCAAGCCGTCGATCTCGCAGGGCAGCGCCGACCCGTGGGCGAACGGTCAAACCGGCGACATGGTCGCGGTGCCGATCCGCATGCTCGACGACAAGGAGATCGAGTCCGATCGCACGATGAAGGTGCTCGCCGACCAGGCGAAGAAGAGCGAGCACCCCAATCGCTGGCTCGCGTTCCGCACCGTCAACAAGATGCCGGTCGACTCCACGATCGTCGTCGAGATTCCCGCGGGCACACCGTCGGCCGAGGGACCGAACAAGACCAAGGAAGCGCAGTCGTTCTCGTTCCAGACCTACGCGCCGATGCGCCTGGTGGAGAGCAAATGCGGCTACGGCCACAACTGCCCACCGGGCTCGGCGCTGACGTTCTATTTCAATAACCCGATCGAGGAGAGCAAGTTCGACGCGAAGATGGTCAGCGTCTCGCCGCCGATCGACGGAATGAAGATCATCGCGCAGGGCAACGCGGTCGCCGTCATCGGCGACACCAAGTCACGCCAGACCTACGAGGTCTCGGTCGCCGGCACACTGCCCGACGAGTTCAAGCAGACGCTCATCAACACGGTCTCGGACAAGTTCACCATCACCGACGCGAACCCGACGTTCTTCGGCCCGCGCGGTGTGGTCGTGCTCGACCCTGCGGCCACCAAGCGTACGTTCGATTTCTTCTCGACGAATCACGCCGGCTTCAAGGTCCGCATCTACAAGGTCACGCCAAGCGATCTCAAGGCGTACGGCTACTACCAGCAGAACCAGTGGAATCGCGACAATCCGCCCAAGCTCCCCGGCACCAAGGTCTTCGATCAGGTCGTCAAGCCGGCGGAGAAGCCGAACGAGCTCGTCGAGACCAACCTCGATCTGATGCCGGCGCTATCGCAGGATGGCTTCGGTCACGCGATCGTGCACATCGAGCCGTCGCCGTGGACCGAAAGCTATCGGCCGCAGAGCATCATCGCGTGGGTTCAGGCGACCAAGCTCGCCGTCGACGCCCACGTCGATAGCGAGAACCTCCAGGCCTTCGTGACCGAGCTCGATGGCGGCGCGCCCGCCAAGGACGTCACCGTCGAGATGTTCCCCGCGCGCAAGACGGCCACCACCGATGCGCAGGGCCTCGCGACGATTCCGCTCGGTGCGTCGATGAACGGCACCTACTACCTGCTTGCCAAGCGCGGCAACGACACCGCGTTCGTGTCCGAGGATGCGTACTTCGACGACTATGGCAGCTGGTATCGCCAGGCGCGCGAGCGCGACATCGCCTGGTACGTGTTCGATGACCGCAAGCTCTACAAGCCGGGCGAGGAGGTCTCGCTCAAGGGCTGGATGCGCATCGTCAACTACGGCAAGGATGGCGACGTCGAAGGCCTCGCGGGCTCGGTGACCAGCGTGAAGTATCGCGTCACCGACAGCCGCGGCAACGAGATCGCCAAGGGCACCGCGCCGGTCAGCACCGTCGGTGGCTTCGACACCAAGTTCACGCTGCCCACCACGCCGAACCTCGGCTACGCCTCGGTCTCGTTCGAGACGCAGGGCGCACGCTCCAGCTATCACAGCCATCAGATCCAGGTCGAAGAGTTCCGCCGTCCCGAGTTCGAGGTGAGCGCACAGGCGAGTGTCGGGCCGTTCATCGTCGGTGGTGGCGGTGATGTCACCGTGGCGGCGAAGTACTTCGCGGGCGGCGCGCTGCCGGGCGCGGAGGTCAACTGGTACCTCACGACATCGCCGGCATCGTTCACGCCGCCGAACCGCGACGAGTACATCTTCGGCAACTGGCAGCCGTGGTGGGGTTACCGCCGCTGGTACGACGAGGAGACGCCAGGCAACGATGGCAAGACTCGCGCACCGTCGTCGTACAACCATCAGGCGAAGACCGATGCCGCTGGCGAGCACGTGCTGCATCTCGACTTCCTGTCGATCAAGCCGGCGATGCCGATGAGCGTGACCGCCAATGCGAGCGTGATGGACGTCAACCGCCAGGCGTGGACGGCATCGTCGACGCTGGTGATCCATCCGTCGTCGCTCTACGCGGGCGTCAAGACCAAGAAGTCGTTCGTCGAGAAGGGCAAGCCGTTCGAGGTCGAGGTGATCGCGGTCGAGCTCGATGGCAAGGCGCAGCCGGGGACCAAGGTCTCGCTGTCGGCCGTGCGCATGGACTGGGAGTACAAGAACGGTAAGTACGAGACCAAGGAGATGGACCCGCAGGCGTGCAACGTCGTCGCCAAGGCCGACGCGGTGCCGTGCTCGTTCCAGACGCCGAAGGGCGGTACTTACCAGCTCGTCGCGACCGTCGTCGACGACAAGGGCCGCGCGAACCAGACCAAGCTGACGTTCTGGGTCAGCGGCGGTGACACGCGGCCGCCGTCGCGCACCGTGTCGCGCGAGGAGATCCAGCTGATCCCCGACAAGAAGGAGTACGCGCCGGGCAACACGGCCGAGCTCATGGTGCAGGCGCCGTTCTATCCGGCCGAGGGTCTCGTGTCGTGGCGGCGCAGCGGCATCGTCAAGACCGAGCGCATCACGCTCACCGGACCGACGGCATCGCTGAAGGTGCCGATCACCGATGCGATGACGCCGAACATGTACGTCCAGATCGACCTCGTCGGCATGGCGACACGAACCAACGCGCAAGGCGATCCAGATCCGAGCCTGCCGAAGCGTCCTGCGTACGCGGTCGGCACGATCAACCTGTCGGTGCCGCCGAAGCAGCGCACGCTGCAAGTCACCGCGAAGCCGAGTGTCGAGAAGCTCGGTCCCGCCGAGGATGCGTCGATCACGATCGAGGTGAAGGATGCCGCGGGCCAGCCGCTCGCGAATGCCGAGGCCGCCGTGATCGTCGTCGATGAAGCGGTGCTCGCACTCGCGGGCTACACGCATCCCGATCCGATTAGCGCGTTCTATCCGAGCCGCGGCGCCGACACGCGCGACTACTACGAGCGCCAGTACGTGCAGCTCGCGAATCCGGTGAGCACCACGCGACCCACGACGATCGCGCCAGGCGGTAGCTCTGGCCGCATGAGGTCGAAAAACGGTGGCGCCGATAAGGCGAGCGCCGCTCCACCCGCTCCCTCGGCCAGGCCGATGGACACCGAGGAGGAGTCGGGCGGCATCGGCACGGCGATGGCCCTCGACGAGGGCAAGATGGGCCGGAAGGACTCCGACCGCGCCGAGGGTGCGTACAAGATGAAGAAGGAGTCGGCGGATCCTCAGCTCGCGCGCCAGCAGGCGATCGAGCAAGCACGGAACGCCGGCATCCTCGGCAGCACGACCCCGAAGTCGCCCGACGAGCCCCCGCCGCCGGTCGCGGTGCGCACGAACTTCAACCCGCTCGCGGCGTTCTCGCCGGCGGTGAAGACCGGCCCCGATGGCAAGGCGACCGTCAGCGTGAA
Organism: Haliangiales bacterium; assembly: GCA_038322185.1. GTDB lineage: Bacteria > Myxococcota_A > Polyangia > Haliangiales > Haliangiaceae > JABFXX01. The sequence continues at coordinate 11,415 of JBBQFU010000159.1, forward strand.
GATGCCCGACAACCTCACGCGCTATCGCATCGTGGCGATCGCGGTCGCGGGAGACAAGCAGTTCGGCAAGGGCGAGAGCGCGATCACCGCGCGCTTGCCGCTGATGATCCGGCCGAGCCCGCCGCGATTCCTCAACTTCGGAGACACGTTCGAGCTGCCGGTCGTGGTGCAGAACCAGACCGACCAGGCAATGACGGTGCAGGTCGCGACGCGCGCCGGCAACGCCGAATTCACCGACGGGGCGGGCCGCGAGGTCACGGTCCCGGCCAACGATCGTGTCGAGGTGCGCTTCCCGGCAAAGGCCGTGATGGCGGGCACCGCGCGGTTCCAGATCATCGGTGCCGCAGGCAAGGCGAGCGACGCCGCGAACCTCGAGTTGCCGGTGTGGACGCCGGCGACGACCGAGGCGTTCGGTACCTACGGCGTGATCGACGACGGTGCGATCGCGCAACAGATCGCGCTGCCCGGGAAAGTCTGGCCGCAGTTCGGTGGCCTCGAGGTCACCACGGCGTCGACGAACATGCAGGCCCTCACCGACGCGGTGATCTACCTCGTGCGCTATCCGTTCGAGTGCGCCGAGCAGCGCAGCTCGCGCGTGCTGGCAATCGCGGCGCTGCGGGACGTGCTCACGGCGTTCAAGTCCAAGGAGCTGCCGAGCGCTGCCGCGATGGAGAGCTCGATCGACAAGGACGTGCTGCGCCTGACGCAGATGCAGAACTACGACGGTGGCTTCACGTGGTGGGAGCGTGGCCATCCGAGCGATCCGTACCTGACCGTGTTCGTCACGCAGGCGCTGCTCAAGGCGCGCGAGAAGAAGTTCGCGGTCCAGGACTACATGGTCCAGCGCGCGCAGCAGTACCTGCGCAACATCGAGAGCCACATCCCGCACTTCTACCCGGAGGACGTGAAGACGTCGATCAGTGCCTATGCACTCTACGTGCGCAAGCAGATGAACGACCTCGACATCAAGAAGGGTCAGGCGCTGCTCGCGGGCCGCGGTGGTCCGACGGAGATTCCGATGGAGGCCAACGGTTGGTTGCTCGGCCTGTTCGCAGGGAACGGAGCGGCGGCCACCGAGCGCGCGGCGATCCTGCGTCATGCGCTCAACAAGGTCAGCGAGACGGCGGGTGCGGCGAACTTCACGACCGGCTACGCCGACGGCGCACACCTGCTGCTGTCGAGCGATCGTCGCGTCGACGGCATCATGCTCGAGTCGCTGATCCAGGAGCAGAAGGGCAGCGATCTGATCCCGAAGCTCGTCACCGGACTGCTCGCGCATCGCAAGCGCGGTCGCTGGCTGAACACGCAAGAGAACGCGTTCGTGCTGATGGCGCTCGATCTCTACTTCCGCACCTACGAGAAGACCACGCCGAACTTCGTCGCGCGCATCTGGCTCGGCGCGGACTACGCGGGCGACCATCCCTTCAAGGGCCGCACCACGGAGTACTACCAGGTCGACATCGCGATGAAGGATGTCGCGACGCACGACAAGCAGAACCTGACCATCCAGAAGGATGGCGCGGGCCGGCTCTACTACCGCATCGGCATGAAGTACGCGCCCGAGGATCTCAAGCTCGAGGCCGCGGACTACGGCTTCGTCGTCGAGCGCCGCTACGAGGGCGCCGACAACCCGAAGGACGTCACGCGTGACGCGGCCGGCGTGTGGCACGTGAAGGCGGGCGCGCGCATCAAGGTCAAGCTCAACATGGTCAACGAGAACCGGCGCTATCACGTCGCGCTCGTCGATCCGATTCCGGCGGGCTTCGAGCCGATGAACCCCGCGCTCGCGACCACCGGTCCGCTGCCACTCGATCCGAACGAGCGGCAGTCACGCGGCCGGTACTGGTGGTGGTACGGCCCGTGGTACGAGCACCAGAACATGCGCGACGAGCGTGTCGAGGCGTTCGCGTCGATGCTCTACGAGGGCAACCACAAGTACGAGTACATCGCGCGCGCGACCACGCCGGGTAACTTCGTCGTGCCGCCGCCGAAGGCCGAGGAGATGTACATGCCGGAGACCTTCGGCCGTGGTGCCAGCGATCGCGTGATCATCGAATAGTCCGCGGCGTGCTCGTGCCAGCGGTGCGTCAGAACACCTTGGCTTCGATCTTCGTTACACGCTCGATGAGGTCTTGCAGATCAACTTCAGTCCGATTTCTCAAGTAGCGCCCTAGCAGCATGATCTGGACGGCCAAATCCTTCAGCTCGACGACGAAGTGCGCAAATGTCAGGTCCATTCGCTCAAAGCCTCTGTCGACCTTCTCAGTCAAACCATCGAGCTTGCTGTTCGTCAGCGTGAGTCCGGCGTTGGTCGCGTCGAGTCTCGTGTTCGTCGCTCGAACGCTGTCGCGAATCTCGCGGAGAACGGACAGGGTGATCTCGGAATCAGTCACGGTGTACCTCCATTGTAGCGGCCCGGTTGTGCATGCCCAAGGCCAATCACAACCGCGCGAAATCTCTAACGCCGTGGCCGGCAATCGGACGCCCTTGTCCGATAGACGGCGGACACCGGACCAACGTAGGGTGCACGCGTGAACGTGATCTTCATCGACGGGAACGAGCTTCGTGCGGCGGAGATCCGCAACATCATTCCGGGCATCGAGCTCGTCGTCGAGGCGCTGCAGACCGGGTTCGCGACGAGCGCGCCCGAGCCCGAGAACAAGGCGCGCGATAAGGTCCTCGCGCATTCGGTGAGCGCGGCGTGCTTCGCCGAGGCCGTCGACCTCACGTCGATGGATGGCCGGAGCCTGCGCCTCGAGCTCGACTCCGAAAATCCGAACCGGTTCTGCAAGCACTGGCGCGAGACCCCCGTGCAGATGCAGGTCCGCATCGCGGTGCGGCGCGCGGGCGCGACCGACATCAGCATCATTGCGTCGACCTGGCAGGGCTGCATCGCGAACGAGCCCGCGGGGCCGCTCGTGCTCGGCTGGGATCGTTTGTTCTATCCCGAAGGCGTGAAGCGCACGGTCGCGCAGCTCACCGCCGCCGGCGAGGTGACCGACTTGCGCCGCGATGCGTACGTTCGTGTCGCCACCGCGCTCGGGCTTGCATAGCGATGGCGCGTTTCGACGAGCGCGCGACCAAACCGGTGCGCGGGCCGGGCGATATCCTCAAGTGGAAGGTTCTGCGTCGCGGGGCTCGCACCCGATCGCCTGTGGATCTGCGACGTCGGCGAAGCGCGCGCGCTGGTGCGGTGAGGCGGTTCCCGACGAGGACTCGGCGACACCCGACGACCCCTCGCGGTCGTCGAGGCCGCTGCTCGTCACTGCGTGTGCCCGCATCGTCGTTCACAAGTGCGACGACTGCGGCCGCGCTCGGCAGGAAGGCAGAGGCCGCTGGATCGAGCTGTCCGAGCCCGACCTCACCCTCGCCGAGTGCGACGCGATGATCGTCGACGAGAACGACCACGCCGTGGGCGACCCGAGCAATGCGGCCAAAGCGACCAGGGCGACCTCGGACATCCGGAGCGGACGCGGAAGCGCGTGTGGGCGCGCGACAAGGGACGCTGCTGTGTACCGGGTTGTCGCGCCACGGAAGCACCTCGATCTTCATCACCTGATTCCGCGTGCACTCGGCGGCACGCACGACGAATGGAATATCGCCTTGGCCTGTTCAGGCCACCACAAGTTGCTTCATCAAGGCGCCCTATCGATCACGGGCCGTGCGCCCGACGCGCTGGTGTTCACCCGTGACGGCAAGCGTCTCGTCGATCGGCGCAGCACCGAGGCGCGGTCCGTCGACGCACTGCGGTCGCTCACGACATCGCCGTCGACATCGCTGTCGACATCGCCGACGACTCGTAACCGGTTCGCAGATGTCGCCAGGTTTGAGCATGCAAAACAGGCGCTGCGTCAGCTGGGCTTGTCTGCCCGCGCCGCCCGGGCGGCACTCGAGCAAGCGAGTGCCCACGTGGACGCCAACGCCGACGTCGCGAACCTCGTGCAAACCGCGTTCGAGCTGAGCCGCCCGCAATCAGCGACTCGCGAAACAGCGGGCGACGATGCGACGAGGATGATGGCCACGCAGGCGCTCGTACAGCTCGGCTATCCACGTCCAGTCGCCATCGGCGCAGTGAACGCCGCCCGCGTCCACGTGGGCACTGGAGATTTGGCGACGCTGATCAAGGACGCGTTGCAACGGACCGGCTCGTAGCCGAGACTTACGCGGACGAAGGTCAAACAGGCCGAAGCGGGCGGATCCCGATGCGCTCGTACAGCTCCTATCCACGTCCGGTCGCCATCATCTAGGAGAGTTTTGCGCCCACGTGGGCGGTCGCGATCTCCACAAACGACAAGTACCCGTCGAGCTCAGATGATCGGATCCACTCCGTCGATCGCGCAACAGCGGCGCTCGCGTTCTGTACGAACGCGGCCTGGGAACGCCGCCGTCGTGGGCATCGTCGTCGCAGCGATCTGGCCAGCGTCCGCGCTCTCGTTGCCGCTCGGGTGGATGCGAGCTCGACGAACCTGATCGGAATTCGGCCGCCGCGCGGGTGTTCTGGATACAAAGAGGTGCTCTCTCGGAGCGGTGGGCGACGCTGCGTGAAGCCTCGACCCGTGGAGGCGTCCACGCCAGAGCATCGGTGGCGGATCTGCGACGTCGGCGCAGCGCTGCTAGTACTCCGCGAGCTCGAGCACGAGCAGCGGTCGCGCGGTCAGCAATGCCGCCTCGCTGCTCGCGAGGTGGTAGTGCTCGTCGACCAAGTCGTCGGCCACGTTGACGATGAAACCGAAGTTCGTCGCTGGCACATCGATCCAGGCCTGCAAAGCGCCGGCGGGAACGGTGAACATCACCTGGTTCGTGGGCGGAGTCGGAATGGAGGACACGATGGCCGATGGCGTGCCACCGGCGACGGTCCACGCGGTGCCCGCCACGCGCTCGTTCCACGTTACAGCGGTCTCGGTCCACGCCTCGCCCGCGAGCCGCAGCGTGAACCCACCGTCGAGGTTGTCGCCGAAGTCGATGCGCTCGAGCTCGAGTCTCGCGTCAACGACCACGGTGCCGGGCGGAATCGAGGACAGCTCGAACCGGACCAGCCGCGCTCGATCGTGCCGCCGCCGTACAGCGAGATGTCCTCGACGAGCCCGAAGTTCATCGTCGCGCGGTCGACGGCGATCATTGCGTCGATGGTCACGCCGGTCGTATTCGAACCGGGCCGCTCACCGAATGTACGCGTGACGATCTGTGCATCCGGCATATCGAGCGCCGGCGCATCCTCGGCGGCGTCAGACACGGTCACGGGCTGGTCGGTGAAACCGATCCGGCAACCAGCCGCGAGTGCTAGTGCGACTACCGCTCGAGGCATCGCCGCGCATCTCGTGTACTGCGTGGTGGCTTTCCCGCAACGAGCTGCTTGATTCGATCGAGACCTTGCGCACCGAGCGCGACCATCGCGGGATCACGCTCATCGCCACACAGCACCTGTGCGGCGGCGAGCGCGAGCTTGGTGTCGGCCTCGTTCATCACCACGGCGGCAAGCGGTGCGTGCGCGGACGCCGGTGTCGGTCGTGGCACCAGCTGCACCGCGATCGCGCGAACCGCGGGATCGGGATCAGCGAGCGCGGCACCGAGATCGAAGCCGAGCTCGGCAGGCGAGATCACGTGGGCGAGCGACGCGACGGTATCGAGTGCGAGCACGCGCACCTCGACGAACCGGTTCCGGTTTCCGGCGAGCGAGTCAAACAGGGCACGCCAGGTCGCGAGATCCTCCGGATCGAGGTCATCGGGGAGCTCACCATCGCCGGCAGTTCGGGCCAGCTCGCGGGCGATCGTCCGCGCGGCATGGGCGGCCGGGATCGCGGTTCGCCGGTCACCCGCTCCGGCGGCGGTGGCCAACGCCGGGAGCAGCTCGGTCCGGGCCTCGACCGCGGGGGCCGCCGTGATGGCCGCGAGTCGGGTGGCCCGCACCGGACTCGCCAGGGCCTGCTCGATCACCACCGGACCGGACAGCATTCCCTGGCGCGAGGCCTCGTCCCGATCACCGCTCTCGAAGGCGATGGTCATCGCGGCGATCCCGCCCGAAGCGGCGAAGACGCCTAAAAATCCTAGCGAAAAAATTGACACGGTGATGATGCGTTCAGTACGGTGAATGCGTTCAGTAGGCGTCTTTACGAGCGGAGTCCCCATGGCTGAGTTATTGACCCAGAGGCAGCGAGAAATCCTCGATTTTATCTCCGCTTCGATCGTGGAGCGCGGCTTCCCGCCGACCCTGCGAGAGATCGGGCTCCACTTTAACATCCGGTCGACCAACGGGGTGAATGACCACCTGAAGGCGCTGGAGAAGAAGGGCCACCTGCGCCGCGAGGACCTGAAGTCCCGTGCGATGCGCCCGGTCCTTCCGGATGGCAGTGGCGAGATCGTCTCGCTCGGCGCGCTCGCCCCGCATCGGCGGCTCGGCAGCGACGTCCAGATGATCCACAACGATGACGAGATGGCCGAGATCCCGATCCTGGGCAAGGTCGCGGCCGGCTTGCCGATCTTGGCGGTCGAGCAGGCCACCGACACGGTGCGCGTCGACCGCGTCCTCATCGGCGGCCACAAGGAGGTCTTCGGACTCCGGATCGTCGGCGAGTCGATGATCGACGACGGCATCTTCGACGGGGACTACGTCTTCGTGAAGAAGACGCCAACCGCCCACACCGGCGACATCGTCGTCGCGATGATCGAGGGCGAGGCCACGGTGAAGCGCTACTACCCGGAAGGCGACAGCATCCGGTTCCAGCCGGCGAACCAGAACATGGCGCCGATCATCGTCCGCAAGGCCGACTTCAAGACGGTCGACATCATCGGCATTGTCGTTGGCGTCTACCGCAAGCTGAACTAGCTGTCGCAGCCGAGTCGGTAGAGCCTCAGCGGAGGCCGACCTGATGAGACTCCGGTACGAGCGCCGAGCTTGGGCGGATCGGCCCCAAAAGTAGGGGGCCAGCGCGAGAAAATCGCGGGCTGACAATCCGGTCTAGTCCTCGATCCAGACTCACGATTTCGGGCAACAGCTTTCCCGTTTCCTTGTGTCAAACTGGGGAACCGGTGGTCCGCACGCGACGCGCATATCGGAGCCGATGGCTTTGGGTTCCGGCTGCTGCAGCTTCGATCAGCGCGCAAGCGGGCGCGGTCGGCGCGTATATCGCGTCGCGACCGGAGCCTGTTCCATCGCTCACGATCCGCATGACCGGCGAAGGTGAGGGGCAAGTGCTCGTCACGCGCGTCGGCGATACCGCGCCGATCCTTCGCTGCGCGGCGAACAAGTGCGCGATCGACCTGCCGCCCGGCACGCAGGTGAAGTTGTCCGCGATCCTTGGCGAGGACGCCACGTTCGCGGGCTACGGCCAGTATCCGATGCGCACGCCCGCCGCGCTGCAGCCGTGGCTCGGCGATCCGCTCGTCGGCTGCGTCGCCGACAACGTCGTCGACATGATGGCGCGTGGCAACGTCCTCGACTGCACGCTGATCGTGAAGGCCGACACCGACGTGACGGCCGAGTTCGGCATCGTGCCCAAGCAAGTCGACGTCGCATTCGCAGACGAGACCGATATCGAGAAACTGATCAAGGCGAGCGCGCCCGAGGTCGTCGTGCCGCCCGCACCGATCGACGCCGAGAAGCTCGAGGACAGGGCGCTCGAGGTGGCGATGATCAAGCCGCCGCCGCAGATCAAGCCGCCCGAGATCAAGCCGCCGCCGCCGCCGCCGCCCGAGGCGCCGAAGCCGCCGCCCAAGGAGCCGCCGCCGAACATGGTGATGGTCGAGGTTCAGGACAAGAACCTCGTCGAGAAAGCACCTGACGACGCGAAGGCGCTGTCCGACAAGAACCGTGACGTCGCCGAAGAGACGCGCGCGCAGAAGACGAACCTCGACAAGGAATCCGAGGGTAAGTCCGAGGCCTCCAAGGAGAGCGACGACACCAAGAGCGTCGAGGTCGGTGGGCCCGACGACAAGATCCGTCAGCTCGAAGAGACCAAGCCGACGACCGATCGCGCGAAGGAGACCGATCACTCCGGCGACAAGCAGGTCGCGACCGGTCAGCTGCAAGGTGAGCGCGGCGATCGCGGCGAAGAAGGTACCGGCGCGCAGGAGCCGGGCGTGCTGTCCATGCGCGGCATCGGCGGGCGCGGCAACATCGTCGACCAGAAGAACGACGGCAAGAAGCTCGGCAAGAAGGGCCTACCCGGCCTCAACACGAATCTCGCGTTCCAGGACTACGAGCGCATCATGGGCAAGGAGAAGGTCGACGACGAGCGCCAGGTCGCTGCGCGCAAGATGTCGAGCAAGAAGGGTCGGTGGGAGCGCAAGCTCGACGCGATCAAGAGCTCGCTCGAGAACTTCGTGCCCGACATTCGCCCGGGCAACCAGACCGCGCTCAAGACGCGCGCGCATCCGTTCGCGCTGTTCATCGCACGCATGCACCGCCGCATCCACGAGCTGTGGGGCTTTGGCTTCCTCGAGGATCTCGACAACAAGAGCGCGGACTACCCGCTCAACGATCCGAACCTGTGGGTCAACCTCGAGGTCAGCGTCAACACCGATGGCTCGCTGCACAAGGTCACGATCGCGAAGACCTCGGGTAAGACCGAGTTCGACGTCGCCGCGATCGATACCGTGATCTCGTCGGCGCCATTCGACACGACGCCCGAAGCGATTCGCTCGGTCGATGGCCGCGTCTACCTGCGCTGGGGCTTCTATCGCAACTGGCGTCAGTGCGGCACGTTCAACGTCGAGCCGTACATCCTGTCATCGGTCCCCGACGACGGCGGCAAGGGCCACCTCGACGACGGCACCATGGTCGCGAACACCGCGAAGCTGCCGGGCAAGAAGAGGAAGCTCGAGGCCGCCAGCGGCCCCACGGTCACGCCCGACGATGGCCGCGGCAAAGATCAGGTGAACCCGAGCTCGTCCGTCACCGACAAGCAGGCGCTGTTCGCGGCGAACTTGTGGGTGAGCGCGTTCGCGACTGCATCGGTCGACAAGCTCGTGAAGCACTCGAGCGTGCCGTTCTACGCCGCGGGCCAGGTCGCCGCGTCGACGACCGCCGAGCTCAAGGACATGTACACGGGCCTCGTCGTCGAGAGCGGTCCGATGAAGGACTGGAAGCTCCTGACGTCGGCCGAATACACGAGCGGCAACGGCGCACTGCCCGAAGGCAACGTCGTACTGCAGGTCCGCACGGCGAAGGAGACCTTCGCAGTCGTGCTGACGCGAACGAAGTCCGGCGATTATCGAGCCACCCAGCTCGCTCGCTGACTTCCACCACGCCGCCCTACATCTACAACGCTGCGATTGGAGCAGCGGTACTACAATCGGTTACTGCGCAGCTTCCTGCAGTACCTTGAGTACTCGAGCAGCGAACAGACCCTTGGGTCCCGTCTGCTCCTCGTACTCCACCGTCGCACCTTGGTTGAGCGTACGGAATCCCTCGCCGGTGATGGACGAGTAGTGGACGAACACGTCCTTACAGTCATCGTTACGGCTGATGAAACCGTAACCCTTGGCATC
>JBBQFU010000160.1:0-20577 GCA_038322185.1 Haliangiales bacterium
CTGTCGGGGGACTCGCCGCCATTGCATGCGCCATCGCCGCACGCCGGCGGCGCGGCGAGGGCCTCGAGCTCGGCACGCGTGCCGTTGAAGCGATTGACGTCGACGGTGTTCGAGGTGACGCCGGGAATCGTGGCGGTGGAGCTGTACTGGTGGATCGTCCAGTTCGTCCACGCGGCCGGTACAAGCGGACAGTCGCTGCCGTAGTTCGCGATCCACAACGGGTGGTCGCTGAAGTCCGCACTGCCGACGGAGTCGCGCCAGAAATAGAAGCCCGTGTAGATGATCGGCTTGAGGCCGACCTTCTGCTCGACGTAGGTGACCCACTCCTCGACGCGCGCCGCGATCACGGAGGCCGACAGGCCCTTCGCGTCCTCGACATCGAGCACCGGCGGCAGATCGCCGGGGACATACGGACCGAGCTTCTGCACGAACAGCTCGGCTTGACCGATCACGTCCTGGTCGGGCTGAAAGCGCTGATACGCGCCGCGCAGGATCCCGGTCTCCTTCGCGCGCCGCCAGTTGTATTCGAACTTGGCGTCGATGTCGGTGAGGCTGCGGCTGATCTGGATGAACGCGAACTCGACGCCAGAGTCGGCAACGAGGTCCCAGTCGATGTCGCCCTGGTAGCGCGACACGTCGATGCCGTACACCGTCGGACCCGCCGCGCACACGCTGGTGGTCTGGCTGACCTGCGCGACCGTCGAATCATCGACCGAGCAAGCCGACATGATCGCGAGCAGCGCGATCGCCGAATGACGCATCATGCACGCCGTCGCCGACGCAGCGCCGCGAGTGCCAGCAGCAAGCCGAGGCCCGAACCGCGGCCCGTCGAACAGCCACCGGTCGTCGTACCGTCGACGCTTCCCGGGTCGGTCTCGCCATCACGCAACTGCACGAGCTCGATCTCGATCTCTTCACGCACCGACGCGGCAACCGTGACCTCGACGGTCGTGCTCGCGTAGCCGGTCGCGCTGGCGGTGATCGAGTGCGAACCCGCAGCTGCCTCGGCGATCACGAACGCGCCGTCGGCATCCGTCACCACGCTGGCGCCGCCTTCGAGCGTGACCATCGCGCCCGCGATCGGCCCGGCGCTATCGACGACGACCCCCGCGATCGAGCCGGCATCGGTCTGTGGCGGAGCGCCGGGAACGAACGGAGCAAGGTTGTAGTGGCGCTGCAGCGCGCGCAGGTGCGCGATCGCAGCCTTCTCACGCTCATCGCTCGACGCGAGCTTGGCCGCGTCGGTCGGGTTCGTGATGAATGCGAGCTCGTGCAGGATCGCCGGCGCGGCGGTATCGCGCAGCACGGCGAAGTTAGCGGTCTTGTTGCCGCGGTTGGTCAGGCCCCATGCCGCCACCATCTCGGCCTGCACGAGATTGCGCAGCTGCGATCCGGTCCCGGTCGCGGCGAGCGAGAACGTCTCGATGCCGTTGGCCGACGTGTCGCCGAACGCATTCGAGTGGATCGACATGAAGCGATCCGCGTTCTGGTTGTTGGAATAGGCCGAGCGGGCTGCGAGCGACACGAACGTGTCGTTACTACGCGTGAGCAGCGCGGTCCATTTCCCGCCGCCGCTGGTATCTGCCGTATCGGCCGCGAGCAGCGCGGCGAACCGCTTGCTGATGTCGAGCACGACCGCCTTCTCCTGCATACCGGTCCCGACGCCACCCGGGTCGGTTCCGCCGTGGCCGGGATCGATCACGACTCGAACCTGCGCGCTGGCGAGCGCCGGTGCGAGCACGAGTGCCGCGATGGTCAGCAGGCGACGCATCAGCGTGCCTCCAGACGGCCGACGAAGATACCGCCGACGTTGTCGTCAAACGCGAGCTCGGTGCCGCTCGGTGCGAAGCTTGGCCGGCGCTCGATCGCGCGGTCGGTCGTGGTGATCGGCTCGGCGCGATCGGTCGCGACGGTGTAGAGGTATAGATCCGACGCAACGATCGCGTGGCCATCGTCCTCGGTCACCTCGTACGCGAGGCGCGCGCTGTCGGGCGACCACGCAGGGGCGGTGCCCGGACCGATGTAGCGGAGCGCGCCGGTCGAGCGCACGTAGAGGTAGAGGCCCGTGGTCAATCCCTGGAACGCAACCTTGTCGCCATCCGGGGCAACGACCGCGCCGAAGAAGCGATCGCCCGAACCGATGCGCTGCGTGCGACCGCTGCGATCGACAACGTACAGGCGATCGTCCTGCGTGAATGCGATCGGCGCGTGTGCGGTTGCCGTGCGAATCGTGCGGTCGCGGCCAACGGCGAGATCCGTGCGCGTGCCGCTGCGCTGCGCGCGATAGCGGATCGAACCATCGCGCTCCCACTGCGCGTGCACGCCGGCCTCCGCGTCGTCGGTGAGCGTGCGAACGCTCCCGCCGCTGAACAGATGCAGACCGCGCTGCTGCGGTCCGGTCAGCAGCACCTCGCGACCATCGGGCGAAAACTGTGGAGCGAGGTAATCACCACGCACGAGCTCGCGCGTGTCGACAAGACGTTCTGCGTGCGCGACAAGTGGCGACGCAAACAACCCCATGACGACAAGCGAGATCAGACGAGACATCGAGCGCGTACACTGCAAGGCGTGTGCACTCTAACTCGGTTGCGTTCACTCGGGTTACTACGTTGATCGTAGTGATCTATCGAGGACAACCGTGAGCACCGCGGACAGCCGTGGGCACTGGGTAAGGCCGTTCACTTTCGCTTGCCTGGCAGCCTGCGGCGGCGGCGCTCCCCCGGCGGAGCGGCTCCCCACCGACGAGGCCGCGGCCATTGCGCGGGTGCAGGCCCTCGCTGTGACCTGCCCCGGGATCGAGCAAGCCCTCGACTCCATCACGGCCAGCCGCGTCAGCGGTCGTCCCCTCCTGCGGCTCGTCGACGCAGTGCGTTCGGCGCCGACGCGCTGCGAGGATCCCCTGATCGCCACCCGCGGGAGCACCGCCGCCCGCCGCCTCGCGCATGCGGCCTGGAGCGATCACGACACAGCCGCGCTCGCACGGATTCCCGGCGGCACGCTCGAGGTCGCGCTCGCGCTGCGGCGCGCCGATCTCCTCGACGAGCTGCGCCGTCCCGACGACGCGCGGCGCGAGCTCGCGCTCGTCCTCGCCTTGGCGCCTGATGCCGAGGCTGCCGCCCAGCATCAGCTACTCGTGGTCGCGGCCGCGGCGCGGCGCAACGACCTCCCGGAGCTCTACCGCCTGATCGCCGCGGCACCGATCGCCGAGCGCCCTCGCCTTGCCCACCGCGCAGTCCGCGAGGTCCGGGCGGAGATCGTCCACGCGGTTCCCGATGGCGGCCCCGAGCTCGCGACCGCGGCCGCCGATCTGCTGGAGCAAGCCGGCGGTCCAGGCGAGGCGATCGGTCCCCGCGAGCGGCTCGTCGAGCTGACGCCCGAGGACGCCGATGCGTGGGATGCCGTCGCCCGATCGCGCATCGCGAAGGGCCGGCTCGAGGACGGGCTCGCCGCGTGGGACCGCGCGATCGCGATCGCTCCGGCGCAAGAAGCGTTTCGCCTGGCACCGATCAAGGCATTGCTCGCCGTCGGCATCCCATCGCGAGCCAGCGAACGCGCCGCAACACTGGCGCGCGATGCGCGCGCGTCGAAGAATGTCGAGCTCCTGGTGATCGCGTCTGCCGGTGCCGCCCTCGTCGACCAAGCGCTCGCACTCGCGCTCGCACTCGACGCCCACGCGCTCCGCCCGACCGACGGCCGGCTCGCATTCCTCGTGGCGCAGCGACATACGGACGCTGGGGACAAGGCGTCCGCGGCGCGCGCATACGCGATTCTTCTCGTCTGCGGGGCACACGGCCGCGCGTGGCATCGCCACGAGGTCGCTGCGAAGCTGCAGGAGCTCGGCGCCGACGGACTGACCGCACTGAACGCAACGCTGCCGTGCGAGCCCGTTGAACCGGCAGATCTGGCCACGTACACCGCAGCGTTGCGCGGTGTTCACTGACAGCGTGCTCCCGAGAATGGCGGCACGCGCCTTGTATCTCTTGTGATCATGTCGATCGCATCTACCAGCACACCGGAGACCGGGCATGCCGTGGGCGAGCTCGTCATCGGCGGTGATTGGGCGTGCGCTCACGGCGATTTCTCGACGCTGCATCACATCGCAGAGCAGCTCGCCGAGCACGCGGACAATCACACCTCGCTCAAGCGCCAGCTCCTGGCATTCGCGAACGCCTGTTACGACGATCCGGATCAAGCCGCGGTGCAGTGGGCAGCACTCAGAACGCGCTGCTTCGATCCGCAGTGACTACGTCTCCAGCTCGCGCTGCAGACGGCGGTGGTGCTCCAGTGCCTCGCCTTGCTCGAAGTCTGAAAGCTCGAAGACCTGACGGAGCTCGATCTCGCTCTGGCCGCTGCTGGGGTTCGGACAGCGCTTCACCCACTCGATCGCCTCGGCCTTGTCCTTCACCTGGATGATCCAGTAGCCCGCGACCAGCTCCTTGGTCTCGCTGAACGGACCATCGATCACGCTGCGCTTGGTGCCGTCGAAGCGGACGCGCGCTCCCTTGCTGCTCGGGTGGAGGCCATCGCCCGCAAGCATCACGCCCGCCTTGATCAGCTCCTCGTTGTACTTCGCCATCTCGGCGAGCAAGTCCTCGCCCGGCATGACGCCCGCCTCGGAATCCGCATTTGCCTTGACCATCACCATGAATCGCATCGTCGTTGTCCTTTTCTGTTCTCTCGTTTGGGTTTCACTGAAGCGACGAACGGGGCGAGCTTGGATCGACACCAACCTCGATCTTTTCTGCAGAATCGTGCAAACACTCGAACATGGTGCGCTTTCCGGATAGAACGTGACCGAGTCGCCGACTCATCATGCAGTGCAGGCGGTCTGGCGCATCGAGTCCGCCCGCCTGATCGCGAGCCTCGCACGTATCGTGCGCGATATCGGCCTGGCCGAGGAGCTCGCACAGGATGCGCTGGTCACCGCGCTCGAGAAGTGGCCGGCGTCGGGGGTTCCAGACAATCCGGGTGCGTGGCTGATGGCGACTGCGAAGCACCGGGCGATCGATGTCCTGCGGCGCGGCAAGCGGATCGAACAGAAGCACGATGCGATCGCGCACGAAACGCCGATCGCAACGGTGCCGAACCTCGACGCGCTCGATGATGACGTTGGCGACGACCTGCTGCGCTTGATCTTCACGGCGTGTCATCCGGTGCTGTCAGCCGAGGCACGTGTCGCGCTCACGTTGCGGGTGCTCGGCGGGCTGACGACGGACGAGATTGCGCGCGCGTTCCTCGTACCCGAGCCAACGATCGCACAGCGAATCGTGCGGGCGAAGCGAACGCTCACCGAGGCAGGTGTCGAGTTCGAGCTGCCACGCGGCGAGGAGCGAGTCGCGCGGCTGCAGTCGGTGCTCGAGGTGATCTATCTCGTCTTCAACGAGGGCTACTCGGCGACTGCAGGCAGCGACTGGATGCGGCCGGCGCTATGCGAAGACGCGTTGCGAGTCGGTCGCATCCTCGCGGAGCTCGTGCCTACAGAGCCCGAGGTCCACGGCCTCGTAGGGCTCATGGAGATCCAGGCGTCGCGGGCCGCGGCGCGCGTGAAGCCCAATGGCGAACCGGTGCTGCTGCTCGAGCAGGATCGTTCGCGCTGGGATCAACTGTTGATCCGCCGTGGCCTCGCAGCACTCGCACGCGCGGAGTCACTGTCGGTCGAGCGCGGCTCGTACACGCTGCAGGCTGCCATCGCTGCCTGTCATGCGCGGGCGAAGATCGCAGACGACACCGACTGGACGCGCATCGCCGCACTCTACGCAGCGCTCGTGCAGCTCGTACCGTCGCCGGTGATCGAGCTCAACCGAGCGGTCGCGGTCGGGATGGCCTTTGGGCCCGCGGCCGCGCTCGTGATCGTGGACGAGCTTCGCAACGTGCCCGCCCTCGCGAGCTATCACCTGCTCCCGAGCGTGCGTGGAGATCTGCTGGCGAAGCTCGGTCGCATCGACGAAGCGCACAAAGAGTTGTCGCGTGCCGCAGCGCTCACCCGAAATGAGCGCGAACGAGACATGTTGCTCGCCAAGGCGAATCGGCTGGCTACGCCGCTGTAGCGCGCGCGCACGGCATCACAGCGACTCGACCCAGCTCCGGATCTGCGTTTCAGATCCTGGAACGTTGGTGCGAACGAGAGCGAGCTTGCGGCGGAATTCGACCTGATGACGGGCCTCGAGCGTCCGCATCAACGAGCCGATGTCGGGCAGTGCCGGCACCTGTGCGAGCAGACCGAAATCATCACGCCCGTGCACGAAGGCGATGTCCGTGATCCGGATCCACGACGCACGACCTTGGTGACAAAAGAAGAAGCCCCACTCCTCGGAGTAGACGTCGACGTGGAACCGCGTGTCACTGCGATCGTCGTAGTTGATCGGCGCCGGCGCATCGAGCGTCGCGAGCGAGACCTCGACGTGCCATCGCTTGAGCGACGGCGTCTGCATGCCGCGATCGCCGAGCCAGCCCGCGGCAGCGAGCCGACCGCTGCTCGAGGGCTCTCGGCCAGCGGCGGAGGCATGGATCCGGACAACACCCATCTCGAGAAACTTTTATCATGGGCAGATTCATCGTCGACACAAACACGAAGGAGAACATTGCCGTGCGTGCTCGCGCGGTGTGCTCCGTTGCCCCGGACAACGCGTGGCACCGATGCTGCAAAATTGTCTCACATGGACGGCGAGTTACTTCGCGTGCTGCTCATCCAGTCCTGGGTGGTCCAGGGAGCGGATGTTCGTGACGCATTGCGCGCCGCCGGGTTCGCCCCGCAGATCTACCGCGTCGATTTCGAATCTGCGCTGGTCGCAGCACTTCAGCGCGGCGGTCACCACGTGGTGCTGCTCGATCCGCGGAGCGCGGGGATGACGCGGCCGACGGTCGAGACATTGATGCTCGAGCACACCTTGCAGCTGCCCCTCGTGGTGCTGGCCCCTGGACAGGATCTCGCGCGCGAGGTCCGTGTGGCCCTGTCGGCGCTGCGGAATTAGTCTGTAACCACACGTGCGATGATGCGTAGACAGCGTGGGGAGCTGTTTCATGTCGCGAATTCCGGATAGTGAAATCACACCGCCGGAGCTGTATTTCAACCGGCGAGAGATCATGCGTGGTGGCGTGATCGCCGCGGGGATGGTCGCGACCGGGTTGCTGTACCGGCGCCTCAACGGCGTCGAGCTCGTCGATACCAAGACGGCCGAGCTGCCCGGGCTCACCCGCCCCACCGAGCCCGGCTTCATTGCCGCGGATGCGAAGACGCCGCTCGCGTCGATCACGAACTACAACAACTTCTACGAGTTCACGACGAACAAGGATGGCGTCGCGAAGGCGAGCGCGAACTTCAAGACCGACGGCTGGACCGTCGAGGTCGGCGGGCTCGTGCACAGGCCGCGAACGTTCGATCTCGATGCGCTACGCAAGGTGAGCCCGCCCGAGGAGCGCGTGTATCGCATGCGGTGTGTCGAGGCGTGGTCGATGGTGATTCCATGGGCCGGCTACTCGCTGAGCAAGTTGCTCGCGCAGGT
This sequence comes from Haliangiales bacterium, assembly GCA_038322185.1. GTDB lineage: Bacteria > Myxococcota_A > Polyangia > Haliangiales > Haliangiaceae > JABFXX01. The sequence goes on from JBBQFU010000160.1 coordinate 7,503, forward strand.
CGAGCCGATGGCGAGCGCGAAGTACATCGCGTTCCAGACGCTGCTCGATCCCGAGCGCATGCCGGGTCAGAAGACCGCCGCACTGAAGTGGCCGTACGTCGAAGGCCTTCGCCTCGACGAGGCGATGCATCCGCTCACGCTGCTCACCACCGGGCTCTACGGCCGCGAGCTGCCGCCCCAGGATGGCGCGCCGGTGCGAATGATCATTCCGTGGAAGTACGGCTTCAAGGGGATCAAGTCGATCGTGAAGATCACGCTCGTCGACAAGATGCCGCCGACGAGCTGGAACGGCTACGCACCCGGCGAGTACGGGTTCTACGCGAACGTCAATCCCGCGCACCCGCACCCGCGCTGGAGCCAGGCGACCGAGCAACGCATCGGCGAGTCCGGGCGCCGCAAGACACTCCTGTTCAATGGCTACGGCGATCAGGTGGCGAGCCTGTACGTGGCACAGGATCTCCGTGTCGACTACTAAGCTCGTCGACGGGCCCTTCCTCAAACGGTTCGTGATCGCGTGCGGCGTCGTGCCCGCGCTGCTGCTCCTGTGGGACGCGTCGCAGGGCCAGCTCGGCGTGAACGAGGTGAACTACGCGATTCGCACGACGGGACTTGTCGGGCTCATCTTCCTCGTCGCAACGCTCGCCATCACGCCGCTGCGCCGGCTCACCGGCTGGAGCGTGTCGATCGCGGTGCGCCGCAACCTCGGCGTGTTCGCGTTCAGCTACATCCTCGCGCACTTCGTGATCTTCTTCGTGTGGGATCGCGACCTCAGCGTCGGCAGCACGCTCACCGAGATCATCGAGCGCGTGTACCTGTGGTTTGGTTTCGGCTCGCTGCTGCTGATGGTGCCACTCGCGATCACGTCGACCAATGCGATGGTGTCGCGGCTCGGCGCCAGGCGCTGGAAGCTGCTGCACCGCCTCGCCTACCCCGCCGCGATCGCCGGCGCGATCCATTTCTACATGCTCGTGAAGTCGGACAAGACGCGGCCGCTCGTGTTCCTCGGCGTGCTCGCCGTGTTGCTCGCCGTGCGCTTCCTGCCGAAGAAGAAGCGGGGGCGCAAGCCTCGCGACTTCTGGGCGGGCGAGCTGCTGCTCTCGAAGATCACGCCCGAGACGCACGACGTGAAGACGTTCCGCTTCACCAATCCGGCGGGCGGGCTGCTGCCGTTCAAGCACATCCCCGGCCAGTACTTGAACCTCGCGCTCACGATCGACGGCAAGCGCGTGAACCGCTCGTACACGATCGCGTCGCCGCCAACGCGCAATGACTACTGCGAGATCTCGGTCAAGAAGGCGCCCGATGGCTACGGCAGCAAGCATCTGCACGAGACATGGACCGAGGGCCAGCGCATCAAGGTCTCGGCGCCGGCCGGCAAGTTTCACTTCGCGGGACATGAATCGGATCGCATCGTGCTGTTCGCGGGCGGCATCGGCATCACGCCGATGATGAGCGTGATCCGCGCGATGACCGACGCTGGCTGGAAGGGCCAGCTCTATCTGATCTTCTCGGTGCGCCTCGTCAAGGACATCGTGTTCAAGGACGAGCTCGCGAGGCTGCAAGCGGCGCATCCGAACCTGCACGTGAAGATCACGATCAGCGGCGATGTCGACACGGCCTGGGACGGCGCGCGCGGCAACATCACGCGCGCTCTCGTCGAGAGCTTCGTGCCGGCGCTGCAGTCCGGTCCTGTCATGCTGTGCGGTCCCGATCGCATGATGACGGCGATGCGCGAGTTGCTCGTCGGCATGGGCGTCCCCGACGCCGAGATCCATCAGGAAGCGTTCATCTCTCCCAAGGCCGTCGAGGCTGCGTTCGCGGCCGACACCGAGGTCATCGACGAGACAGTCGAGCGCAGCGTCACGTTCAAGCAGGCCGAGCGCGTGGTGCGTCTGAGCAACGGGCTCACCGTGCTCGAGTGCGCCGAGGATGCCGGCATCGACATTCCGAGCGAGTGCCGGTCGGGCATCTGCGGTCAGTGCAAGACGCGGCTCGTGAGCGGCAAGGTCGTGATGGAGACCCAGGACGCGCTCACGCGTGCCGATCGCGCCAGAGGTCTGATCCTCGCGTGCCAGGCGCGGCCGGTGCGTGACGTCGAGATCGACGTCGAGATCGACGCCTAGCTCAGTCGCGCGGAATCGGCTTGGCGTCGGCGGGCAAGCACGGGACCTTCTCTCTCGCACAGCTGGTGTCGTGACAATCGTTGGGCACGCGCACGCATGTCGCGTCGGGTAGCTCGGCGAGCACGAGCGGATGATCCTCGGTGACGCCCGGCGGACACGGGAAGTGCACCGGCTTGGGCGGGTTGCAGTCGGTGCCCTTGGGGCAGTTCGACAGCTCCTCGGCGTGGCAGTCCGCGCCCTCCTTCTCGATCTGCCACAGGATCTGCAGCGGCCGCTTCACCTCTTGCCCGTACGGCAGCGGGCACGGCGTCACCTGGCTTCGCGAGGTGCAATACGATTTTCCCGGTGCCTGTTCGATCGTCATCACGACCGCACTGGCCATGCCCGCAGGACATTCGACCGCTTGCGGGGCCGGCGGATTCGGCGGCGGGCCCTTGTAGTTCGCCGGTGTCGTGAAGTTCTCCGCGGCCTCACACTTCATGTCGCGCATGCGCACCGTCCATGTGCGAGGTGTGGCCTCTGGCGGCCTTACCTTCTCGCTGGGGCAGCCCGCTGCAACGGTGATCACGAAAGGCGCGGCAAACGACGTTCGACGTCTGAGCGCAGCCATACCGACATCGTAATCGGTACAATCGAGGGCTAGGGACCTATTGGGTTACGACCTGGTCAAAATCGGCGAGGTAGTCGAGGGCCGGTACAAGATCATCAAGCCCATCGCCGACGGAGGCATGGGTACGGTGTTCCTGGCCGAGCACTGGCTGATCAAGCGCAAGGTCGCGCTCAAGATCCTGCACGCCGAGCTCGCCGATGATGCGGTGATGATCCGCCGCTTCATGAACGAGGCGCTGGCGGCCGGCACGCTCGGTCATCCCAACATCGTCGAGTCGACGGACATGGGATTCACCAAGGGTGACGTCCCGTACATCGTGTTCGAGTACCTGGAGGGTACGCCGCTCGCCGACGAGATCCTGCGCGTGAAGGAGATGGCGATCGGTCGTGCGGTCAAGATCGCGCATCAGATCGCGTCGGCGCTCGATGCCGCGCACGACGCCAACATCATTCATCGCGACCTCAAGAGTGACAACATCTTCCTCACCGATCGCGGCGGCGTTCAAGATCACGTCAAAGTCCTCGACTTCGGTATCTCGCGGTTCACGGCCCAGAGCGACAAGACCGTGGCCGGCGGGAATCTATTGGGCACGCCGGAATTCATGGCCCCCGAGCAGGTGCTCACGCCCGAAGCGATCGATGGCCGCGTCGACATCTATGCGCTCGGCTGCGTGCTCTACGAGATGCTGACCGGCGAGGTGCCATTCGCGCTCGAAAACCGGCGCGGCGAGTTTCCGAGCGTCGAGGAGGCGCACGCGCTGCTCGATCGGATCATCAACGACCCGCCGCCGCCGATCACGCGCACCGACATGCCGCCCGCGCTGACCGCGCTGTTGTTCGACAAGATGCTCGCGAAGGTTCCCAAGTGGCGCTGCCAGACCATGAAGGAAGTGCAAGCCGCGCTCGAGGCGGTGGCGCTAGCACTCCCCCATCCGATCACGGTCCCGGCGCCGGAGCCGATGGTCACCGGCCTCTCCGATCACACAGTGAGCCGCTCGAAGCTGTCGCCCGGCGAGCTGGAGCGCGAGGTCAAGGCACTCGGCAAGCGATGGACGCTGGTACGCGGCGACCTCGTGCTCGACGTGTACAGCCGGCAGATGGTGAAGCTCGCTGCCGTGATCAGTGGCGTGGCAGCGATCGCCGACGAGATGGAGCATCACCCCAAGCTCGAGGTCGCGTTCCCGCACCTCAAGCTCACGATTGCCAGCGCGATGGCCACGGTCGATCTCGTGTTCGCAGCGCGCGTCGAGGCGTGGCTTCGCGACAACGGCTGGTGACCCTCAGCGGCGACGGCGCAGCACGAGGCCGACAATCGCGAGGAGCAGCAGCAAGCCCGCGCGGTCGGTCGATTGTGTGGCGCAGCCCGCGCAGCCCTTCCCACGGACCTCGCTCGACGCGCGCAGCGGTTCACCATCGGACTCCTCGTCCTCGGCAAAGTCGTCGGCTGAGCCCGGCGAGACGCTCGCCATGTCCGGCGCCGGCGCGTAGTTCGCGCTGCTCAGATTCGAGTCGGCCGCCCTCTCCTTGGCCTCGTCGAGCGCGGCGATGTCGGCGTTGTCGGCGGTGATCTTCGCCTTGCGAGCGCGTGCGGCCTCGAGGGTGCCACGCATCTCGCCGAGCTCGCTCTCGGGAATCGCGAGGAACGCGGTGTACGGCGTGATCACGTTGTAGGCGAGTGCGAGGTCGAGCAGCTCGGTCTTGAGCTCGGGCTGGTCGCCCTTGAGCGCGAGCTCCTCCTGGAGGTGATCGATACGAGCCTGCGCCCACATCGCGCCCACCCACGGCCGCGCGGGCGCCTTGTCGAGATCGATGGAGCGCGAGAACGAGACCTCCTTGCCGTCGAGGATGCCCTTGAACACGACCTTGGCGGTGCCCTTGCCGCGCAGGCGGCCGGTGACCACGAGCTCGTCCATCGCGAACAGGTCGGGGATCGAGCGCGGATAGATGCGAACGCCCTGCGCGCCCTCGACATCAACCGAGACATTGACGAGCACGGGCTTCGCGATGCTGGCGGCGAGCTTGCCGACCTCGGAGTCGAGGTTGCTCGGGCTGTCGACGTAGACGAAGCGACCACGCTTGACAGCGGCGATCCGCTGCAGCAGGGCCTTGTTCACTTCCTTGCCGAGACCGAGCGTGAACACGCGCGCATCACCGACATCGGCCTTCGCGGCCTCGAGGGCTTGCTCGGCCTCCGACTGGCCGTCCGTCATGAAGATGATCACGCGCGGGCGCCCGTCCTTACGGTCCTGCGACTTGATCGCGGTGCGCAGCGCGAGTGCGATGTCGGTGCCGCCACCCGGACGCAGCCGCTCGGCGAAGGCGACGGCGCGGTCACGCGTGTCCTTGTCGAGGGTCTGCGGCGCGGCGAACAGCGGATCGACCTCGTCGGAGAACGAGATGATGTTGAGGCGGTCACGCGCATCGAGGCGCTTGATCATGTTGGCCGCTGCGAGGCGCGCATGGTGGATCGCATCGCCGGTCATGCTGCCCGAGCGATCGATCACAATCGTGACGTCCTTGGCAGCAACCTTCTTGTCGTCGACGTTCGGCGCAGCGAGCGCGGCCGTGAACCAGCCATCGGCCTTGCTTGTGCCCCGCTGTACGTAGGCGACCGGCTGCCACTCGGGCTCGTCGATCTGCCACTCGACGATGACCTCGCTCCTGGTCTTGGCGCCCTCGGCGCGTACGCGCACGCCACTGCCCGTCTTCTCGACGTGAAGCTTGTGCGTCGACGACGTGATGTCTTTGACCGGACCGGCGACCGTGATCACGATCTCGGCGTCGGTGCGGTTGACCGGCGCGCGATAGCGAACGGTGCGCGCGTTGCGCTCGAGCCACTTGGTCCAGCGCAGCTCGATGCGCTTCTTCTCGCGTGCCGTGATCGGCGAGACCTTGAACGCGAAGGCGCCCTCCCCGTCCTGCTCGAGCAGGCCCGGATCACGGCGACGCTGAGTCACGCCGTCATAGACCTGGTGGGCTACCTGCTTCTCGAACACCTCGCCGATGATCTTCTGCTCGCCGTTCCAGTACGAGAAGCCACCCACGTGACTGCCCATGCCCGCGCGAAGGCGATAGCGGCCCTCGGTCGTTGCGCCGGTCTGGTTGTCGTAGACCTGCGTGAGCGTCGTCGTGGCGTGCTGGCCATCGATCGCGACCGTGAGTCGTTCCTCGATGAGCGGCATCCCCTCGGGCCGGCCCGAGGTCGCGAGCATCGTGGCCTCGACCCGGTCTTCCTGGATTAACTGGGCGTAAGCGCTGGTGGCGTACAGGCCAATGGCAGCACCGATGATCGCGTGGACGGCTCGCATAGCCTCCCAAACGCCCCATCCCAAGGAACGATCTGTTCAGGGTGTCAGCGCTTGGTGATCACGACCGTCTGGCCGTCGATCTTCGCGACCAGATTGGGGTCCTGGCCGAAGATATCGAGCATCGAGCGCGGCACATGCAGCAGGGATGGGTGCTCGTAGTTGAGCGGTTGCCCATTATCGGTGGCGGCAAAGAACAGATCCGGCAGCGCGTAGAGCGGGTCCACCGGCGCGGGCGCCGCGGCGGCTGCCCCGGCTGCCACGATCGTGAGCTTGGGCGTGGTGGCGTCCTTGCGAACGAGCACGCGGTCACCATGGATCCCGGCGTTCTCGACCAGCTTGCGCGGCACGAGGCCGCGGCCGTCCTTGCCGATGCGCACGCCCGCCTCGCTCGAGGATGAGCTCACCGCAGCATCCTCTGCCTGGCGCTGCTGCTGGCGCTGCGGCGGCACGGCGAGCTGGCTCCGCATGTTGTCGTCGTACATCGCCGGCGTCTGCTCGGGCAGGTGATAGAGGTACGCCTTGACCGACTTGGCCCCGGCGGTCACATCGATCAGCGTCTGGGTGTAGGCACCCATCCCGCGCCGCTCGTAGACATCGCGCACGATGGGCGAGATCTCCCGATGCCGGGCATCCGGGAGTGTCTGCTTGACCGCATTCGAGATATCGAGCGCGGTGAACACCATCGCCGCACTTGTGAACTCATCGACCACGCGCGCCGTAACGGCGTACAGCTCGTCTTGACTCATAGTTTCCCCCCGAGAGATCGTCTGCATTCTACGCAGGATGGAGGGTGCCTTGAAGAAGCCAACCGCACGAATCGCCGAGCTCGCGAAACTGCTCCCGAAATATAAGGACGCTTATTACAACGGTACGCCGCTCGTCACCGACGCGGCCTATGACGCCCTCGAGGACGAGCTCCGCGAGCTCAACCCGAATCACCCGCTGCTCATCAGCGTCGGTGCACCCGCTGCGGTCACCGCGTGGAAGAAGGCGCGCCACGCCATCACGATGGGCTCGCTCAACAAGGCCGTCAGCGAGGAGGAGTTCCGCGGCTGGGCGGCTCGCTGCGACGAGCTTGGCAAGAAGGACAAGCTCAAGGGCATCACCGCCGATCTGTTCGTGACGGAGAAGCTCGACGGACTGTCGCTCGCGGTGACGTACGACAAGGGCAAGCTCGTCTCCGCAATCACGCGCGGCGACGGCGAGGTGGGCGAGGACATCACGCAGAACGCCCGCCGCATGAAGGGCGTGCTGCATCAGCTGAAGTCCAAACAGTCGTTCACCGTCCGCGGCGAGATCATCCTCAAGCTCTCGGACATGAAGAAGGCGTTCCCGGGCGCTGCCAATCCGCGAAACCAGGCCTCGGGTACGAGCAAGCGCCTCGACGGCGCGGGCTGCGAGCACCTGAGCGTGCTGTTCTACGACCTCGACGGTATCGACTGGAAAACCGAAGTCGAGAAGATCAAGATCCTCGAGGAGCTCGGCTTCCTCGTGCCCAACAGCAAGGCGTGCGACCTCGACGGTGCGCTCGCGTGGCACAAGGAGTACGCCAAGACAAAGCGCGCCAAGCTCGACTACGAGATCGACGGTCTCGTCGTGCGCGCCAACGACTCGCACGTGCAGCACATGCTCGGCGAGCTCGGCAATCGTCCGCGCGCAGCGGTCGCCTACAAGTTCGCATCGCAGGCCAAGGTCACCACGCTGCTCGACATCGTGTGGGAGACCGGCTCGTCGGGCCGCGTGTCCCCGGTCGCGGTGGTCAAGCCCGTGGTCCTCGCCGGTGCGACGGTGCAGCGTGCATCGCTGCATAACGCCGGCATGATCGCCGAGCTCGACATCGGCATCGGCGACGAGATCCTCGTGTCACGCCGCAACGACGTGATCCCGTACGTCGAGGAGGTCGTCACCAAGAAGGGCAAGACCGCCAAACCGCCGACCAAGTGTCCGGTCTGTAACGCGACGCTCGAGCGTATCGGCGAGTACATCGCGTGCCGCAACCGCAAGTGCACCGCGCTCGTCGAGGGTCGCATCGAGAACTGGATCGACGCGCTCGGTGTGCTCGACTGGGGCGACAAGCTGATCGCGCAGCTCGTCGAGGCCAAGCTCGTGACCGAGCCCGCCGACCTCTACAAGCTCAAGCCGCAGCAGATCGCGAACCTCGAGCGCCGCGGCATGATCATCGCGCAGAAGGTCCTCGACAACCTCAAGGCAGCTCAGCTGACGCTGCCGAAGTTCCTCGCCGCGCTCGGTATCGAGAACTTCGGCCTGCAGACCGCGAAGACGATCTGCAATGCGGGCTTCGACTCGATCGACAAGGTCCAGAAGGCGACGCTCGCCGAGCTGTCTGCCCTGCCCGGCGTCGGGCCGAGCAAGGGCAAGGCGGTGTTCGAGGGCCTCAAGGATCGCAAGGCGGAGATCGCCCGGCTCGTCGCTGCGGGCGTGGTCCCGGTCGCGCGCAGCAGCTCCGGCCCGCTCACCGGCAAGACGTTCTGCTTCACCGGCGCCCTCGCGCGTCCACGCAAGGAGCTCGAGCAGCTCGTCGAGGAGCGCGGCGGCACCCTGCTCGCCGGCGTGACGAAGGAGCTCCAGTTCCTGGTCATGGCCGATCCCAACTCGGGCTCGAGCAAAGCCGAGAAGGCCAAGAAGTACGGCACGCAGTGCCTCGACGAGGCGCAGTTCATGGCGATGGTCGCCGGCAAGGGCGGCGCAAAGGCCAAGGCGGGCAGCAAGGCCACCGCCGTCTAGTGTCGGATGGCGAGCGCCGCATCGGCGTCTTCGGTGCAACGCTGGTCGGCCTGGGAGGAATCCTCGGTGGCGGCCTGCTCATGCTCGCCGGCGTCGCGTTTCGTGATGCCGGCCCCTCGGCGCTGTTCGCGTTCGCGCTCCTCAGCGTGGTCGCATGGCTGACCGCGATGAGCGTGGCCGAGTGCGCGACCATGTTCCCGGAGTCGGGCGGCGTGTACGTCTTCTCGAAGAAGGTCCTGTCCGTCCGCGCAGCGTTCGCGGTTGGGTGGATCTTGTGGTTCGCGTACATCGTCGCGTCCGTGCTGTACGCGCTTGGCTTCGCGCAGTTCATGGTGATCCTGCTGCGAGGCGTGCTCGACGCGTTCGGATTCGAGCAGCCGGCGTGGTTCGAGGGCCGCAACATCCTGCTTGGCCTGGCCAGCACAGCGACGGTGATCTATTCGCTCAACCTCGCGCGCACGGGCACCGGCGGCGGCCGCTGGGAGACGATCGGAAAGATCGTGATCTTCGTCGCGATCGTTGCGGCAGGCCTGTTCACGCTCGTACGCCAACCGCTCAGCGAGAGCATCGCGACGCTTGATCCGTTCTTCACCGGCGGCGCCAGCGCGATCATATCGGCCGTCGGCCTGCTGTTCATCTCGTTGCAGGGTTTCGAGATGATTCCAGCCGTCGGCGGTGAGATCAAGGATCCGAAGAAGACCATCCCGCGGGCGGTGTTCCTGTCACTCGCAATCTCGATCGCGATCTACTTCCCGATGATGTTTGTCGTCGCGACCGGCGGCGTCGAGCCTGGCGGTCACATCCACGACCTCGCCCAGATCCGGCCGGACCTCGTCGTCGCGAATGCGGCCCAACGATTCCTCGGCCCGACCGGCTACTGGATGATCGTGGTGTCGATCGTCCTCGCCACGCTGTCGGCGCTGCAAGCAAATCTTCTGACCGCATCCCGCATCTCGTACGCGATGGCGCGCGACCACACGCTGCCAAGCGTGATGAAGCAGACGCATCCGACGCGCGGAACGCCGATCATGGCGATCTACGCGACCACGCTCGCGGTCGTCGCGATCATGTTCATGATCCCGAACCTCGCCGGTGCTGGCGCCGCGGCGAGCCTCATCTTCCTCGCGGCATTTGCGCTGACGCACATGACCACCTACCTCGCACGCAAGCGGAGTCGCCCGATGGAGGGCATCTACAAGACGCCGCTGTTTCCGCTCGTGCCGATCGTTGGCGGACTCGCGTGTGCCGGTCTTGCGGTATTCCAGTCGATCGCGGTCCCCGACGCCGGCGGCATCGTGCTGATCTGGGCTGGCCTCGGCGTGATCCTGTACTTCGCGCTGTTCAAGGGCCGCGCAGAGATCGCGGATGCCTCCGCCGAGGCGCTAGATCCAGTTCTCGCCACACTGCGCGGCAAGTCGCCGCTCGTGCTGCTTCCGATCTCGAACCCGGCGCACGCGCGCAGCCTTGTCGAGGTCGCCAACGCGATGGCGCCGACGGAGTTCGCGCGGGTGCTGCTCCTGTCGATCGTACAAGCTCCCAAGACCGGATCCGGCGATCGGCTCGCACAGCTGGCCGAGGCCCAAGAGGCAGTGAAGCAAGCACTGACCGCGTCCTACAACGCGGGGCACGCGCCCGAGGCGCTCCTGACCGCGGCCTCGGAGCCGTGGGAAGAGATCCGCCGGATCGCCGACGAGCATCGCTGCGAGTCGCTGCTGCTCGGCCTGCCCGAGCACACCGACGCCGCTTACGAAGCCGGCCTCGAGGACGTGATGAACGAGCTCGACTGCGACATCGCTGCGATGCGCGCACCGGCCGACTGGAGCATCACCAGCGCCAAGCGCGTGATGGTCGCAGTGGGTGGTCGTGGCGAGGAGCACGAGCTGCGTGCCCGCCTGCTGGGCACGCTGTGCCGCGAGATGACGCGCGAGATCGTATTCGTCACCGTGATCCCGGCCGACGCCGACGAGGACGACGTGGCCGCAACCGTGCGCGCCGTGACCAAGCAGTCGGAGATGCGTATCCCGGTGAAGCCGAGCTTCGAGGTCATCCGCAGCGACGATGCCGTCGGCGCGATCCTCGCTGCTGCCGAACGCGCCGACCTTCTGCTCCTCGGCATCGGCCGCGGTCGCAGCGGCAAGAAGACGCTCGGTGCGTTCAACCGCCGTCTCGCATTCGAGGCGAAGTGCGCCGTGATGCTGCTCGCTCGCCGTCCGCTGACAGCAGACATGGCACGCCCGATCCGCGACGTCGGCGATGTGGTAGGTGACGCCGTCAGCAAGGTCGGCGGTCAGATGGCCAGGGTCCTGCCCTGGAAGCCGACCACCAAGGAGTAGCTCGGCTACCGGAACAACGGCCGTTAGGCCACAATCCACGGATGGATCAACCGGCGCGGCCGTGGGTCGCCATCTTCCTCGCCATCGCCAACGTCGCTGCGTTTGGCTGGGAGATCTCCGCCGGTGCCGATGCGATGCAGCCGACCGCGCAGTGGATGATGGACCATGGCGGCAACTACGGGCCGATCACGTTCGATGGCGAGCAGTGGCGCCTGTTCACGTCGATGTTCCTCCACTACGGGGTGATGCACCTCGCGATGAACATGATCGGCCTGCTCGACGGCGGCCGTCACGTCGAGCGCATGTACGGCCCCGCTGCCTTCATCGTGCTGTATGTCGTGTCGGGTCTCGCCGGCAGCCTCGCAAGCGGCCTTCGCGGTCAGGCCGTGTCCGCGGGTGCGTCGGGCGCCGTGTTCGGAATCTTCGGCGCGTTCGGTGCGTACTTGCTGCTGCACCGCGAGCGGCTCGATCGCGCCCAGGTGACCCACCAGGCGCGCGGGCTTGGAATCTTCCTCGCGCTGAACGTCATGGTCGGGGTGAGCGCCAAGGGTATCGACTTGCTCGCGCATGCCGGCGGCCTGGTCACCGGCTTTGTCATCGGGCTACTCCTCGAGCTCGGAACCGACGACAAGCACTCCACGGCTCGTCGTTCGCTACTCGTCGGCATTGTCGGGCTCGCGCTCGTCGGTGGCGGCGCGTTCCTGGTGCCCAAGCCCACGAACGCACTGCGCGACTTCGGCGTGGTCGAGACCGAGGTACTCGCCAAGTGGAACGAGATGATCACGAAGGCGAAGGCCGGCGAGCTCACCGACGAGGTGTTCGCCGACCGGATCGAGGCCGAGCTGCTGCCCCCGTGGCGCAAGGCGCATGCTGCTTACGCGGCCGACGACGACGCGCCGCTCAAGGCCGAGATGCTCGAGTATCTCCAGGCCCGCGAGGACGGCTGGGCGATGATCGCCAAGGGCCTGCGCGCGCACGACGACGAGGCCGCGATGGCGGGGATGAAGCGATTCGAAGAGGCGGACGCGGTCCTCGCGCGGATCCAGAAGTAGCCTACGACCGCGGCGCGTCGTCGACGGCGGCCGCATCGACCTTGCGATCGGCGCGCAGCGTCTCGTTGTCCCAGCCGCTGTCCTCGATGTGGGTCGGATCTTCCTGGCGCATGAGGCGCTCGGCCTCCTCCATGCCCATGCGTGTCCGCTCGAAGTACGTCGCCTGATCTTTGCCCCACAGCGAGCCGAGCTCCTCGAGCAGCTGCTCCTCGTGCATGCGCCACTTCTGGCCGAGGCGGTTGGCGGTGAACGCCCGGTAGCCGAGCACGCGCAGTGCCGCGACGCCGGTCTCGTACGACGAGCCGAACGTCTCGCGGAACACCTGCGTCACGCCGAGGCGCCGCAGCTCCCAGTAGTGCTGGCGGTCGTAGCACCGCGCGAGGATCGGCAACTTCGGGAAGTGGTGGCGAACGTGCTCTGCGATCTTGGTCGCCTCGGCCTTGTCGTCGACGGCGAGGATGAACAGCTTCGCGTGCTCGCAGCCGGCGGCATGGAGCAGCTCCACGCGCGATGCATCGCCGTAGTAGGCCTTCACACCGAGCTTGCCAAGGATGTCGATCATCTCCGGATCGAGATCGAGGATTGTCAGCTGCACCCCGTTCGCTCGCAGGATACGGCCCACGATCTGGCCGAACCGGCCATAGCCCGCCATCACCACCGGCGCGTCGGCATGTGCGATCTCGTCCTGCGTGCGGTCGTCGTCACGCTCCGTGACCCGGGGCAGCACCCAGCGCTCGAGCGCGATGAACAGCAGAGGGGTGAGGACCATCGAGATCGCGACCGCGGCGAACAGCGGGCCCGCAAAGGCGGCCGAGAACACGCCCTCCTGCTTGCCGAGAGAGAGCAGCACGAAGGCGAACTCACCGATCTGAGCCAGCGAGAATGCGAGCAACCAGCGAGCCGGA
>JBBQFU010000161.1:0-20490 GCA_038322185.1 Haliangiales bacterium
GAGCCACATCCCGCGAGCGGAGTGGCGAGCATGGCGCCCGCGAATACGACGGTGCGCCAGATGCTTGACGATGAATTCCCCATCGGGACCATCGACACGTCGGGAACGCGTCCGGTTGCGGGCTAGATCACGAAAGGACGAAACCGCGGCCGGTGCCGCCGCCTTCGCACGGATCGGCGCCACGCGGGCGCTCGCCGCCTTCGCACGGATCGGCAGCTGCGGCCGGATCGGACGGGGTGGCGTTGTCCGTCGACGGAGCGGCCTCGGTCGGAGCGGTGTTGTTGGCGGGCGTGGTGTTCGCCGGCTTCTTGCTGCCGCAGGCCGGTGCGCCGAGCATTGCGCCCGCGAACACGACAGTGCGCCAGATCGTCTGGGTGGTGTCACGCTTCATATGGAGCACTAGCGTATCACCAGTTCGCGGCTCAGCGGGCAGCCTGGCTGACCTTCGCGTTGAGCGTGCGCATGCGGCGGACCAGCTCGGCGACGATCGCCTCGGACATCTCGGGGCGCTCGCTCATCACGCGCTTGAAGCCTTCACCGGGCACACGCAGGGTTCGCGTGCGCTCGAGGGCGCGGACGCTGGCCGACCGCGGCTCCTGGTCGAGCACGGCCATCTCGCCGATGCACGAGCCGGGACCCAGCTCGTTGAGGATCGTCTCGGGGCGATCCCCGCCGCCAACATAGACGCGAACCTTGCCCTTCACGATCAGGTACACGGCGTCGCCAGCATCGCCCTCGCGGAACAGATCCTTGTCCGCGTTGATGATCCGCTCCTCGACGATCGACGCCAGCTCCTCGAGGTCGGCCGGATCGAGCTCCGAGAAGATCGGTACCTGACGGATCAGCATCATCTTCTCGATGGTCGTCAGCGATGCCATCGCGGCATTGGCATCGAGTGTCGCGTACACGCCGCTCTGGCCGACGCCCTTGGTGGTCTGCGCGAACATCGAAGGATCGACGGCGGGCATCTCCTGTGACGTGGTGCCCGACACCGCGCGGACCGCTGCGTGACGCACGACCGGCGACGGATCGTTGAGAACTTTCGAGAGTAGCTCGCGCGTGAGCCGGCTCTTGGCCCCCATCGAACGCACCGCAGCCTCGCGCACGATCGGATCGATATCGTCGAGTGTCGACAGCAGTGCGGTGCGCGAAGCGTCATCGTCGAACCGCGACAGCAGCATTGCGATCACTGCGCGCAAATGCGGCGACGAATCGTGCATGAGCGCGAGCAACGGCTCGGGGTGCAGCTCGATGCGCTCTTCGCGCTCGAGGCGATGGATCAAATCGACGAACGGCGTACGCAGCGCGTCATCGACACCGTCGAGCATCGCCAGCCGGCTGAGCTCGAGCTTGCCGCGGCCCGATGCGTGCTCGCGCAGGTGCTCGACCTCGGGCTTCTTCGTCATCACCGCGAGCACGCCGAGCGCGTGGACCGCATGCTCGTGCGCACGGCGCTGCGCGAGGTGGCGGAGCAGGGCGAGGCTCGCCGAATCGGTGGCGCCCGGCTGGGGTACAGCCAGTCCACCCGCCGCCGCCGCCGCGAGCTGAGCGGGCGCGATCTTGATATTGCTCGCCGACGATCGATCGCCCGACTTCGTCGCCTCGGCCGCCGCCGCGAGCCGGCCCATCTCGACGAGCTCGGCCTCGTAGATCGCGGCGATCGGCCCCCCCGGCGCCACGATGGCGGCGAGCTCGGCTTGCTCCTCGGCCACGCCAACGCCGCGCTCGGTGCGGAGCGCGTCGAGCGTGGAGGCCGCGGGCGAGGAACCCTGGCGAGCTGCCTCGACGACGATGCGCTCGAGGTCCTTGCGGTACTGCTGGCGGGCGAGGCGCTGCTCGACCGAGCCTTGATACGCGGGGTCGAACAGCTGGCGCTCCTCCGCGGATAGCTCTCCGATCAGCTTCTGGTGATCCTTGTCCGACACGCCGAGCTGCGCGCGCAGGCTGTCGAGGATCACGAGCTCGGTGCGTGACACCAGGCCGTCGGCCACCATCTCGCGAACCGTCTCCTTGTACGCGCGCAGGCGAGCTTCGCGCTGCTTGGTACGTTCGGTGTGGAGCAGGTAGATGTCCTTGAGATCGTCCGACGGCGGCGCGTCGCCCCATTCCCACTTCTTGAGGATCTTCTGCGCGAACTTCTCCTGGACGTACTTGTCCTCGCGGCGGCCGACGCGGCGCATGAAGATGGCCGTCGAAGAGAACACGACGACGAGACCCCAGGCGGTCACCACCCACGTGGGCAGCCGCTGAAGCGACGGCTGGCCCGCGAAGCAGTAGAACGCGTTGAATGCGACGAGCCCGGCGAATGCGAGCATCGCGTGGCGCACGCGGGTGGCACGGGCTTGCTTCTGATCGTCGGTTGCATCGACGGAGAGCGGGCGGATGCGCAGCACGAGCTTCTCGATGAGCGCGAGCACGATGAAGCTCGCGAGGCCAAACCCGATCAGCGTGACCGGCGCTGCGACCGCGCGCGGAATCTCCGGGGCAAAGAAAAAGCCAGGCGTGGTCAGCTGGAGCTCGCGCTCGTACGCCCAGACGCCGCTGAAGTAGTACGACCACGATCCGCTCGCCAGGTAGTAGTAGACGTAGAACGCGACGACGATGCCGGGCCACGCGAAGTACACGATGCGGCGCGAGCGGTCACTGGCTTCCTTCCAGTAGCCCTGCTCGAGATCGATGTCGGGGCAGTGCTTCTTGCAGGCGACACACGGCGTGCACTGCGAGGTGACGTCGTCGGCGGCGCTGCTCGAGGACGGTGCGGGTTCGGTGTAAATCTTCTCGACCATCCCGACGGGGCACATGAAGTTACACCACGTCTTGCCGCCGTAGACGAACGACACCGTGATCGCGATCGTCACGACAACGCCGAGGAAGACCGCGAGGCCGATGTCGCTGCCGTTGGTGATCGTGAGGCGCAGCGACAGCGCGAACACCATCACGCCGAGCTGCACGAGCAAGTAGTTCTTGCTCATCCAGTCGCCCATCTTGCGCGTGCCCGGCCTTCCCATCAGGCGACCGACCTGACCAGCAGCGGCGAGTGGGCAGATGCGGCGCCAGACGTGGAAGCCAACCGTCATCCAGAAGAACGGCAGCGCGGCGATCGCGATCGTCCACAGTATGCGGTTGCCGTGCTCGACTCCGAGGATCGTCGGGATCGTCGCGGCGAGCGCGACCACCATGACGAGGCGCGCAGTGATCAGCCACCGCGGCGCGGTGCCAGCGTCGGTGAACGCGGCCCACCCGCCGGCGCGCGTCTTCGCTGCCTTTCCGCCGGCGGCGGCCTTTGCCTTACCGCCGCCGTCGGCGATCGGAAGCTTCTTCTTGTGCTCGCCCATTCGCTTACTTCGCGAGCGGGCAGGTCAGTCCCTTCGCAGCCGCGGGACCGATCCACTTCTCGTACTGCAGCTTGCCGCGACACTCCTGGTGCTTGAGGAAGTCGAGCGTGAACGCTTCCCACACCGCGCCGGGGATGATCTGAAAGTTGAGCGTGGGGAGCTTCTTGTTGAGCTTCCTGGGGAGGCCCTTGCTCGGATCGACCGCGCCCGGATCCTTCCAGTCGTGCATGCCGAAGTTGCGAATGTGGCACTGCGCACAGGTCATGCCGTTCTCCTCGCCGACGTCGCGGCGAGAGTCCTCGAGCGGCAGCTTCTCGACCGACCACTTCTTCTTGTGCGTGAAGAACAAGTTGTTGCCGTCGACCTTGCTGTTAATGATCCGGCCGTCGCGCAGCTCGGGCAGATCCACGATGCCCATCGTCTTGCGGCACAGGCCCTCGTAACCCGGCATGAACTTGTCGGCCGGATTGAAGCGCGGCGCGCACACCGGCATCCACGTCGCGTTGTCGGGTGACGGCTTGGTGTCCGTCCAGAAGCCGGGGATCGCGACGTTCTGATAGACCTGGATCGGTCCGCCGCTGCCGGCGAACGGCTTCATCGCGCTCCACGCCCACGCGTCGCCGGATTTGTAGCTGCCGTCGGCGTTGCGGTTGGTGCCGCCACCCATGCGGGCTTCGGTCGCGATACCGATCATGAAGCCGTGGAGGTACGGCGCGGTCTTGGTGTCGTCGTACGTCATCACCTCGGTCATCAACGCCGCGACGGCCTTGCTGTGCGCTGCGGTGTCCTTGACGAACGCCTTGTTCACGCCGCCGTCTTTCATCAGGTGCCTGGCGACCATACCGAGGAACGTCTTGTTGTTCGCCTCGAGCTCTGCGGGCGGGCGAGGCGCGGCCGGCACGTACTCGACCACCGGACGCACGCGGAACATCGCGAACACGGGCTCGGCCGCCTTCGTCGCCTGATACACGACGCGCAGCTCGGTCCACGCGCGGTCGATGCGCGGACGCACCGTGACGATCTTCCAGGTGGTCGGATCGCCGAACGCGGCCTTGTCGAACTGCGATGACGACGGATCGAGGCGCGGATTCTTGTGGGTCAGCGATAGCCCGTAGAGCATCTGGCGGAACGCCTGCTGACCATCGAGTGGGTCGGTCATCGCGTTGCGGCGCGCCTCCGGCATCTGCAGCTTGAACGTCTGCGCGCCGACCTCGAGCATCCTGGTGAGCGGCCACTCGGTGTTCGCGTCGACGAGCCGCGCCGGCTGGCGGATCATCAGGAGCGTCTCGATGATCGGCGACTGCTGCGGCGCGGTCGGCTCGGGAATCGCCTTGCCCTTCACGACATCGATCGAGAACGCCTTGGTGATCGTCTTGTTGCGGCCGGGCTGGGTGACCTCGAGCTCGAACTTCGCCTTGCCGACCTCTGCCTCGGTTGGCGTCCACACGATCGTCTGCGTGATCGCGTCGAACTTCGCCGATGCGGGGAGCTTGGTCGCGCGGACCGCAGTCTCGTCGAGGTCCTGATCGATCAGCGTGGTGGCGAACGCGACCGTCTGGCCGACCGCGACCTTCTTCCACGGCGGCGGGAACCACTCGGGAGCGCTCGAGTCGGGCAGGACCGGGGGCGGTTCCTCGACGACAGCGGGCCCGATCGGTGCGTCGTGCGTCTGCGGCGGCAACCCGCTACATGGGTCGACCGGCTTTGCGGGAGTGCCACCACCGCCACATGGATCGGCGTACACGCCGGGCGCCATCACCGGGACCGGCATCGTGATCACCTGCGGCGGCGTGGCGGTCCGGCCGCCGCACGCCAGAACACTGACGAGGATTAGAGCTTTCGCTGCCCGCATGCCGCGGCATCGTACCACCATGAAGCGGGGACATCGGGCTCCGTGTTAGGTTGCGCTCGCCATGACGACAGAGATCGAGACGCTCGCGATCAACACGATCAGAACCCTGTCTATCGATACCGTCCAGAAAGCGAACTCGGGACACCCGGGCTTGCCGATGGGTTGCGCTCCCATGGCGTACACGCTGTGGCAACGCCACCTCAAACATGATCCCAAACAGACGCAGTGGTTCGATCGCGATCGCTTCGTGCTGTCGGCGGGCCACGGCTCGTCGCTGCTCTACTCGCTCCTTCACCTCACGGGCTACGACCTGTCGCTCGATGATCTGAAGGCGTTCCGCCAGTGGGACAGCAAGACCCCGGGACATCCCGAGTGGCACTTCACCCCCGGCGTCGAAGCGACCACCGGGCCGCTCGGGCAGGGCGCCGCGAACGCGGTCGGTATGGCGATCGCCGAGCGCTACCTCGCGACCTACTTCAACCGCCCCGGCCACGCGATCATCGATCACTTCACCTACGCGCTCGTCTCCGACGGCGACGTGATGGAAGGCGTCGCGTTCGAGGCGTCGTCGATCGCCGGTCACCTCGGCCTCGGCAAGTTGATCTGGCTCTACGACGCGAACCAGATCACGCTCGACGGTCCGCTGTCGCTGTCGATGTCGGAGGACGTCGGTGCGCGCTACGCCGCGATGGGCTGGCACGTCCAGCACGTCGGTGAGGGCGATACCGACATCGGTGCGATCGATGCGGCGCTGCAGGCGGCGCGCAACGAGGCCGATCGCCCGTCGATCATCATCATCAAGACCACGATCGGTTACGGCTCGCCCAAGAAGGCCGGCACCAGCAGCGCGCACGGCTCGCCGCTCGGTGATGCCGAGGTCGCTGCCACCAAGACCGCGCTGGGCTGGGACCCCGCCGCCAAGTTCCTCGTCCCCGACGCCGTGCGCACGCATCTTGGCGAGGGCGGTAAGCGCGGCGCTGCCGTGCATAACCAGTGGCGCGAGAAGCTCGCTGCCTATCGCAAGGCATTCCCGGAGCTCGGCGCCGAGCTCGATCTCGCGATCGAGGGCAAGCTGCCCGCGAACTGGGACTCGACCATCCCGACGTTCAGCGGCGCCGTCGCCACGCGCAACGCGTCCGGCAAGATCATGAACGCGATCGCGGCGAAGATTCCGTGGTTCCTCGGCGGTGATGCCGACCTCGGTGGCTCGACCAAGACGATCGTCGGCGGTGGTGATTACGAGAAGACGGGCGTCGGTCGCAACCTGCGCTTCGGCATCCGCGAGCACGCGATGGGCTCGATCTGCAACGGCATGCTCTATCACGGTGGCGTGCGCGCTTACGTCGCCACGTTCTTCGTGTTCTCCGACTACATGCGACCGGCCGTCCGCCTCGCTGCGCTCAACGCACAGCCGGCGATCTACGTGTGGACGCACGACTCGGTCGGTCTCGGTGAAGATGGCCCGACGCACCAGCCCGTCGAGCACATGATGGCGCTGCGCGCGATTCCCAACCTCGCGGTGTTCCGGCCGTGCGACGGCAACGAGACCATCGCGGGCTGGAAGGTCGCGCTGACGCGCAAGACCGGTCCCACCGGCCTCGTGCTGTCGCGCCAAGACTTGCCCACGCTGGCGCCCGCCGGTGCACCCGATGCCGCGCGCGGTGCCTACGTGCTCGCCGAAGGCAACGACGTGATCCTGATGGCCAGCGGCTCCGAGGTCTCGCTCGCGATGACCGCGCGTGAGGAGCTCGCGAAGCAGAACGTCTCCGCGCGCGTCGTCTCGATGCCGTGCTGGGAGCTGTTCGCCGAGCAGGATCCCGCGTATCGCGAGCAGGTGTTGCCGCGTGCGCGCTGGCAGCGCGTCTCGGTCGAGGCCGGCATCACGATGGGCTGGCGCGAGTACGTTGGCGATCGCGGCGTCGCGATCGGCATCGATCGCTTCGGCGCCTCGGCGCCGGGCGAGATCGTGCTCGACAAGCTCGGCATCAACGTCGGCGCGGTGGTCGAAGCGGCCAAGCGCGTCCTCGCGACGAAGTAGTCATCAGCGGGCGTGGCGGCGGCCGTCGGGACACACCGGCGGATCCGCTAGAGCGCGCGCGGTGCGGCGCCGACGGGAGAGCCGAGCGGGCGGAATCGGCCGCGTGCCCAGTCCTCGAGCCCCGCACCGTAGCCGACGCCAAAGCGGCGCTCGGAGGCTCCGCCCGAGATGCAGTACCAGCCACCCTGCTTGGACATGTCACACAGGTAGCGGCCGGCCGCGCCGAACACGACGGTCGTATCGCCGAGCTGCTGCGTGGTGACCTGGTTCGGCGTCGTCGGGCCGCCGCGGTTTTCGATCGGCTTGCTGTCGAGGAGCCAGCCCAGCTTGCCGGCGAAGACGGCGTTCTTGAACTTGTCGCGTCGCGGCAGCTGTACGTCGGGGGAGCGGGCGCGGACGATCGCGCGCGGGAACGCCTCGGCGATCACGGCGCGCAGCGTGGCGGCATCGAGGTGCTGCGGCCGTTCCAGAGCGAGTGCCTCGTCGAGGTGATGGCGGAAGAGCTGCAAGCCGGCGAGCACGTCCAGGATGTGCTCCCCGCGCCGCCCGAGATACTTGCGGAGCAGGACGCGACTGACCTCGAGGTGGAGCACGGTCCACAGCGTGAGCTGCGCGAAGTGCTCGGTGGTCGTGCCCGGCTGATCGCGCGCCCACTCGACGAGCGCGTGAGCCTGCGGATCGTCGGGCATGTGCGGCGCCCACGCGGCGAGCAGGCGCATCGCGCACGCGTCGCTGCTGTCGAGCACGAATCGGGCGAGGTCATCGAGCTCTGGGCGCTCCTTGCTGCCGACCAGCGCGGCGAGTCGCTGGTGACGCGCGGGGGTGTCACCCATCGGCACCCAGGTGCTCGCGTTGGCCTCGATGGGGCGCCCGTTCGCGGACACCAGCCAGCCGATCGGCGGATCGATCGTCGATGGTCGCGTCGCATCGTCGTGCGCCACCGGCGTGGCTGCGTCGGGCACGCGCGGCACCATGCCGCGACTCGATGCAGGTCGCGCATCCATGCGGCCCGTGATCACGTGTCCGATGCGGCCGGATGCGTCAGCGATCACCGCGTCCATGCACAGCGCCGAGAACTCCTTGTGCAGCGCGACTGCGGTGTCGACGTCCGGTGCGCGGACCAAGCGCACCGCCGTGTCGAGCTCGCGATAGGTCTCGCGCACGCCGCTCCACAGGACGCAGGGCAGGGCGACCTCCGCCTCACCTCCCGCATCGCCGACGATCGTGCCGAGGTCGCAGTCCCAGAATGTCCACGTCTCCTCGGGACGCTTCTTGATCGAGACCTGCGAGGTTCGTTTCGCGAGCGGGCGCCACGCGGATCCGTCGAACATCTCGCCGCCGCGACAGCGCACCACGCGAACATCGACGCTCTGCACGCGGCCATACGTGTAGGCCCACGCGATGCGATCGGTTCGCCCGAACGACGCGAACCACAAGCCCGGGATGTGCAGTCCCTGCATGTAGCCGTCGCCGCCGTGCGTGGCGTGCGTCGCGTAGAGCACCGGAGGAATGCGCGCGATCTCGAGGTGCGGATCGGCGCACAGCAGCGCGCCACCCGAGGCCGAGCGTGAGCCCGCGATCGCGATCGCATTCGAGCCGCCCATGCCGCCCGCCGCGATTGCGCTGCTCCCATCGGCGCCGTCCGCCACGACACCATCGAATGCCGAGAGCTCCGCCGGCCAGTCTGCGATCGGCGCAGCCGCGAGCTCGTCAGCAGTCGCTGCATCACCGAGCAGGAGCTGGAGTGCGCGGGGCGATGCTTTGCTCGCGACGAGCTCCGCGGTGATGATCGCGGCCATCTCGACGAGCTGATTGAGTCCGAACCACGTGACGATCCGATACATCAGGATCATGTCCTGCGCCCGATACGGCTGCGGCGCGATGCCGGCCGCGCGCAGGAGAAGTGGCCAGCCGCGCGCCTTCGCACCCGCGTTGAAGCCCGCAGCGTACGCGTCGACGATGCGCCGCGACTCTGGCGACAGCTTCGCGATCTGCGCGTCGAGGTCGTCGGTGAAGCGATGCAGGCGCGTCATCCGATCGACGTAACGCGCGAACGGACTCTCGCCGAGAAGCGACAGTGCGCGGCCGCGGGCCACCGCGAGCGTCAGCTGGACCTGGACGAGTCGATCCGTCGCGTGAAACCAACCGCGCGCCCAGGTCGCGTCCTCGAGGCTCTTCGCATCGATCGAAGGAAAGCCGAGGTCATCACGCGTGTAGCTGATCGCGCCCCGCGGTCCCCGTAACTCGGCCATGCGGCCACCGTACAGTGGTGGCGCGCCGCGGTACCGCGCTCGCGCAGCTACTTCATGATCAGGGTCGTCTTCGAGACGACCGCACCGGAACCGGTCACGAGCTGCACGGTGTACGTGCTGCCCTTGGAGAGACCCTCGTCCTCGTCGATGCTGATGTCACCGCTGAGGATGTTCGACTTCGGGTCGATACCATCGAGCGATTGATCTGCCGACAGGTTGCCGCCCTTGAGGAACTGCAGCTTGAGGTTCTTCGATCCGGTCTTCGACAGGAACGCGGTGTAGTGAAACGTCCAGGCAGTCACGTCGCCCTTGGGGCTACCGCTGACTTCCTTGATCTGCTCCTTCTTGATCTTCGCGATCGTGTCCTTGTCGTTCTTGCCCGTGGGCAGGTCGCCCTTGGAGACGACGAGCTGACCCTTGAACGCGGCGGTCACCGGCTTCGAGAGATCAGCGTAGACCGGCGCGCTCGTCGCGGCGACGACAGCGAAAGCGAGAGCTGCTGCGGACATCCAGTTACGCGACATAGAGTGCCTCCAACCTTGAAGATAGAACCACGACACCGACCCCAGGCCAGAATTTCTTCAATTGTGGCGACGCTGACCAACTATTCGGAAGGTGAATCAGGCGAGCCGCTGGCTGGCGCCGAAGGCGACTGCGCTTCGACGGACTGACCCTCGCCAGTATTCACCTGGGCCTGGCGCTCTTCCTGGCGCTGGGCGCGACGCGCGGGATCCCACGGCTTTCCGTCCGGTCCCATGCCGTTGGCATCCGGACCGATCGGCTTGCGCGGGCGCTTGCTGCGCGGCGGCAACGGCTGACCGTCGGGGCCGAGGCGCGGCTCCTGCGGCTGGCGCGGCGCGCCACCGCCGGCATTCTGCTGATCGCCGAGCTGGCCTTCGGGGCGGGGACCGCCACCGAAGCCACCACCACCACCACGCGGACCACGGCCACCGCCGGGACCGCCAAAGCCACCGGGGCCACCGCCGCCACCTGGGCCGCGCGGACCGCGATCGCCACCGGGACCACCGCCAAAGCCACCGGGACCACCGGGACCACGTCCACCGCCAGGACCTGCGAAGCCACGTCCGCCGCGCGGACGATCGCCACCGGGACCACCCGGACCGCGATCATCGCGACGGGGCCCACGCGGGCCACCCGGACCACCGCGACCACGCGGGCCGCGATCGCTGAAGTCGCGCGGCGCGGCCGTGAGCTGCCAACCGACGCCGGCCTTCGGCATCTCGCCACGCGCCGGACGATCGTCGTCCGTCTTCTCGACCTTGGGCGCGCCGATCTTGAGGCTGCCGAGGCCACGCGGCTTGTCGCGATCACCGCGACCGCCGAAGCCACCGCCGCCACCACCACCACCGCCGCCGCCACCGCCACCAGGACCACCACCGCCACGACGCTCGCCACCACCACGACCACCACGGCCACCGCCGCGATCATCGTTGCTGCGCGCGCGCTGCGGACCCGCGACCTTGTCGATCACGTAGTGATACTCGCCACGAGACACCGCGTTGTGCGGACCCTTCTCGCCCTGGAACACGCGGACGAGGCGAACCTGATCGATCCGGCCGCCGATGATCTCGAGTGCCTCGACGAGCCGCGCGGCGCGATCGGGCTGAACGTTGAGCGCGGCCGCGACCGCTGCGATCGCTGCTTCGTCCTGTTTCGGCGCGGCGGGCTTGGCCTCGCCACCTTCAGCCGATGCGTCGCCGCCTTCGGCGGTCATCGTGTCGCTCTCGCCTTCACTTGCAGCGGCTTCGCCGCCCTCGGCGCTCGCGTCGCCGCTCGCGTCGCCGCCGCTCGCGGAGACTTCGCCCTCGGCGGCGTTCGCGTCGCCACCGTCGGCGCTCGCGGAGACGTCGCCCTCGGCGGCGCTCGCGGAGACTTCGCCCTCGGCGCTCGCGTCGGCACCCTCGGTGCTCGCGTCAGCGCCCTCCGCCGCATCACCGGTCGGCGCTTCGCTCGCAGCGGCAGCGGCCTCGGTGACATCTGCCGTCGGCGCCGAGCCCTTCGCTGCTGCACGTGCCGCGGCTGCATTTCGCAGCAGGAGGGGAGAGAACTCGGTGAGCGTCTTCATTGGAGAGGGGTTGCTACACCAAAGATCGACGCTGCGCCAGGGCCCTCGGCAGGGCGCGGGTTGGTGGTGGGGCTGGACCGAGGTCCCCGTGCCACGGGCCCGAGCGAAGCGAGGGACCCGGGGCCAAACAGCTGCCGAAACGCGCCGAAAATACGAACGCCGGCAGGGGATTGCCCAGCCGGCGTTATGCGAATGACGAGGTGCTCACCCCGCCATCCTCAGGGACGTTATTTACGCGCCGCCCGAGGCCGAAGCCGAGGCCGACGCCGAGACCTCGACCGAGACCGAGACGTCGGCCTGGATGCTGGTCGCGGCCGACACGGCAGCGCCAATCTGACCGGAGATGCACATGGCCTGGTCCTTGAACGAGTTGACGAACGTCGGGCCCATCTCCGCGAGCTCCTTCGCAGCCGACGCCGTCGACTCGACAGCAGCCTGGAGCGGGCGCAGGCGCGCCTGCACCGAGAGGAGCTTCGGGAAGCCCGCCTGGATCGCCTTGAGCGTCGCTTCGGCCTTCGACTTGTCGACGACGAGCTTCGCGTCGAGCTTCACCGAGAACTTCGGCTCGGTGCACTTCATGTCAGCCGACCCCTCCGCCTGCGCGTGCGCCTTGCACTGACCCGACGCCTTCACGTCCGCGTGACCCTCGCATTCGCCCTTACAAGTTCCCTTGCACTCACCGTTGCACTGACCACCACCGGCGCTGCCGCCGGTGCCAGCCTTCGCGCCGCCGGCGCACTGACCGTCGCACGTACCGCGGCACGTACCCGAGCAGCTCGCGCCGACATCCGCCGCGGCCTTGCCTTCGCACTTCGCAGCCGCATCGACGGTCGCGTTGACGTTGATCCTGCAGACGGCCGGCTCGTAGGTGAACTTGAACGCCGCCTTGCTCTTCACGGCGACCTTCATGTTGTCGTTGTAGGCGCCCCAGACCTTGGCGCAGACATCGTTGGTGCCCATGGCGTCGGGGAAGTCGGCGTCGCTCATGCCGAGCTCGTTGCCCATCATCTTGCAGCTCGTGCGGACGACCTCGATGGTCTCCTGCGCGGTCTTCTGGAGGTCCGTGATGGCCTGGAGGAAGAGCTTCAGGCGTGCACCCGCCTCGGACGCTGCGTAGTTACCGCAGGTGTTGGGGTCGACCATGCCCGACGAGCCGCCGAGGCCACCGGGAAGGTTGCCGCCACCCGGGACCTTGTCGCTGCCGGGAACGCCCTTGCCGCCGGGCAGCTTGCCGCCGCAGGCGCCGAGAGTGAGTACAACTGCCGCAATCAGGAAACGAGATCCACGCATTTTCAGGCTCCTCTTTTGAGGCCCTTCGATACCAAAAGCGCGTTTGGATTGCTGGATCCCGCCCCAGAAAAATCCGGATCTAACGGTGGCGATTCCAAGGATGTAGCGCTGGCGTGTTGAACGGTGAGCTGACGCGCACTGTGTTCGTCGACGAAGGCGCGAACGGGATGACGGTCATCGCGTAGACGAGGCACTCTGCCCCAGGATCGAGCACGACATCGGTGACCGTGAACGTGGGCGTCGGCACCTGGAGCGTTTGATCGACGCCGCTGGTGAACGTGTTGACCTCGACGAGCGCTTCCTCACCCGCTGCTGCGCCGCGGAGCGCGACGTGGAACTTGCAGCCGCGCGGGTTGGCGCCCTTGTTGGCTTGAACCAGCGCGAGCGTGCTCGTGCCGACACCGGCGGTGTACGTGATGTTGTAGCGCGGCCACGCCGGCTTGCCGCTGCCGCGGATCCACGCGGTCGCGTAGCCGTCGAGATCGAGACCTGTCGATTGCTCGAGCGCGGCAACGACTTCATCGACGCTGAGGCCGCGCGGCGTGCCGAGCAGCGACTGGATCGCCGCGAGAACCTGCGCGCGCGACGTGAGCACTTCGAGCTGGCGGAACAGGATCATCGGGCCGGGCCCGTAGACGTCGCCGTAGTACGTGAATAGCTCGGGCTCGTCGAGCGGCACCGGGTAGAAGCCCGCGGCCGCGCCGAACGACTTCCAAGCGCCCGCCGTCTGCGTGCCGTAGGCCGTCGACGTCATGTCCTCGAAGACGTACGTCAGGTACTCGGCCATCGCTTCCTTCCAGACGAAGTCGTACGTGCTCGCGAGCGTGGTCTGATCGCCGGCCCACATGTGCACGATCTCGTGATTGAGCGTATGCGCGGTGTCGTTCCAGTAGCTCTGACGCGTGTCACGCGCGAGGAAATCGTCGAGCACGATGTTGCCCGGATGCTCGAATCCGCCCCAGTACGTCGGCGCGGTGAGCACGCGCAGCTCGGTGCCGTACGGATACGGACCAAACTGTGACTGCATCCAGTCCATGAAGCTGCCGTGGAACGCGACATCGATCGCGTCCTCGATCTCCGTCTGCGCGCGATCGTAGAGCGTGACCTGCACGCCGCCCCACAGGCCCTTGTCGGTCTGCGTCCACGCCGGATACGCGGCGATGCCAAACGTCGAGTACGTCGGACCACCGTCGTGCGTGAAGTCGCAGATCGTCTGCGTCGTGCTGGCCTCGGTGATCGTCCCCGGACAGCGCGCCTTGTGCGTTGCCGGATGCGTGACGGTGAATCGATACGTCGCGAACTGATCGGGACGGTTGTCGCACGGGCCGAACTGGTCGCAGCCGTTGACCCAGCTCACCATGTAGTAGAAGTCGTTGCCCTGCGTGTCGCGCGTGACCGAGTAGCCGACCTGGCTGGTGCCGATCGTCTCGAGCGGGACCGTGACGTCGACCGCGAGCTTGATCGTCGCTCCGGTCTCGTAGCCATCGCCGCAAAACTCGGCGACGTCGGTGCCGAACGCTGCTGTCTTCACCTCGTCGTTGTTGATGGTCGGTATGAGATCGGCGCTTCGGTGCGCCGCGCGCATCGGCAGTGTGATGCAGTCGCCACCTTCATCGACCTCGAGCGTGAGCTCGGCACGCGCGGCGCGCGACTCGATGTCGAACGTGTAGTCGTAGTGGGTGACGTGGGCCGAAATCGGACCGGTCGGCGGATCATCCCCGCACGCGGCGATCAGGGCGACAACAACGGCGCGACGCATGGTCGCCAGATACCACGGCCCGTCGGCGCTGGGGTTGCCGATCAGCTGGCGGGCGCGCGGACCGCAGCTAGCTCGCCGGATGCACTGACTTCCGATGTTCCGCTCGGCAGCGCGACCGGGCGCGCGACTGTGATCTTCACCTCGAGGCCGAGCTCGTCCGACAGCAAGTCAGTCTTGCGCTGCAGCTTCGGATCATCGCGCGACGGGCCATCCTTGACCACGAGGTCGAGCAGGATCGCATTGCCCATCCGCGTGCACACGATCTGCTCGACGCGCGAGCGGTGGTCGCTGTCGAGCGAGTCCGCGACTCGGAGCAGGGCGGTCATCTTGCGCAGCTGACCGCGGAGATCCTTCGGTAGCGCGGTGCTGTTGATGATCTCCTTGGCGCGTGCGGCGTCCTTGCGGTGACAGCGCGCCATGAGCGCGACCAGCTCGCGCCCCATGTCGTCAAGGCCGGGGATGCGGCCCCAGCGGATCATGTACTCGCTGTGCTTGTGGTGACCGCGCTGGTTGACCACCTCGCCGACGTCGTGAAGCAGAGCCGCGACCTCGATCAGTACGCCGCGATCCTCGGGAATGCCGTGCACGTCGCGGAGCTGGTGGAACAGCGTGCGCGTGAGCATGCGTACGTGCTCGCCGTGCGTGGTGTCGTGATCCATTCGGTTCGCGAAGGTGCGCGCGGCCGTGAGCAGCGCCTTGTCGTGCGCACCCTCGGCGCGGGTCTGCTCCTCGCGCGCAGTCTCGGCGAGCTCGATGAGCAGGCCTTCACGGACGCCGACGCCAGGCGCCACGAGCCTGCTGAATCCGAGCTGCCGCGTGACGGTGGCGAACACGAGCGCCGCAATGCCGAGCACCTCGGCGCGGTCGCGCTTGACGCCGAACTTCTCGATGCGCTCGTCGACCGTCGAGCGGACGATGTCGGGCAGCAGCTTCTCGAGCGCGGCGAGCTCGAACGTGGGCATCGCGCCGCCGCTCGGAACGAGGATCTTGGCGAGCGCCTCGGCGTTGCCGCCGGTGATGGCGGCGGTCCCGGCCACCGCGCCCGCGCGGGCGACCGTCTGCACGAGCGTCGCGGTGTAGCGGCGCACCATGCCAGCCTCGGCCTCGGCGATCGGGCCATCGAGCCCGAATGTCTCGAGCAGGCGCACGGTACCGACCGGCAGCGAGTAACCGCTCCAGGTTCCGGTCTTCGCGAGGTTGATCTCCAGGCTTCCGCCGCCGAGATCGAGGATCGCCTTCGGCGTGTGCTGCGGACCACCAAACGCCTCCATGACCGACT
Source organism: Haliangiales bacterium (assembly GCA_038322185.1). Taxonomy (GTDB): domain Bacteria; phylum Myxococcota_A; class Polyangia; order Haliangiales; family Haliangiaceae; genus JABFXX01. The sequence continues at coordinate 15,892 of JBBQFU010000161.1, forward strand.
TGCGGACGAGGCGCGCCTCTTCCTCGCCTTCGATGACCTCGAGCTCGATTCCGGCCTCGTGATAGAGGCGGTGCAAGAGCACGTCACGGTTGGACGCGTTGCGGACCGCGCTGGTGGCGACCGCCCGGTAGATCGTGACGCCGTTCGCATCGAAGCGCTCGCGGAAGCGCACGAACGCGGCGACCGCTTGGTCGATCAGCTCGCCATCGAGCTCGCCGCGCGTGAAAGCACCGTGGCCGAGGCGGACCGGAATGCGCTCGGCCTCGACCCGCATGAGCTCGCCGGAGGCGTCCAGCTCGGCGATGACGACGCGGATCGCGTTGGAGCCGGTGTCGATGGCGCCGAGTCGGATTCCCACGACGACAAGCTAACATTTTTGTGGCGATGTGGCTGCGATAGACTCGGTCGCCGGTTCTACGGCGATCCCTTAGCTACTTCCCACGCGGCGGACGGCTGCGCTTGCCGAGCGGCGGCGCGGCTGCCGGTCCCGCGGTCTCGGGGATCTTGATCTTGTCGGTCTTGGTCACGCCCGAGAGCACCTCGACCTTGATGCCGTCGGACAGCCCGAGCTGGACGTCGCGCTTGGTGAACGTCTGCGGTGCCGTCTCGACCTCCACGAACGACTTCTCGCCCTCGTACTGCACCAGGGCCTCGCGGATCGCGAGGACCTGCTTTTTCTCGTCGAGCACGATGTCGGCGTTGGCGCTGTAGTTCGCACGGATGAGCGTGCCGGCCTTCTGCGTCACGGCCGCCTTGATCTCGAACTGGATCGCGCCGTCGATCGTCTTGCCCTTGGGCGAGATGTACTCGAGCTTGCCCTCGAGGAGCTCCGCCTCGAGCGCGCCAACCTTGATCGAGAGCTTCATGCCCTCCTTGATCTTCGCAACCTCGGCCTCGTCGACGCGGCCCTCGAAGATGATGTCGTCCATGTCGGCGACCACGGCGATCGTGGTGCCCGGGTTGAAGTTGTTGGCCTGGATCACGGAGAAGCCGAGCTTCACCGGCACGTCGATCACCATGCCCGCGGCCGTGGAGGTCACCACGAGCGACGACTCCTTGCCCTGGCCGCGCGTCGCGCCTTCCTTCACGAGCTGCAGCGAGCTGCCGGCGGTGTTCATCTCCGCCTGGCGCAGCGCGAACTCGGTCCGATAGCGTTGCAGCTCGGCATCGGCGACCACGCCCTTCTTGAACAGATCCTCGTTGCGCTGCAGCTCGCGCTTGGCGTTGTCGAACGCGATCTGCGCGGAGCGCACGCCGGCCTCGGCCTGGTTGATCTGCATCGCGTCGGGGATGATCGAGATCTTGCCCAGCGGCTCGCCCAGCTTCACTTTCGTGCCCGGCACCACATAGAGCTCGGCGAGCACGCCGGTGACCTTCGGCTTCACCTCGACCTCGCGGCGCGGCACGATCGAGCCCGTCGCGACGGTCTTCTTCACGATGTCCGCCAGCTCTGCCGTCTCGGTCTGGAAGACCACGGGCTTGGACTGGGATTTCTTGTACAGGTACACGAACGCGCCGCCGATCATGAGGACGACGAGCGCGGCACCGAACCAGGTAAGGACTTTCTTCATACGTTCACTCGGCCCGTAGCGCCTCGATCGGCTTGATCGACGCGGCGTGAGAGGCAGGCATGATGCCAGCGAGCGCGCCGGCACCGACCAGGACAGCGACCGCCGTGAGCACGGTCGAGAGCGAGATGTTCGGCGGGCCAAGCGGGGAGTCGGGCATCGTCGACAACAGTGCATCGGCGCCGGCGAGCATGCCGACACCCGCGGCCACGCCAATGAGGCCGGCGAGCGTGGTGAGCACGACCGACTCCTTGACCACCATCGTGACGATCGACATCGGGGTCGCGCCGAGCGCCTTGCGCACCCCGATCTCCTTCGTGCGCTCCTTGACCGTGATCAGCATGATGTTCGAGACGCCGACCACGCCGGCGAGCAGTGTGAGCCCGCCGACGACCCAGCTGAGCAGCCACAGCACGAAGAAGAACGTCTGGAACTTGGAGAACATCACGAACATGTTGAACGAGCCGATCGCGAGCATGTCGTCGGGCGAGATGCGGTGGTGGCGCGACAGCGCTTCACGTACCTGGCGCTCGAGCTCGGGACCGTCGGTGCCGGGCTTCGCGGTCATCGCGAAGAAGCCGACGCGGTTGCCCATGTTGAACGCGGTCTTCATCGTCGTGAACGGCACGAACAACGTGTTGGCGTCGCGGTCGCCCTGGCCACCGCTGCGCAGCGTGCGGGTGATGCCGACGATCTGGAAGTAGACGCCGCTGATCTTGACGTACTTGCCGATCGGGTCGACCTCCGGATCGAACAGCATCTCGCGCACGGCCTTGCCGATCACCACGACCTTGCGGCTCTCCTTGATGTCGCGCTCGTTGATGAACCGCCCGGCGTCGTACTCGAACGCGACGATGTGGCGGAGATCGGGATAGTCGCCCATCACCGTGAACGTGCCGGTCTTGCTCTCGTGCAGGACGACGAAGTTGTTCATCCAGCCGCCGAGCTGCAGCCGCGGCGCGAGGACGTCGACCCCGGGCAGCCGGCGCAGAAGCTCGATGTCATCGGTGTTAAACTTCACGTTGCGGCCAGGCGGCAGCCCGTCGAAGGCCTCGGTGGTGACCTGGCCCCAGGTGAATAATAAATTCGTGGCCATGCCCTTCATCTGGCGCTGGCTGCCGGTCTGGATCGCAGAGCCAAAGCCCAGCATCGCCATCAGCATCACGATTCCCCAGAACACGCCGAACGCGGTGAGGAACGTGCGCAGCCGGTTGCTCCGCAGCGTCGCCCAGATCTCCTTCCACTTATCGAGGTCGAACACTATTGATCTCGCAGTGCGTGGATGGGGTTGACCTTCGCGGCGGCGCGCGCAGGGAAGTAACCGGCGAACGCACCGGCGAGGACGAGAAATCCCGTCGCGCCCAGACCGGTGGTGAGGTCGATGCCCGGGTTCAAGATGAACTCGTTGTCCATACGGCCCATGAGCTCGAGCACGACGACGCCGCCGGTCAGGCCGAGCAGGCCGGCGAGGGCAGTGAGGAAGATCGCCTCCTGCAGCACCATGAACACGATCGACGACGGCGTCGCGCCGAGCGCCTTGCGCACTCCGATCTCCTTCGTGCGCTCCTTGACCGCGATCATCATGATGTTCGACACGCCGACGACGCCGGCCGCCAGCGTGCCAAGGCCGATCACGACGACGAACATCGAGATCATCCAGAACAGCTTCGAGAACCGCTCGAACTGCTCGATGTTGTTCTGCACGCGCACGGCCTGGCGATCGGTCGGATCGAAGTCATGCGCCTCGGACAGCTGGCCGACCACCTGATCGATGATCGCCTGCGCCTCGTCAGGGCCGGCCTGGCCGAGCGTCATCTGGAGCTGGCCGAGCTTCTCGCCGCCGTTGAACGCGAGCTGCGCGGTCGAGACCGGGAGGTAGATGCGGCGCTCCTCTTCGGGCCCGCCCGGATCACTGAAGATGCCGACGACCTGAAACGGGACGCTGCCGATCACGATCCAGTCGCCGATCGGCGGATCGCCTTCGAACAGGAAGTCGGCGACGACCTTGCCGATCACGGCGGCCTTGCGGTGCTGTGCGACGTCGGCGTCGGAGATGAAGCGGCCCGAGATGATCGTCTGCGACTGCAGGCGAATGGTGGCCGGGTAGACCGCGTCGAGCTCGAACGTGTTCGCGCGGCCGCCGCGGCGGGTCATGAACGATGCGCCCCAGCGCTGGCCGCCGATGTAGTGCTCGGCGGACATGTGCTCGATGCCCTTCACGCCCTTCGCGCGCTCGTAATCGCGGTTCTCGAACATGATCTGCCGGCCGACGTCGTAGCCGCCGTACGCCACCGACGCCTTGTTCGCGCGAATCCACACGCCGTTCGTGGCGTCGCGCGCGAACGTCTTGCGCATCCCGGCGTCGAGGCCACGGCCCAGGCCGAGCAGCGCGACGAGCACGAAGATGCCCCACGCGACGCTGATCATCGTGAGCGCGGTCCGCAGCTTGTTGCGGCCGATCGTGACGAGGACCTCGGTCCAGCGATCGATCGACAGCATGTCGCGCCACTGCAGGATGCCCACGCCGACCATGCGGACAAACGCGATCGCGAGCACGATCACCACGACGAGCAGGCCGACCGCCGCGGCAAGGCCGATCAGCATGCCGAGCAGCTTGAGCGCGGCGATCAGCATCAGCCTACCGACGGGGTCGAGGGCCGCGCTGCGGGCATGCCGGGGTTGCTGTGTTCGGCGTCGTCTGATCGAACGACCTTGCCGTCACGCAGGCGGATCGTGCGCTGGGTGCGCGCGGCGACCTCTGGATCGTGAGTGACGACGAGCAGCGTGATGCCGGTGCGGTGGATCTCGGCGAGCAGATCCATGATCTGCTCGCTGGTCTCGCTATCGAGCGCGCCGGTCGGCTCGTCGGCAAGGATGAGCCGCGGCTTGCCGATCAGTGCGCGGGCGATCGCGACGCGCTGCTTCTGACCGCCGGAGAGCTGGCCCGGCTTGCGGTTGAGCAGTTCGCCGATCTGCAGGATATCGGCGGCCTCCGCGACGCGCTGGGCGATCTCGGCCTTGGGCGCGCGCA
>JBBQFU010000162.1:0-20341 GCA_038322185.1 Haliangiales bacterium
ATCCGAGACTTGCTCGATCTCCCAGGTGCGCGCGCCCTGGTACATGATCGCCGCGCGGCAAACCACTTTGCCTTTTGCGATGACGCACGCGCCGGAGTGACTCGTCGCCTTCGGTAACGGCTGTACACGCTTGCCCGGGAACCACAGCCGGCCCTGGGCATCGAGGCCCGTGACGTTGTCCTGAAACGATGAGATCGCGCGCACCGCGGGAAAGCCGCGCGGCCAGTCGAAGCCGCTACCAAAGCACTTGATCGATCCGTTCTTGCGCAGCGCACAGGTCCCGAGCGTCAGCGCGTGTGTCTGCACGACGTCGGTCAGTCCCGGTACGTCGCGCGGCGCTTCGAGCGTGCCATCGATGCCGATGCCAAGCGCGCCGCTGCGCCCTGCGCCCCAGCACGAGACGTCGCGCCCCTTGCCGACGGCGCACGCGTGATCGCTCTGTGCGAACGCGCGAACGGCACGCAGCCCTGCGATTGCCACCGGTCGAGCCACGCGCTCCTGCTTGCCGCGCTGCCAGTGCAGGCTTCCCCAGCAACTGAGCGTTCCGTTCTTGCGAACCGCACAGGTGTTCCCCGCGCTCGATACGAGCGCGACGGCATCGGCAACGCCTTTCACGCGCGCGGGCGCATGAAATGGGTACGGGGCGCGTTCGTCGAACGAGCCACGCCCCAGCTGGCCGTCATGATTGGCACCCCAGCACGTGACGTGTCCTGACGTCTCTCGCGCGCATGCGTGGAACATCCCGACGCTGACGCCGATCGCGTTCTTGACCGCAGCGATCTTGGTCAGCGCGCCATCCTTCGCAATGCCGAGCAGCTCTGCGTTGTCGGGTCGTCCAGGCGTCCAGCAACTCACCGTGCCGTCCGCGTGGACGACGCATGCGCCGTACGTGCCGCCATCGACGAACGTCGCGTCGGTGATGCCCTTGGCCCCGCGCCAGCGATCCTCGACGTAGCAGGCGACGCTGCCATCTTTCATGCGCGCGCAATCCCCGCCGAGCTGGACAACATCCGCGAGCGGTTGCTTCTCGACGGCGGCGCTCGTGCGATCTTTCAGCCCGCTGCACGCGACGCCGCCATTCTCGAAGCGTCCGCACACGCCCATCGCGATGCCCCCAATCTCGACCGCACCGTCGAGCGCAGGGTACGCAGCCGGCACCGGCGTCGACTCGCCCCAGCACGACACCTTGCGATCGGCGTGCAGCACGCAAGTACGACCGTAGACCGTCGCGACCTGCGTGACGTCTGCCGTCGAGACCGCCGTATTCGCGTTCGCAACACCCCCGAGAACCCCGACGATGACTAACCAACGCACACGTTCGTGATAGCAGGGGCGGTTGCGCGATTCCAGCAGCGTCACGCGCACCGGACGCGGCGTATTCGCGGGCGCGTCCCCCACGAGAGCGCCAGCGGTTCGGCGCTCCACGCTCGCAGCACAGCGACGTATGGCGAATCAAGCCACGTTAAGTAGGCGCGCGGCCCTGTCCGTTCGCTGGGTGTGCGACGGTCTACGGATGCAGACGCCCATGAAGTCCGTCCGATGCCCGGTGCCTACGTGCGGGCAAGACCACATTGTCCAGGCAGCTGCGCCCGCGCCGATGACCCAGACCGGGGTCAAGACCTACCTCTGGCCAAAGGCCGTCTGTGAGAAGTGCAAGAATCCGTTCGAATACGACGGCGATCCGCGGCAGACCCGGTCGCGCGTCCCGCAACAGTAGCCGCCGTCGCGCTGCAGATTGTTCGACCTCTGGCGGCACGTAACGCCGTCCACGTCCCACCCCACTGATCAAGATCGATCACATGCAGTCTTTCGCCAACGGATTGTCCAGACACTCCTTGGTGGGCTTTCGCCCCTTGAGGCGCTTCTTCTCCGCGGCCTCGGAGGCGGCGCGCGCGGCCTTCTGCCGGTCCGGGTTGTCATGCTGCGCGTGGAACCGCGCATTGACGCGGCCGCCGCTGTTGTAGACCTTCATGATCGCCTCGCGCTCGGTCTCGGTTGTTGCGGTGCGGTACGCTTGGAGCAGTTCCGCGTCGGTCTTACGATGCCAGTCGACCTCGACCACCGGTGCAGCATCCGGCGCAGGGGCCGACGCGTCCGCGTCCTCCGTGCGGACGACAGCCGGAGCCGCGGCAGGTTCGACCGTGGCACGCCCCGAGTCGCAGCCAACCCACATCACCGCGAACGCGATCACGGCGTAGCCAGCAGTGGTCATCGACCCCATCGCGACAGTGTACTACTGGCAACCGATCAGCGTCATCAGCGCGCACGCCGGCAGCTCGCAATGCTGCACACCCTCAAACGCGACCACGCTGTCGCGCTCGGCAAACGTGGCGATATAGGACCTACCGACGATCCCGATCACCGGGCTCGCTGAGGCTTAGTTGACGTGCTCGTGAACCGCAGATGGCTCGGCGCCGGCGTCCGCGACCACGTCGAGGAGCTCCCTCGCGAGCTTGCTGATCATGCCGAGCGCGAAGTCGGTGTGGTCCTCCATGACATCGAGTACGGCGATCGCAGGCACGCGGAGGAGCCGCGCCGAGGTCAGCGCTTCGACGGTGCTGCCATGGCAGAGCTCGCCGAGCGCCTCGAGCATGCCAAGCGACTCGCCCGGACCGTAGACGCGCGCGTCGGACCCGACCGTGCGCAGCACGCCCTCGAGGACGATCCACATCGAATCAGCGTACGTGCCCTTGTCCTGCACGATTGTCCTTTCGGTGACGCGGATCTCCTCGGCGCCCTGTGCGATCGCCGCGAGCGCCTGGATGCGCGCCGTCGCGAATGGCATCTGCTGGCGCAGCGCGATCAGCCGGTCGACCAGGCCGAGTGGCAGGTTCGGCGGTGGCCCGATCACCGGGCGAGGCGGGCGGGGGAGGCCCGGACGCGCGAGCGCAATCAGTCGACCCACGAGCGCACGGCGCGCGCTGCTGAGGATCGAGTAGTTGTCCTCGAGCACCTCCGCGAAGTCCGATGCTGCGAGGCGCAGCGTGAGGGTCGGTCTGACCGCGACGACCGGTCGTGATATCCCGCGGCCGGCGATCACCTCGACCGCGCCAAACAGGCGATGCGGCCCCCAGTGATCGGGTCCAGACGCGAGCCCACCCTCGACGATCACGTGGATCGCCGTGACCCGCGACGGCGGGGCACAGATCACCGCGCCAGCCTCGAACGACGTCTCGACCAGGTTCTCGGCGACCGACGCGAGCTCGCTGAGGTCGGCGTCGGCGAAGCCCGGAACCTGACGAAGGATGAGGAGCCGCTGGTGGATGGCAATGGAATCAGGATCACGCATCGAGTCTCTCGATCGCCTGGTCGAAGGAGTGAAGAACCACGTCCGATGAGATCACCGGACGCAGCCGGAGCAGCACACCGCGAAGCGCGACCAGCTTGCGCTCGGCGACGTGATGCGCGGCGACAGAGCGCAGCGAGTTGCTGGGATCAGAGAGGAGAGCCGCGAGCAGATCCTCGTAGGTCGGATAGATGGTCATCGACTGGTCGCTCGGCCGATCGCGCTGGTCGATGACCTCGAGGAGCGCGAGCCGCAGATGGGCGGGTACGTAGCTCTCGAGGAGCTCCTGCGCGACGGCGCGCCGGTCATCGTCGATGCTTGTGATCGCGTCGTGCACGCTGCGCATGTCGGCGAGCGGGTAAAGGATGCCGAACGCGCGGAACACACGCTCGATCGCTTGCCGGCGCTTCTCGGTCATCAAGGTCACGAGGAGCTCGGAGCCTGGGGTCGGGGCCAGGCCCTCCGCGGTCAGCCTCTCGGCCAGGGCGCTGTAGCGAGCGGCGTCGGAGATCGAGCGAACCGCATAAGCCTCGATCGGCTTGAGGTCAAGTGCGAGCATCGGCCGATCCGCACGCATCCGGCCAAGGGCGCGGAGGATCTTGAACTCGGTGGCACCGTCGGGCTCGCGGAGCAATCGATCGACGAGGGCGGCGGCCGCGGCCGGAGCACGGAACCGGCTGATGGTTCGCGGGAGATGGCGGCGAACTCCGAGCGGGGTGCGTGCATCATCGAGCGCAGCGATCAGGCGATCGAGGCTCCCGACGCTGCCGGTCCTGGCGAACACGCTGCGTGCATCAGCGCGTACGCGCGGATCTGCGAGCATCTGGATCAGACGATCGACATCCGCGAGCGCGGGCGCCAGGGCCCAGACGCGCAGGACCTCGCGGAGAACCTCCGGCGACCGCGAGGCCGCGAGCTGATCGAGCACGTGGCGAAACCGCTCGCGCGGAACCCGGCCGATCGCGCGGGCAAGCGCCGCTTGCTGCTCGACGGTGCCGCTGAGCATCTCGTCGAGCCGGCCGTCTGCCACGGCGGCGGGCGTGCCGGCGAGACCGACAGCTGCGGCGGCGCGTACGTCGGGCTCACGGTCGTCGAGCGCGGCGACCAGCAGGTCACGGTGATGGCCGGTTCGGCTCGACGCGCCGAGTGCGGCGGCGCGGATCAGCGGGTCGGCGTGGTTCGTGAGCTGGGCGAGCACGCGCGCGACGTCGACGCGGACCTCACCATCGATCAGGGCAATCGCTCGGCGCACGACCGCGGAGCTCGGGTGATAGAGGACGAGTGCCGGAATTCGCCCCCCGCGGCGGGCGAGGAGATCGAGCGCCGCGAGGGCTTCGCTCTCGTCGGGGCTGGCGAGCGAGCTCGTCAGCAGAGAGACCGCATCACCGTTGAGTGTGGGGATCCGAACATCGCGCTGGATCTCTCCGGCATCGAGGGTGTCGCGGAACATCTGAACGTAGCCGGCGTTGGCCAGGACGATCACGACGAGCCAGGCCACGACGGCAAGCGCCGTCATCACGCCGAGGGCGCGCGTGCCGCCGGCGTCGCTCGCGACCACGAACGTGAGGAGCGCTGCCAGTACTTGGCCGCCGCGTTGACCGACGGCGTCGATCACGGGCTTCGCCGAATCGCGCACGCGACCCGAGAGCGGCAGGAACAGGATCTCGCTCGCGACGCGATGGACGCTGTGCCGCAAGCCACCGTCGCCGAGCTTGAGCGCGATCACCGCGATCAGGCCGCCGGTGAACACGAAGCCGAGGGCGGTCGCGAGCACGATGATGGGAAGGACGGACAGCACGCCGCCGACCCCGAAGCGCTCGAGCAAACGCGGGGTGACGACGAGCTGGATCACGAGGCCGATGACGTTGAGCCCGGCGTAGGTCGCGCCGAACACACTCGCGAGGTCATCGCCGGACAGCCGCTCGGCCAGCATCCGCTTGAACATGAGGTCGCCGAGCGTCAACGCGCCCGTCGAGATCAGCGCGAGCACGAGCAGTACCCGGGTGTAACGGCGGGTCCGGTGCGGAGGGCGAACGCGCTTCGCGCGGATCTCGCGGACTGGAGCGGGGGCGAGCTCGCGGGGCGCGAGCACGAAGGCAGCGGCGGCGGAGATCAGGAACATCGCAGCCGCGATGGTGACGAGGTGCTCGGGGGCGACCATCTGGCCGAGTGCTGCAGCGGTCGTGGAGCCTGCGAGTGCTCCGAGCGTGCCACCCGCACCGATCGCGGCGAACATCTTCTTGGCATCGCCGATCCGCAAGCTGCGATCGATCACGAGCCAGAAGCTCGGGATCACGAGCGTCGCGACGAGGCCGGTCCAAACGTAGAGGACGAACACCGTCATTCGCGACTGCGTGATCGCAAAGGCGAGCATGCCCGTGCCGACCCCGGCGATCGCGAGGAATGTGACGAGGAGGCGCCGCGGGTCACGCGCACCGGTCCACCGGCGCATCGCGAACACCGCGCCGAGAGCGACGGCGGCGATCGCGACGTAGGCCCAGGCGAGCCGACCAGGTCCGAGCCGCGACAGGAACAGCGCGTCGCGCGCCGTCTCGAGCAGCGCATGCGCGACCATGATCGCGAACAGGACGAAGCCGGGGGCGACCGCGCGTCGATCGAACCATGTCGACCTGATCCTGACGGGATTCGCAGAGGACATGTTCGTGGGTTCCCGGTGTGCGTGACTGAGGTGCGATCAGCGCGTCGATCCGAAGAGGTCGAACCGACCCTGGAGGCCCGCGGTGAAGTTCCAGTGGACCTTCTTGTCGCTGATCTCCATCGACTCATCCGAGTCGACGTCGTCATATGTGTGCGTGTACGTCGCGGCACTCACGCCGATCACGGGACCGAATGCGAACCGCGGGCTGACGCGGTAGTCGGCGCCGATCTGGATGCGGCCCTCGACGCCGGTCAGCCCCTTGTCCTTCGCACCGTCCTCGATGGCCATGAGCTTGCCGCCGGCGCCCACGCTGATCCACGGGTCGACCGATGCGGTGGGGAGGAAGTGCCAGTCGGCCTTGAAGCCGGCCGCGGCGGTGACCGCGGCCTTCTCGTTGTCGGTGTCGTCGCCGGAGCCGGCAGCGTTCGCGTATACGCCGATCAGGAGGTTCGGCGTCGCGCGCCAGCCGACCGACAGCTCGATGCCGCCGCCGGGGCCCGCGACATCTTCGACGTCCTGCATGCCGCCGCCGAGCTTGCCGGTGCCCTGCGAGTACATGCTGGCGACCGCGATCTCGAGCGCATTGCTCGGAGCCTCGATGCGGCGAGTGGTCGAGGCGTCATTGGTGTCGGCCATGGCGGAGGCCATGGTGGCGACGAGGACGGAGGTGGCGACGAGGGAGTAAGTGACGATGGTGGAGGTCTTCATGCTGGAGGTCTTCATGGTGGGTTGTCTTTCCTGAGTGATTGCTGAGTGATTGCTGAGTTGGGTTGAGTTGGGTTGAGTTGGGTTGAGTTGTTGCGGCGGTTACTGCGTTGTCCGTGGATTCACCTTGGGGCTGGAAGGAGTCGACCGTTGTCGGATCCGCGTGCGATGCGCGTTGCCGCGTCCAATACGCGTCCAATGTCGGGTTCATCGAGTAGAAACAGCGTCCTGCGCGATCCGCGGCCGACGCCAGCGGGCACCAGAGCGAGCATTCACCGAGCGATGACGCGAGGGTCGGGTCCGCATTACAGGGACGCGTGCGATCATGGCGTTCCGCTCGAAGCAGCTCAGTGTGGGTCGAGCGCGAGGTCAGCGGCCCCGCGGTCCGTCGCCGGAGCGCCCCGGCGGAGCCGGACCACGGCGCGGCTGGCGAGCTGCGAGAGGTCGTCGAACCACGTGTAGATCACCGGGATCGCGAGCAGCGTCAGCAGCAGCGAGAGCATCTGGCCACCGACGACGACGCCCGCGATCGCCTTGGAGAACCCGGCGCCGATGCCGTGGCTCGTGACCAGCGGCAGCATGCCGGCGACGAAGGCCAGGGTGGTCATCAGGATCGGCCGCAATCGATCACGGCTCGCTGCGAGCACCGCCTCCGTGCGCTCCATGCCCTGCCGGCGCAGCGTGTTCGTGTGGTCGACCTGGAGGATCGCGTTCTTCTTGACCATCGCAAACAGCACGATCACGCCGAGCATGGTGAAGATGTTCAGGCTGCCGTTGGTGAGCGCGAGCGAGATCAGGGCGAACGGCACCGTGAGAGGGAGCGACAGCATGATGATGAATGGGTTGAGCCACGACTCGAACTGCGCCGCGAGCACGAGGTACATGAACAGCACGGCGAGCACGATCGCGAACAGAAACGCGCTCTGCACCTTCTCCATCTCCTTGCTGCGCCCGAACGGCTCCGCGGAGTAGCTCGGCGGCATGTCGAGCCGCGCGACCGCCCGGTCGAGCGCCTTGACGACGACACTCTCTGGAAAGCCGGGCGAGATGTTCATCGTCAGCGTGACGGCGCGCTCGCGACTCTGGCGCGTGATCCGCGAGCTCGCGATGCTGGTGCCGACCTCGATGACGTCGGACAGCGGAACGCTGCCCAGCGTGCGTGACGGCACCATGATCAGCGCGAGGATGGCCGGATCGTTGCGAAACCGGAGCGCGGCGCGCAGGAACACCGGGTACTGGTCGCCGCCGTCCTCGAAGGTCGATGTCTCGACACCACCGACGAGGACCGCGAGCGTGCGCGTGATGTCCGCAGGATCGACGCCGAGCGATGCAGCGCGTGCGAGCTGCGGGCGCACCGTCGACTCGGTGATCGGCTCGAGGACACTGGAGTCCACGTCGACGACGCCCGGTATCTGGCGCATCTCCGCGAGCACCTGGGCGGAGTACTGCTCGAGCTTGTCGAGGTCGGGTCCGCTGATCACGTAGGACACCGCGGCGTTGTGGCCGCCGCCGGCGTTGAAGTCGCTGACCTCCTGGACCGCGACGCGGACGCCGGGCGGCAGCTGGGGCAGCGCGTGCTTGCGCACGTGATCCATGAGCTCGGCCTGGCTGCGCGTGCGGCGCGCAGGATCGACGAGGTGGGTGTAGATGTGGCCGATGTTGACCTGGCGCAGGTCCGTGTCAGCGACAGTGACCAGCGTCGAGTCGACCTCGGGCACCTCGCGCAGGCTGCGTGCGATGCGCTCGGCGATCAGCGTGGTTGCCTGCAGGCTCGTGCCCTCGGGCGCCTGGACGTAGACCTCGAACTGCGCGTCATCGTTGACCGGCAGGAAGTCGTGGCCGACCTGCTTGTGCACCGGGACCATGGTCGCGCACGAGCCCACGATCGCGAGGCCGACGACCCAGCGCCGGCGAAGACAGAACTCGAGGGCCGCGGTGTAGGCGCCAAGCACCGGCTTGTAGAGGAAGTCGCTGGCGCGCTCGAGCCACGAGCGGCGGCGCACCGTGCCCGGCGGTGGGGGAGGCGACAGCAGCCGTGCGGCCATCATCGGCGTCAGCGTGAACGCGACGATCATCGACACGCCGATCGCGAACGCCATGGTCAGTCCGAAGCTCTTGAGGAACTGGCCGACGATGCCGCTCATGAACGCGACCGGGAGGAAGACCGCCATCAGCGATAGCGTCGTCGCGAGCACGGCGAGGCCGATCTCCTTGGTCGCGAGGATCGCGGCCTGGAACGGCTTCATGTGCTTCTCGTGAATGAACCGGTGAATGTTCTCGAGGACGACGATCGCGTCGTCGATCACGATGCCGACGGCGAGCGCAAGCGCGAGCAGCGTCATCATGTTGAGCGTGAAGCCGGCGATCATCATCAGGCCAAACGTCGCGATGATCGAGACCGGCATCGATACCGCGGCGATGATCGTCGAGCGCACGCTGCCGAGGAACAGCAACACCACGAGCGCCGCGAGCAGCGAGCCGAGCACGAGGTGCTCGAGCACCTGGCCGATCGACGTCCGGATCTGGACGGAGTTGTCGCGAACGACGTCGACGGTGTAGCCCGCTGGCAGAGTCGCACCGAGCTCCGCGACGCCGGCGATCACATGGTCGACGACGGCGACCGTGTTCGTGCCGCTCTGCTTGCGGACGATCAGCACGACCGCGGGTGCGCCATTGCGCGTCGCTGCGGTCTCGGCGTCGGCCTGGCCATCGACGATCGTGGCCACATCGCGCACCAGGATCGGGAGCTCGCCATGCTGGCGCACGACGATGTTGCCGATCGCCTCGGGCCGGGCGACCCGCCCCTCGATGCGAAGCGACACGTTGTTCGGGCCGCGCTCGATCCGACCAGCGGGCGTGCTGACGTTGCTGGTCGTGATCGCGCGCTCGACTTCGAGGGCGGACACGTTCGCGGCCGCGAGGCGCATGGCGTCGAGCTGGACGTCGATCCGGCGCTCCTGTCCGCCGAGGATCAAGATCTGACCGACGCCCGACAGGCGCTCGAGGCGCTGCTTCACCCGCTTGTCGGCGAACCGGGTGAGGTCGCGGACGGGGAGCCCGGCGGGCCCTTTGACGGAGAGCACGATGACCGGCGCCGCGTCGGGATCCGCCTTACGGACCTCGGGGCGGGAGCCCGGCGGTAGATCACGGAGCACGCCCGCGAGGTGCTCGTTGATGTCCTGCACCGCCTGGTCCGGCGCGACGTCGAGCGCGAACTGGGCGATCACGAACGACATGCCCTCGGTCGACTGCGAGGTCAGGCTGTCGAGTCCACTGACGGTGTTGACCGCTTCCTCGATCTTGAGCGTGACGTCAGTCTCGACGGCGGTTGGCGATGCGCCTGCGTACGGCGTGACGATGGTGACGGTCGGGAAGTCGACCTTGGGGTAGCGATCGACGCCGAGCGTGCGGTAGCCGACCGCGCCGACGACGACCATCAGGAGGATGAGGACGGTGGCGAACACCGGCCGACGAACCGAGATACTGGCGAGCCATTGCATGACGTGTCCTATTCGACCCGAAGGCCGTCGATGTGCTGAGGGGTGACCGCGCGGACGACGACGTCGCCCTTCGCGAGGTTCTGGAGGATCGAGACGTGCTCCGCATCGGGCGCGGGTCCGAGCTGGACGATGCGGTCCTCGAGCTCGCCGTCGCGGCGTACGAACACGTGCCAGTCGGTGCCGCGTTGCACGGCAGCCGTCAGCGGAATCACCGGCCGCGCGACGTGACCTGTCACGACACGGGCCTCGACGAACATGCCGGGAACGAGATCCTTCGACGGAGCGAGCGTCGCCTCGACGATCAGTGATCGCGAGCTACCGATCTCGGCGCCGATACGCGTGATCGTGGCGGCATAGGGGCCACCGCGGTGAGCTACGGTCGCGAGCTGAACCTCTTGCCCGAGACGGACGCCGGTCACACCGGCCTCGGGGACCGAGAGCTCGATCCGCAGCGGATCCGCGTCGACGAGGGTGAACAGCGAGCGACCCGGGGTCACCCACTCACCGGGGGTGACGAACCGCTCGCCGACGATGCCGTCGAACGGGGCGCGCACCATGCCGTCGTTGACGCCCTTGGCGGACATCTGGGCGCGCGCGCTTGCGGCCGAGACCTGTTGAGCCGCGGACGCGCAGCGGGTCGCGTACCGATCGGACTCGGCCTTCGCGATCGCGCCCTTGTCGAGGAGCATCGCGGCGCGCACGCACTCCTGGTTCGCGAGACCTTGCTCGGCGCGTGCGGCGGCGAGGTTCGCCGATGCCTCGCGTGTCATGATCGCGGCGCCGCGAACATCGAGGCGCACCACGGGCTGGCCCTTCGTGACGTGCTGGCCGCGCTCGACCATCACCGCGATTACCTTGCCCTGGGTGTCGGCAGTGACGTCGGCGCGCTGATCAGCCCGCAGCCGGCCGGTGAGGGTGAGTGTCTCTGGGGTTGGCGCTTCCTCGACGGTGGTGACCGCAACGCGGACCGCCGCAGGACGCGGCGCAATCGCTGCGTGATCGGCCGTTGCGTCAGCGCAAGACGACACGTAGCAAAGCGCGAGGAGAGAGCGGAGCAGGGGAGAGTTGAGCATGGCGGCTGTCCTTTACTTGGTGTCGTTGCCGAGTGCGTGGTGGAGCTCTGCGAGCGCAATCCTGAGATCGACGCGCGCA
Source organism: Haliangiales bacterium (assembly GCA_038322185.1). Lineage (GTDB taxonomy): Bacteria > Myxococcota_A > Polyangia > Haliangiales > Haliangiaceae > JABFXX01. The sequence goes on from JBBQFU010000162.1 coordinate 11,303, forward strand.
TCGAGTGCGGCAATCCGCGCTCGGGTCAGGTTGGTTTCCGCGTCGACGAGCTCGACGGCCGTGCCGCGCTCGGCATCGAGGAAGACCATCCGCACGCGGTAGCCCTCCTCGGCGGCGACAAGGCCCTTTGCGGTCGTCGCGAGTGCTTGGGTCGCGGTCTCGACGTTTTGCTGCGCGGCGAGCACGGCGATTCGCATGGCGCGCTCGATGCCCTCGCGATCGGCGCGCAGCCCACGGATCTCGGCGGTCAGGCGGCGCGAGGCCGTGTTCGCGATCAGCGCGTCATTGAGCGTCCAGGTGACCTGGGCACCGGCCGACCACGTCCAGGTGAAGGTGTTGGCAGGTGGGAACGCGCGCTGGTTGGGGTTCGTGTACTCGGTGACCGCGAACGCAGACAGCTGCGGGAGGCGGTTCGCCTGCTCGGCGCGGTTGCGCTGCTCGGTGGCTTCGATCGCGAGGTCGAGCCCCTTGAGCTCGAGGCGCTGGCGGAGCGCCGTCGCTGCGATCTGCTCGAGAGGAGCGGAAGGCGGAGCCACGGCGGTGGTGCGCAGGTCCTCACCGATCGTCAGCGACTCGTTGGTGCCCGCACCGATCTGCAGACGCAGCATCTCCTCGCGGAGACTGGCGAGCGTGCGCAGCCGGTCGTAGGTCTGCTCGGCGTCGGCCTCGAGGGACTCGACGCGCAGGAGCTCGACGCGGGCGACGCGCTGGGCATCCGCGAGCGCGCGGACCTGCGCCAGCGTCGCGCGAACCTGCGTGACCTGACGCTTCGCAACGACAAGCTGCAGCCGCGCGCGGACCCACTCGTAGTAGGCGATCCGAGCCTCGGTCCCGGCGTCGAGCTCGCTCGCTCGCTTGCCGATCCGTGCCGCGCGTTCGCCGGCGCGCGCCGCGCCGATCAGGCGTGGGTGGCGGAGCACGTAGTCCGACAGCGGCACGACGATCTGTGCCTGCGCGACGTAGCTATCGAGGAGCACCGGGAAGCTCACGCCGGGCGCGAGCTCGCGCACATCGAGGTTCGACAGCCGCGTGTACGACAGCTTCGTGCTGACCCGTGGCACCCGCTGGAGCTTCGCGGCGGACACCGAAGCGATCGCGGCGTCGAGCTCGGCGGCCTTGCGCTCGACGGTGGGCGACCGGACGCTCGCACGCGCAGCGGCCTGGTCCGACGTCAAGCCTCCTTCGACGAACACGTTGTCGCCTTCGGGATTTGCGAGGGCGGGGCCCGCGAATAGCAGGACGGCGACGAACGCGTAGAACACGTGCTTGAGAGACATGCGAGGAATCTTTCCGAGCAGCGGGGTGAGGGTGGAGACGAGCGCGACGGTCACGCCCGAGGAGATCGACAGCGCGGCGAACCGATTTGCGGTCGGTACAGCGCTCAGGGCGAGCGAGCGGACCGCGGCAAGCGTCGTCGAGAAGCTCATCGGGCCCCCGTGGCGCGCGCGTTGTGGGCCGAGTCGAGAGCGACCGTCAGCACCGCGCGGCTCGCGCTGCGAATCAGGCGGTCGGCGACTGAACCGAGCGTGATCTGCGGGTCTTGACCGGCACCGTGGCGGCCGATCACGATCAGGCTCGCGCCGACCTCAGCCGCGACATTGTTGAGCTTCTCCCACGGCTTGCCGCTTCGGAGAACGCCTGCGATGTCGACACCGCGGTGGCGGCGGCTCTCGACGAGCTGGGTCAGCTTCTCGCTGAACGTCTCGAGGAGCTTGTCCTCGAAGTCATCGCTGTCCAGCTCGCAGACGTGGACCACGGTGACCCGGGCGAGTGCGCAGCCAGCCAGCATGATCGCGGTGTCCAGGGCCTGTTCAGCGCACTCGCTGAAGTCGGTTCCGATGACGATGTGTCGAAGCGTCTGCATGGATTCAACCTAGGGGGCGCACGTGTCCACTGCTGTGGGACCTCCGTTGGATCCCGGCCAGCGGCGTCCAATCCGCGTTGAATCGAGGTAAGACGGGTCTGGATGGTCTCGTTCCCGCCCTACCGACTGGATCTGGTCGAGGAGCGGCTGTGGCAGGGGAGCAAGCAGCTCGCTCTCCGCCGCAAGCCGTTCGCGATCCTGCGCTACCTCGTCACGAACCCGAAGAAGCTCGTCACGCACGAGGAGCTGCTCGCGCAGATCTGGCGAGGCGCGGTGGTCAGCGAGAGCGCAGTACGTTCGCATCTGCACGAGCTCCGCACCGTGCTCGGCGACGGCGTGATCGAGACCGTGATCGGCCGCGGCTATCGGTTCATGGCGGAGCTGGCCGACGACGACGTCCCTCGAAGCACGCCGGAGGTGATGCCAGTCGACCCACTCGTCGTCGGTCGCGACCCGGAGCTTGCGACGCTTCGTGCGGCGCTCGAGCGTGCCCGCGAAGGTCGTCGGCAGCTGTGCTTCGTCACGGGAAAGCCCGGGATCGGAAAGTCGACGCTGGTGCGCACGTTCCTCGCCGGTCTCGATCCCAGCTCGGTTGTCGTCGGGCGCGGGCACTGCTTCGAGCAGCACGGAACCGCCGAGCCCTACCTCGCGGTGATCGAGGCGCTCGGGGCACTGACGCGTTCGGTGCGTGGCCCACAGCTGCTCGCGACGCTGATCCGCTATGCGCCGACGTTCTTGTCGCGAGTCCCGCACCTGATCACCGACGACCAGCTCGTCGAGGTCACGCGCCGCGCCGCGGGTGGCAACGAAGCGAAGATGCTCCGCGAGCTCAGCGAGGCCATCGAGGCGATGTGCTCGCAGGAGCCGCTCGTGCTCGTGCTCGAAGATCTCCAGTGGTCCGATGTCGCAACGATCGACCTCCTGTCACTACTCGGTCAGCGTCAGGAGCGGGCGAAGCTTCTCGTGATCGGCACATCACGACACGCGGAGATCCAGAGCACCGAGCATCCGCTCAACCACGTGATGCGCTCGCTCGTCACCCGCTCGGGTGCCATCTCGCTGCAGGTCCCGAAGGTCGAGGTCGCGGCGGTGCAGAGCTTCATCGACCGCCGGTTCGCCGGGCATGAATTTCCCGAGCGCCTGACCGACGTGGTGGCGAGAATCAGCGGCGGAACACCGGTCTTCATGGTGGCGCTGCTCGACGAGCTTGCCGGTCGCGGAATGCTCGCCGAGCGCGACGGCCGGTGGACTCTCACGGTCTCGCTCGACGTCGTCGAGTCGCACCGGCCAGCGAGTGTGAAGCAGCTGATCGATATCCAGCTCGACCGGCTGACCGCGACCGAGCAGCGCGTGCTCGAAGCAGCGAGCATCATCGGCGCCGAGTTCTCCACGATTCTCGTTGCCGCTGCCCTCGAGCTCTCGGTCGAGCAGGTCGACGAGGCCTGCGATTCGCTCGCTCGCCGCGCCTTGTTCCTTCGCGCGGAGCCCGACGATCGCTACGGCGTCAGGCATGCGCTGGTCCAGGAGGTCTGTCTCGAGCGCAGCAGTCCGGCGCGCCGCCAGCGCTGGAATCGTCTGGTCGCAGAGGCACTCGAGCGCGATCCGCTCGCGGTCGAGGTCTCGCACCTGCTCGCGAAACACTTCGACGCAGGCGGCGATCCGACACGCGCGATTCCCGCGTATGCGGCAGCCGCGCGCCAGGCGGGACAGCGATTCGCATCGTCCGATGCGGTCGCGCTGTGTGCGCGCGCGCTGGAGCTATTACCGCGGATGCCTGCCAGCCGCGAGCGCGACGTGCTCGAGCTCGAGATCCTGTGGACGATGTGCAGGCAGGTGAGCTCGCGGTGGTTCGCCGCGTTCGCGGGCCGTGAGCCGCTCGCCGTGTACGCGCGGGCGATCGAGATCGCACGGTCCCTGGGCGATGCGTCGGGCCTGTACGCGGCGCTCACGCAGCTGTGCAACTACCACCTGATGACGGCACACTACGATCGCTCGACCGAGCTGACGGCGGAGCTCGAGCGGATCGAGCAGACGCACACACTCGATCCGGCATTGCTGCATTCCGGCGTCTTCGCGCGTGGGTACATCGCGTTCTACCGCGGTGACTTCCCGACGGCGCTTCGCCTGTTCGAGAGTCTGTGCTCCGACCGCACCAACCTCGCGGGGACCGCTCTCGCGCTGGGTCACCTCGCCTGCGTTCGCTGGCTGATCGGTGAGCCGGATCGTGCACTCGCGGAGGCGAGCGAGACCATCGACTTTGCGGAACGAGCGAAGGTCCCTGCTCTGAATGCACTCGGACATGTAGTCCGCGGGCGACTACGCTACCTGCGCCGCGATCCGGTCGCGATTCGCGAGGAGGAGGCGCCGCTCGCCATCGCCGCCGCGTCGATCGATCTCGGGATGGTCGACGAGGCCATCGCGTTTGCGCTGTGGGCACAAGCCGAGCGCGCGCCGCTCGCGCTCGCCGCGATCACACCGGCAGTCGAGGTCATCCGCGGGCGCCTGACCGGGATCGCGACGGGCTGCACGCTCGTCGCACTGACGCTGATCGATGTGCTGCGAATCTCGAATCACACCGAGGAAGCACGCCGTCTGACCGACGAGATCATCGAGTTCGCGACCACGCACAACGAGAGCGCGTACTTGCCCGAGCTGATCCGTGTCCGTGGGGAGCAGCGTCAAGATCCCGACGCAGCCGCCCGTGACTTTCGCGAGGCGATCGCGCTCGCCCAATCGATGGGAGCGCGCAGCCTCGAACAACGAGCGACCGCGAGCCTCGCGGCGAGGCGGGCGTGATGCTGGTGTTTCCTCCGTTCCGGATCGATCTCGACGAGGAACGCCTGTGGAAGGGCGACAAGCAGCTCTCCCTGCGTCGCAAGCCGTTCGCCATCCTGCGCTACCTCGTCTCGAATCCCAGGAAGCTCGTGACGCACGAGGAGCTGCTCGCAAAGGTGTGGGGTGGGGCGGCCGTCAGCGAGAGTGCCGTGCGCAGCCACCTCCACGAGCTCCGGCAGGTACTCGGTGAAGGCGTGATCGAGACCGTGATCGGCCGTGGCTATCGGTTCATGACTGAGCTGTCGACCGAGCTGGCCGCGCCTGCCATCCAGCTCGCGCGGCCGATCGATCCACTCGTCGTCGGTCGCGATGCGGAGATCGCGGTGCTCCGCGCGGCGCTCGAACGGGCGAGCAGCGGGCACCGCCAGGTGTGCTTCGTCACCGGCGAGCCCGGAATCGGCAAGTCGACCCTGGTCGCCGCGTTTCTCGCCGGTCTCGATCCGCGAACGGTCATCGTGGGCCGTGGGCACTGCTTCGAGCAGCATGGCACCGCGGAGGCGTACCTCGCGGTGATCGAGGCGCTCGGTGCGTTGACCCGGGGGGCGCAGACGCTCGCCACCCTCGTCCGCTATGCGCCGACGTTCCTGTCCAAGGTCCCTCACCTGATCAGCGACGAGCAGCTCGCGGAGGTCACGCGGCGCGCTGGCGGCGGCTCCGAGGCAAAGCTGGTCCGCGAGATCAGCGAGGCGCTCGAGGCGATGAGCGCGCAGGAGCCGGTCGTGATCGTGCTCGAGGATCTACAGTGGTCCGATGTCGCCACGATCGATCTGCTCTCACTCCTCGGCCAGCGGCAGGAGCGGGCGAAGTTGCTCGTGATTGGAACGTCGCGACACGCGGAGATCCAGAGTGCCGATCATCCGCTCAATCGTGTGATGCGCTCCCTCGTGGCACGATCGGGTGCCGTTACCGTGCAGGTGCCGAAGATGAGCGTCGCCACCGTGCAGGCGTTCATCGACCGCCGGTTCGTCGGCCACGCGTATCCGCAGCGGCTGACTGACATGGTCGCGAAGATCACGGGTGGTACGCCGCTGTTCATGGTCGCGCTGCTCGACGATCTCGTCGGCCGCGGCATGCTGGCCGAACGCGAGGGCATCTGGTCGCTAACGGTCACGATCGACGAGATCGAGGCGCACCGGCCCGACAGCGTGAAGCAGCTGATCGACATGCAGCTCGACCGGCTCACCGTGCCCGAGCAGCGTGTGCTCGAAGCCGCGAGCGTGGTCGGCGCGGTGTTCTCGACGGCGCTGGTCGCGGCGGCGCTCGAGTTGCCGCCCGAGGACGTCGACGATCTGTGCGACGCGCTGATGCGCCGCTCGCAGTTCCTGCGCGCCGAGCCGGCGGAGCACTACGCGGTCACCCATACATTGGTTCAGGAGGTCTGCGCGGACCGCAGCTCTCCGGCACGTCGCCAGCGCTGGCATCGACTGGTCGCGGAAGCGATCGAGCGCGACTCGCCGAGCGGTCAGGTTCCGCACCTCCTGGCGAAACACTACGATGGAGCGGGCGACGCCGCGCGCGCGATTCCGGCGTACCTGGCCGCAGGGCATCACACGGCGCAGCGGTTCGCGTCGGCCGATGCGTTCGCGCTGTGTGAACGCGCGCTCGATCTGTTGCCGCGCCTACCAGGCGGACGTGATCGGGACCTGCTCGAGCTCCAGATCCTCGGAACCATCGGACAGATGGTGACGGTCAGCTCCACGGATCGACCCGGCCATGATCCGCTCGCGGTCCACACGCGCGCGATCGAGATCGCACGCACGCTCGGCGACGCGTCGACCTTGTACGCGACGCTCTGTCACGTGTGCCTGCACTTCATGATCGACGCCCGCTACGATCGTGCCGTCGACTTCACGGCCGAGCTCGCACAGATCGAGCTCACGCACATCCTCCACCCAGCACTGCTGCAGTACGGCTTCACTGCCCGGGCGACGATCGCGTTTCATCGCGGCGATCTCGCGGAGGCAGTTCGCTTGTTCGAGACGATGGCGCCGGCCGAGCCATCGGGCTCGGGTCCGATCCACCAGTCAGCGCTGCATCGCGCCGACGCTGGCACCGCCGTCGCGAAGGGCTATCTCGCCGGCGTCTACTGGCTGCTCGGAGATCCGGAGCGTGCGCTCGCCGCGGCGTCTGCCGCGATCAGCATCGCGGTGAATATCGACAATCCGACGGCGCTCGGACTCGCTCTCGTGACCCGGCTGCGGCTTCACTACCTGTGTCGCGATCCGTCCGCGCTGGTCGATGCCGCCGTTCAGGAGACGCTACCGGCCGCGACCGGCAACCGCTGGCTTCTCGACGAGGCGCGTACGCTCGCGTTGTGGGCGGAGGCGCGGCATGCCCCGCTCGCGCTCGGGGTGATCCAACCATTGATCGACAGCCTGCGCCGTCGTCTGGTCCGGTTCTCCTCGGGGGCCACGCTGGTCGGGCAAGCGCTGATCGAGGCACTCCAGCTCTCCGGCCATTCTGCGGAGGCGCGCGTCGTCACCGACGAGGTGATTGCGTTCGCGATCGAACGAAACGAGAGCGCCTACCTCCCCGAGCTGCTCCGGCTGCGCGGAGAACAGGTCGAGGCGACGGATTCCGCGGCGGCAGCGCGCGACTATCGCGAAGCGATCGAGCTGGCCCGCGTGTCGGGGGCCCGGAGTCTCGAGCTGCGAGCGACGGAGAATCTGGCGAGGCTCCCGGCATGATGCTGGCATTCCCTCCCTTCCGGATCGATCTCGACGAGGAACGCCTGTGGAAGGGAACCACGCAGCTGACCCTGCGGCGAAAGCCGTTCGCGATCCTGCGCTACCTGGTCGCGAACCCGAAGCGACTCGTCACCCATGACGAGCTGCTCGAGCACGTTTGGGGTGGCACGGCGGTCAGCGAGAGCGCCGTCCGCAGTCATCTGCACGAGCTGCGGCAGGTGCTCGGCGAGGGAGTGATCGAGACCGTGATCGGACGCGGCTATCGGTTCGCGGCCGAGCTGAGTGACGAAGGTCAGCCCTCACGCGCCATGCCGCGCGGGGAGGCCATCCCGGTTCGGCTGATCGTGGGGCGCGCGGCGGAGCTCGAGGTCTTGCGTGCGGCGTTCGCCCGCGCGGAGTCGGGCCATCGCCAGCTGTGCTTCGTCACGGGCGACCCGGGGATCGGGAAGACGACGCTCGTCGACACGTTCCTCGACGAGCTGCAGCGCAGGCAGGTCCTCGCGGTCCGCGGTCAGTGCGTGGAGCAGCACGGGACCCCCGAGTCGTACCTCGCGGTGATCGAGATCCTCGGGGCGCTGCGACGTTCGGCACGCGGGGAGGCGGTCGCGACCGCGCTCGTGCGCTACGCGCCGACGTTCGCTGCGCAGGTCCCGCACTTGATCCCCGATTCGCAGATCGAGGAGGTCACGCGGCGCGCCCGCGGCGGCACCGAGGCGAAGATGGTGCGCGAGCTGATCGAGGCGCTCGAGGAGCTGGCGACGCAGCAGCCGATCGTCCTCGTACTCGAGGACCTCCAGTGGTCCGACATCGCGACGATCGACATGCTCTCGTACATCGGGCAACGCAAGGAGCTGGCTCGGTTGCTCGTGATCGGAACCTCTCGACGTGCCGAGGCACAGACTGTCGCGCATCCGCTGAATCGTGTGATGCGTTCGCTGATCGCCCGCGCAGGCGCGACTGCGATTCCACTCGAGCGCATCGCGGTGGCCGACGTGCAGACGTTCATCAATCTGCGATTTTCGGGTCACGTGTTTCCCGCGGACATGCTCGCGGCCGTCGCGAAGATCACCGACGGGACGCCACTGTTCATGGTGTCACTCCTCGATGAGCTGATCGCCCGCGGCATGCTGGTCGAGCAGGACGGGACGTGGACGCTGACCTCGTCGACGTCCGATGTCGCGGCCCATCGGCCCGACAGTGTCACTCAGCTGATCGATATCCAGCTCGATCGCCTGACGGTCACCGAACAGCGGTTGCTCGAGACCGCGAGCGCGATCGGCTTGACCTTCTCGAGCTCGCTGGTCGCGGCAGCGCTCGAGCGGCCTCTCGAGGAGGTCGATGATCAGTGCGAAGATCTGATTCGCCGCGGGCTGTTTCTTCGACACGAGGGCACCGAAGAGTGGCCCGACGGAGCTGTGCATAGCCGCTACGCGATGACGCACGGCCTTGTCCAGGAGGTGTGCATGGGTCGCGGCGCCCCGGTGCGGCGGCAGCGCTGGCACAAGCTGATCGCGGAGCGGCTCGAGTTGGCGTACGGGGAGCGAGTTGCCGAGATCTCGCACGTTCTCGCGACCCACCTCGACAAGGCAGGGCTCTGCGCGCGCGCGATTCACTACTACGCGGTCGCGGCACGGCGGACGTCGGTGCGGCTTG
>JBBQFU010000163.1:0-20257 GCA_038322185.1 Haliangiales bacterium
CACGCCAGGCGGCGGAACCATCGTCGCATTCATCAGAGGGAACAATCAGGGGACCGGCGCGGGCGTTCTCGGCGAGATCACACTGGGAGCAACAGTCGTTGCCCTCAATGCCGGCGACTACGTGGAGATGTTCGTCGGCCAGAGCAGCGGCAGCACGCTCGGTTGCATGAACTTTGCGTCGGAACCATTCCAGATGACGAAGATCGGCGGCACGAGTGGTGCCCCTCCGACAGCGGCGAGCGTCTACAAGTCTGGCGCTGGCACGCAGAGCGTCGCGAACGCGACCGGCACGCTCTTTACGTACGACAGCGACGACTACGACACGGCCAGCATTCACGACACAGGAAGCAACACCTCGCGACTCGTGGCGCCGTCTGCAGGCTACTACCACATCCGCGGATCGGCGTGGTGGGACACCAACGCAACGGGATACCGCGAGCTGCGCATCAAGAAGAACGCGGGCGGGTCGTACGCTGGCGGAACCAACATCACGGTGAACGCGATCGCATCGGCCGGATCAACCGTCGCGACGCAGCATGAGGTGCACGCGGCGGTTTATCTCGGCGTCGGCGATTACGTCGAGTTGTTCGGATACCAGACCTCGGGCGGCGCGCTCACCGTTCTACTCGACGTGGGGCGCCAATTCTCGATCGTGCTCGTGCAGCCGTCGTCGAGCGTTGGCTCCAAGATCGGACACCAAACCTTCACAGCGAGCGGCACGTACACTCCGACCACGGGCACCGCCAAGATCCGTGTGCGCATGGTCGGCGGTGGCGGCGGCGGCGGCGGTGCCGTTGGCGGCGGCGCCGGCGTCAACCAAGCGGCCGGCGGCGGCGGCGCAAGCGGGACATACCTCGAGTCATGGCTCAGCCCGGGCGCTGCCATTACCGGAGGCGCAATCACGATCGGCGCAGCCGGCGCCGGATCGAGCGGCGCAGCCGGCACCGACGGCGGCGACACGTCGGCAGTTATCCAGGGCGTCACCTACACCACCAAGGGCGGGACCGGCGGCCAGCGGATGCTCTCGGTAGCTTCCGGCACCAACAGCACGTACGCGCAGGGGCCGATCGCCACGGGCACGGCTCAGTCCGCTGGCGACGTCGTGATCCAGGGCGCCGGGCTCGGCGGAATGGCAGCCGCGGGCGGATTACTCTGGGGCGGATCTGGCGGCTCGACCCCGCTCGGCGGCGGCGGCGTTCCACCGACGAGCGTCAATGACGGACAAGCGGGAACCGGATACGGCTCGGGCGGCAGCGGCGCGCAAGCGACCACCGCCAACAAGACCGGCGGCGCCGGCAAGGCTGGCGTGGTGATTATCGAGGAGTACGCGTGAAGATCGGCGAGACCATAGCGTCGCGTCGTCGCGTCGGACCGTTGCAGGCCGTCGACTCGAGCGGCGACGCCGTGACGGGCGCGACGTTCGCGGGTGCGGGCGAGCTCGAGCTCATGCCAGCCGGCGAGGCGTTCGGGGCCGCGGCGGGCACGATCGGCGAGATCGGTTCCAGCTGGTACTACTACGAAGCCGCACTCGAGGACGCTGTTGGCCCGTGGTTCGCGGTCAAGCTCGCTGGCGTTTGCGAGGAGTTCGCCTATCAGGAAGACGTCGCCGAGATCCAGGAGGGCATCGTCGCCGGCGAGACGGACGTCGAGGCACTCACGATCGGGCCGATTCCGATCGTTGACGAGGACGGCGAGCCGCTGGCTAGCATCGTCGGCATCGACGTCGATCTCTCGCTTACCGGCTCGCCGTGGGACGCGCCGGGCGGGACGCTACAACTCGGCGACGACGGGTTCGCGTACTACGTCGCTGCCCCCAGCGAAGCAGTCCAGCCGGGATGGATAGCGCTGCGCCTGACCGGCGCGTGCGAAGAGGTGGTGTTCGTCCAAGAGGTGGTGGTTCCGGTCGTGGTCGTGTCACCAGGACCTGAGTTGCCCGATCCTCCGACAGCCATCTCCGTCGTGCATTCTTCTCCGACGTACCATCTTGTCGTGGCGGCCGCGCTCGATCGTCTGCCGCAGCAGTATCGTGGCGATGACGACGTCCCCACGGAGCTGCTGCCGTGAGCTCGGTGACCAACGCACAGAGGTTCGTCGCCGCGCTCGTCACTCCGCTCCAGGATCTCGAGACGCTGTGGCACCAGACGCGCCTGATGCGCGACCTGAACACGTCCGTCGGCGTGCATCTGACAACGCTTGGCAAAATCGTCGGCAAGCAACGCGAGGGCGTCTCGGACGACGAGGTGTTCCGCCGGCTCGCGCGCGCACAGATCGTCGTCAACAACAGCAGCGGCTCGATCGACGAACTCATCCAGATCGCCGAGCTCGTCGTGTTCGACGACGACGCCGACTACGTCATCGAGAACACTGGCGTTGCCGCGCTGTATCTCCGTGTCGAGGGCATCAGCATGAGCATGGAGCTCGCGCTCACTCTGCTGCGGCTCCTTCGCCGCGCTGTGCTCGGTGGCGTGCGGATCGTCCTGCAGTGGTTCCCCGAAGGCGTCGACGAGGACACCGCGTTCCAGTTCGACGGCGACACCGAAGACACCGCTTTTCCCGATACCAACGGCATCGGCGGCGGAATGCTGATCGACTCGATGGAGTGAACTATGGCCAAGCCACCTCTAGCCCCCTGGGCAACCGACGCGACCTATCCAGCCGACGCCGAGCCCGAAGCCGGGACGGAGACGAAAACCGCGTACACACTCGGCCAGGCCACCCTCGGCTGGCGTCCCAAGGCGCGGCCGCCGGCGCGCGAGTTCAACACGTGGATGAACCGCGTGGGAAACTGGATCGATTACCTCAACGCGCACCTATGGGAGGACGACCTCCACATCACTGGAGCTCTTGAAGTCGACGGAGCGGTCACCCTTCACGACAACCTGACTCTCGACGACGCCGAGTTCGTGATGAACGGCGGTCTCATCCGGGACCTGTCGGGCACGTCCTCCTTCGACAACGCTATCGACGTTAGCGGGAACATCTCGGCCGACGGCGATGTCGCAATCGGCGGCCGCTTCGCGTTCGCCGGCGGCGAGCTCCACGCGCTCGACATGGGCGCGGCGATCCAACCGGCGGCCGACCACACGATATCTGATGCGCAGATCATCCTCGGTGCATCGGCGGACGCGGTCGATATCCCGATCCGCCTTCCGGTCGGAGCGCAGATCCTCGGCTACCGCCTGGACCTACAGAAGAATACGGAAGGGGCCTCCGTGATCGAGCCTGAGCTCCTCGAGGTCTACCGAGGCGCCACTACCTTCTACACGCTGCCGACGATCGAGGACGACTCCCCGGGCAACCTCGTCATCGACGAGCCCACGCTCATCGTGGACGCCCCCACCGAGTACTTCATCCTCGCGGACCGGCACTACTACCTGCGAGTGACCCCGCCGAACGACATCACGCCCGCCGCGGATCGGGTTTGGTGGGCCGGCGTGTACTGGAACAAGCCCCTCTAGCCGTCGACGCTTATCCTCATCCCGGGACGGCTGGCCCCATAGCCTTCTCGCCGTGGATGTAGACGTACAAACGGTCGGTGTCGTCGGCGTGCTCGCGGCGGTCCTAATCGTCGAGATGCGCCTGCTGCGCCGCGAGCTCAAGATCGCGATCGCCGCGATCATCGAGCGCTCGCGTATCCGCGACGACCGGCGTCGCCGCGCCGAGTCGTCGCAGCAGCCACTCACGTTCCGCCGCGCGCCGGCCCAGCCGGCCGAGACGCCGGAAGTTTGGCCCGACGACGAGGACACGGACATTCACGTCCTCATGGAAAAGGAACGCGTGCGCGCGCGTCGCGACACAAAAAACCGCCGCGGTGAACGTCGGCCGCGTCCCGGATCCCACCACGACCGCTGACGTCCCAGGAGCACCATGCACGATGCGCTTCGCCGTTACGAACCTGACACCTTTGTCGTCGACGTCGACGACAGGCCAAGCCAACGCGCATGCACCGAGGATCTAACGATGCAGGTACTGCACGCGGGGGCGTGGCATCGCCGCACGCCGGACCTCGCAACTACTGCGTGCGGCGACGCCATCCACGGCCAATTCACGCCCACCCGCCGCGAGGATCTCAAGCACCCGCTGAGCAAGCACTGCGGTTGCTTCACCTCGTTCGAGCTGTCGAAGGCGGACGAACGCGAACGCGCCGAGTCCGACCAGTGATCGCGGCGATCGCCCGAGTCGTCGTGCTCGCCATCTGCTTCCCGCTCGGGCTGCTGTTTCTGTTTTTTCCGTCACCCAGGAGGACCGGATGAAGGCTGCACTTCTCGCTCTGTTTGGCCTGCTCAAGCCACCGCTCACGCGGACATTCTCGTCGCTGAAGTTCTGGACCGTTGTCCTCGGTCTCGTCTCGTCGCAGGCCGCGAAGTACGGCCTCGAGGTCGACGAAGCGACCTATTGGACGGTGGTCGGATTCTTCGGCGTGCTCCTCGGCGCCCAGGGCCTGCAGGACCACGGCAAGGAGGCCGCGAAGCTCAAGGGGCCGACCGTCGAAGGCGTCGGGGGAGACGTGAATCTCACTGTCACCAAGGCGCCGGAGGGCTCGTCGTGAGGCGGCCCGCGATCGCGCTGTTGCTCGTGTTCCTCGTCGCGTGCGGCGCGTCCGCTCGCGAGAGCGCGCTTCGCACCTCCTTCGTCGCGGTGACCTCGCTGCAGGCTGGCTTCGAGGAATGGGACAAGGCGCACCAAACGGCGATCGTCGATGCGTCGACATCGTACGAGGAGGGCGTCGCGAAGCTCGAGGAGTACTGGAAGAAGCGGACCGACGCGACCAACGCGTTCGAAGCCGCGTATCGAACGATAGCGGCGGCCGCCCTCGCCGAGGACAGCCCGACATTCTCAGGCGCAAAGCGAGCCTACGAGCAGCTCGTGCTCGCGCTGCAGACTCTCACCGGAGGCAAGCTGCCATGACCCTGCGCTCAATTCTGAAGATGGGCGACTCCCTCGCCGAGGCGCTCGATGTGATCGAGGACTTCACGAACGTCGACACGAGCAAGGCGGCATCCGCGCTTCTCGCGATCCGCGCCGTGATCGCCGCGGTGCGCGAGGGCTTCGCTGGCAAGCTGTCGCCGGATGCGGTGCTCGCGCGCATCGAGCTGCTGCGCGACCGCCTGCACAAGAACGACGCAGCCGCGCTCGAAGCGCTCGCGAAGAAATTTGGAACGCCGACGTCGTGAAGACCGAGCAGGACCTCATCGACGCTGGCAAGGCTGCAGCCATCGAGGGGCTGCGGCTGTTTCACCTCGACGTGCGCGATCCGTCGGCTCCCGCGCTCGCCGCGAAGGACGCCGAGGCCCTGCGCTGGCGCGAGATCATCGACGACATCTTCCGGGCCGCCGGCTGGGGCGCGGACACGCCATACCCCGGCAATCGCGTCGGTCGCGAGTGGTGCGGATTCTTCGCGGCGAAGTGCTGGCGTGAGGCCGGGATGGATCCGAGGTGGCTCGCGGCATTCCTCGCGGGGACGTTGCGGCTTGTGAGTTGGGGCGGATACCGCTCCTGGCGCCACTACAAGAACCCGCCACCGAAGGCAGGAGATCCGCGGCGCCTGGTGGCAAAGCTCGGTCGCGCGTCGCTTCCGGCTGATCTGCCGTTTGTGGTGCGCGAGGGCGACATCGTGGTGGTCGGCGACGGGACGCCGGCCGAGGGCGAGCACATCACGATCGCGCTCGGCGGCGTCACCGCGGCTGGTGGCATCATGACCGTGTCTGGCAACGGCGGCGGCAACGGCCCCGACGGCAAGCACCGCGAGGGCATCGTGATCCGTGAGTACAAGATCGGCGGCCCCGGTCGCGTCGTGCTGTACGTCTACCGCCCGGCCCTGACCGACATATCGAGCCGGCAGTAGCTACGGAACCTCGACGCGAACGGCTACGTCTCGGGATCGAGTGCTGGCGGCTGCATCTCGTCGTAAGAGAGCAGATGCAGGTTGTCGCCATAGCGCGGCGACACGTGGTTCAGCTGCTCGATGAACTTGTCGTAACTCGATTGCGGTCGCAGATCCGACCAACGTGCTAATGCCACGCGCCAGGAAGCCGCGCATCGGCCGCCCTCCACTCGGTGACGCAGGGCGCACGTCGGTGCTCTCGCTCAAGGTCTCCGCCAACGAGCGACGTGCATGGGAGTCCCGAGCTACAGAGGCGGACGCGTCGCTGTCCGAGTGGATCCGCGAGCGGTGCAACCGCTAGCCGGCGGGTTGCGTGCGCGCGTACGCGTAATCCAGCACCGCCGTAGCGTGCTCGCGCATCCACAGGGCGCCCGGGTCCGATCGCCGTCCGCGGTCGATCTCCGAGTGCGGCAGCATGGCGCGCGCCCTGGGGATCCCGTAGCTCTGCACGACAGCCCGCCACACCCGGCGCGCGCCGTCCTGCTGCGCCAGCGGCCACGGTCCCGGTGTGCGTCCGATCAGCTCGATCCCGACCGACGTCCGGTTGACGGGACCGACTCCAGGGATAGCCCCCAGGGCGTGCCAGCAGCCCACCTCTAGTGACGCCTGCTGCACGATCGATCCGTCGGCCTCCACGGAGATATGCCACGAGGCCGCGCGGTCCTGTGGCGTCCTGGGCGCAGTCCGCTTGCGCGCCATCGTCATGGCAGTGCCGCCCGGCGTGTCCGAGCAGTGGACCACGATCGCGAGCGGTGAGCCGTGCGGTGTCGAGAGCCGCGGGTAGTACCAGCTCGAGTGGGACTTGACGAGCGTGACCGAGTCGCCCTCCAGCCAGCCGAGCTCGTTGACGCGGAGCGGGGCGAGCTGAGGTAGCGGTTGTGCTTTGAGCGATGCGAAGGCGCGCGCGATGACGTCCCAGATCACAACTACAGCCTGACGACGTGGTGCGCCAGCGACGCGAGCACGACGAGCAGCCCGCACGCGAACGTGATGCGACCAGCCTCTGCCGCTTTGTCGGTGGAGAGCGCGTAGATGAGGAGGCCGATGATCGCGGCCAGGAGCGGAATGATGGTGATGAGCATGGTCTATCGTTTCCCGCCCCTTCGGGCGTAGTAGCGTTGTCGTTCGTCCTCGCAATCGACCGGCCGCGTGGGCACGCCGTCGACGAGAATCTCAGAGCCTTGGACGGTGACGAGGCGAGGTACTGCGCCGAGGCACTGCGAGCACGCGGCAGGCGTGGACCGATGACCGTGCGTGCACACGCTCACTTCGGCAACGTCCCGTCCGTCAACAGCAACACCGCCCGCGCCAGTTTCTCGACGTCCGCAGTGGTCGCGACAGTCGGATCTCTGAAGATGCGGCGCGCGAGCTTGGCCATCGCGTCCGATGCGAATCGGGTCATGCTTTCACCGTCGGCACAGCGTCCGTTAGCCCGAGGATCAGGACGCACGCATCGTGCGCCGCATCGAGCAACGCGCGCCCGGTCGGGCATCGCTGTAGTTGGGTGCGAGCTTCATCAACGCCGTCGCCAGGTGAAGGTGCGACTTGAGCTCGGGGTGGCCGATGTCGCGCGAAAGCAACTGATGGTGCCTGTGGCGGCGCCGGCCTGTCTCAAGGCGCGGGTTGCGCGCGCACAGCTCCTTGCGAACCCCAGGCGCGAGGCGCGAGTACACGATGTCGTTGGTCAGCATGCCGAAGTACTGCGGCCGTTTCTGGTCGTCGTAGCTGATGCCACGGAGCTTCGAGAGGTTCCGATAGAAGTCGTCGGGGAACGTTTTCGTCGCCCGGGTGAACCTTGCGAGACTTCTTCTGCACCGTACTAATGGCGCCGGTCGCCGAGTTGGCCGCAACCCACTCGTCGCGGCGCTCGTTCACCAGACGTACCTGTGCGCGTGCGAGGATGTTCGACAGGAACGGCGTCGAGAGCGACCCGCGATAGTGCTGGTAGAGGCCCCGGCCGGTCGCCTCATGCAGTGCCATGAAGTTGAAGTCGACGAGATCGGCGCCGGGTTGTTTCGCGTCCGGCTTGACGGTCCAGTTCAGGCCGTCCCTCCGGAGGCGCATCATCGTTTGGTGGTCCTTCACGGACACGATCACCGCGACGTGATAGGCCCCAACCTTGTCCGTCTGCATGAGCCGCGACGCCCCTCGATGCGGAAACTCTTTGCCGTCGGTTTTCTTGAGCTCGGCAAACAGATCAGCGACCGTCAGGCCCTCTGCCAACACGAGCGCTACACCGAGGAATCTGACAAGCATCTTGGGATCTTAGGCCGACCGGCCTTGAACATGGTGGATGAAGGCCGCCGCAATTCGTTGCGGATCGCGGATGACCACGCGCTGACGCTTTATCGCCGTCGGCTGCTGCGGCGACGCCCCATCGACGCCCGCCAGTTGTCGGTCATCGGGAACACCGGCGCGGGCTGGTGCTGCTGCTTCTCGCAAGCCTCGCAGTGCTCGCACCCAGGCGCGGTGCCGTCGCCGCACGCCTTGCAGCAGTTAGCCGGTGGCATCAGGGCACCGCTCTGATCGCGGAACATGCCGTTCGCGGCTTCGCCCCGTAGGCCCGGATCTTCGCTTCGGGTGTCATCGGTCGTCTCCTTGGGTTCCAGCCCACTGGGCCGGTGTTCGAAGAGGATACGAGGCCGATCCGACAACGCTGGCGCGCAGCAGGGCAAACCCTAGGTCGCACGCGGACTTCGGGCTTGGACCACGGTCATGGTCCAAGGAATCGGGATCGGTGATGATCGGTGCATCCGGCGGCGGCGTAACCTGCTGGTCTTGCTCGCACCGTCCGCCATCGAGCACCTGGAGCGTCGGGTTCGAAGCCCTCCTTCGGAGCAATAAATCAGAAGTCATCGCTGCGAGTTGCTGGGCTTGGACCATGGATGGACCAAAACCATCCCCAGCGACCGCAGCGATGGCCTCCGATGTCGAGTCGTCGGCGACGCGTACGATCTTGAGCTTCACGAGCTCGGCGCACGTCAGCGCCCACTGCTTCCCGCGGTTGTAGAGCTTGAAGGCGCCGCTCGGACGCTTCGTGTGCGTGATGCGGCTCTCGATGATGTGCTCGTCGGCGCCGTCGTCCAGGATGAGCGTGACGAACGTTGCCCGCATGTCGTAGTGGCGCCGCGTTCGCCAGCCGAGCGCCGGCAGGTCCTCGTCGCGCCAGCGCCGGCCGGCGTAGTACTCGGTGCGGAACGGCTCGGTCTCGCGGCGTCGCGTGCGCGCGTGCGCGTCCGCTGGCGGCAGCGGCACGATGAGGTCGTCCGGCAGCGGAGGTCGCCCCATCATCTCGGCCCAGCCCGCGAGCTTCCACTCGCCGAGGATCGCCGCGAGGGTCGGGTGCACCGGCACGTGCTTGACGGTCTCGGTCTTCGTGCCCTTGGCGCGGCCGCGCTTGGAGTCGAGGGCGGTCGCGACCAAGAGCCCGCCGAGGGGCGTCTTCGCCTGGTCGTAGTGGCGCCAGCGGAGCGCTGCGGTCTCGCCGGGACGGAGGGCGCCGAGCAGCTCGATCGCGTAGGCGACTCGTCGGTCCCATGGGATCTTCGTGCTGGAGATCAGCGTCTGCACTTCCTCGCGCGCGAACAGCGCTGTCTCGCGCCACTCGCGATCTTTGTCGGTCTTCACGCCGAGCTGCGTCTCGGTGAGGATGCACGGGTCCTGGTCGACAAGCTCCTCGAACACCGCGTCACGGAACAGTGCGCACAGCGCCGAGTAGATGTTGTGAACGGTGCGTGGCGCCGGCGCCTCGAGCCCGTTGCGGGTCTTGATGGGCTTCGTGCGGATCGCCGAGATGACCGCGATGATGTGCTTGGTCCGCACGTCGCGGATGGGCATGTCGCCGATGATGGGCAGCACGTGGAGCTCGAGGCGGCGGTAGTCGTTGTTCGAGTCGAGGTCGTTGTCGCGGCGCAGGCCGCCCCACGTCTTCGCCCACTCGTTGACCGTCGTGTGCTTGCTCGGGACGCCGCCGGCGATGCGGAGCAGCTCCTGCTTAACCTCGAGCTCGCGAGCATCCGCCCACGCTTGCGCCTGCTGCTCCTGGCCATCGACGAAGTCGGTGCGCAGGCGTCGCCACACGCCGTGGATGTCCTTGACCTTGGCGTACAAGCGTCCGTTGCGCGACTTGAGCGACGCCATGGTTCGAACCTATCTCGATTTTCCGCCGCCGAGCAGCACGAGCCGCGCGCGTTCGGTGAATCCGTCGGGGTGATCGGCACTCGCAGCGCGCTTGCCGATCTTGGCGTCGACCGGGATCCTCCGCGCGCGCCCGATGAGCACGGAGTCCAGCCGCCTGTCGGCAATCGCCTGCCTGACCGTGCTCTCCGAGATGCTCCGCGCGGCCGCGTACTGGGCGACGGTGACGTACGCCGGCGGCGGGTCGTTAACCGGCTTCTGCTTGGCGAGCTCGTCGCGCACGAGCCGACGGATTAGTTCCTCGAGGTCGCTCATGCTGCCCGTTCCATCTTCGGATATGCCCGCGCCGGGCCGTACGCAGCCGGCGCTCCGCGGTCGAGCGTGAACGTGTAGCGGTGCAGCCCGCGGTGCCGCATCGGGCGTGTGACTTCGCCGCGCCAACGATCGAGCCAGCGCACGCGCTCGATGTCGCTCGCGTCAGGGGCCAGCGCCTCGGCCCCGAACCGCTCGAGCTCGGCCACGGCGGAGCGCCAGCCGACCAGCCCGCGCCGCACCTTGCCGCTCGCCATGTTCGAGAACACTGTCCCGTCCGGCAGCAGGCGAAGCGTCGCCGGCTTGGTCAGCCCGGCGTAGTTCGCGTTCGACGCCTGATAGATGGTCCCGATGTGCCCCGGGAACAGCTCCGTCCCGTCGATGCCGACGCGGGGGTTCGGATCCGAGAACGAGACGACCGCGCGCAGTCTGCCGCGAAGTGCAGCAAAGCACCGCGCCAGGAACCACGTCTCTGCGTTCGCGCCGACATGGTCGAGCAGCACGAAGCGGCCGAGCTCGGCGCCCTGGTCGACGTCGACGAGCCACGGGAACGCGTTCGTGATAACCGCCCCAGTGAACGGGCGCGAGAACACCGCGACGCCGACGAACTCGCCGAGATCGAGCAGGCCGAACCGGAACCGGGCGGCGGGGAAGCGGCGCGAGTAGTGGTGCCGGCAGACGAACGCCTTCGCGGTCAGCTCGTCGAGCTCCACGACTTCGAGGCGCTTCGTGTCGACTACCTCGCGGGCCGGGCGATACGTGTGGCGGCCTTCGCGCCATCGCTGGCAGAACGGGGCGGTCATGCTGCCTCCGACAGGTTCGCCGCGATCAGCGCCGCCGCCGGGTCGGGCGGGACCGCGTTCCCGATCATGCGGACCTGCGCCGTGCGCGTGAGCGGGTCGCCACCGGGGCCAATCGGATCAAGGATGTACGAGTCGTCGAAGCCGGTCGCGCGCGCGAGCTCGCGTGGCTCCAGGATTCGGTACCCGATGTCGTCGATCACGAACGTGAACCCGTCGATCTTGACCGTCACGAGCGCGAACCGGTCGCGGGTGTCCACGGTGGTGAGCGGTTCGTCGAGGCGCTGGCCGATGCTGGTGCCGTTGTAACGAATCAGGAACGCCGCCACACGAGCGGCCCGCTTGGCGTCGTACTCACGCGCGAGTCCGAGCGCGACGAGACTCTTCTGCCGCTGGCCCGTGATGGTCGACATCGGGCGATCGGCGGCGTGTCCGACGTTCGATCCGCCGGTCTCTCGGAGGCTGTTGCCGTTCGAGAGGAACGCCGAGACGAGTGCGTGCTTCACGCCGCCGGCGACGATGACGCCGAGGGGCTTGTTGATGTCGAGGTACCGTGGCCGCTGCCCTTCGCGCTCGCCCCATCCGGTCTGGACGAGCATCGGGACGATCAGGGCGAAGTCACCGCGCCGGTCGGCGGTGATCGTTGGCAGCGGTTCGTCGATGCCATGACGGCGGCGATCCGGCTTGCCGTTCTTGGCGCCGTGCGCGATCGGAACGATGAACGGTCGCGCGGCTTCGAGCACGTACTCCTTCGTGCCGGCGGCGATCCGCTCGAGTGTGTTCGGGACGAGCGGACGCTTGATCCTGATGCCGGTCTCCTTCGTGTACCGAGCTGCCTCGCGCTCGCTCATGAAGATCGACGGGCACGGCAGGCTCCAATCCATGCACTCCGCGGCTGTCCGGTGTGGGCGCAGGCCAGTGAGCGCCGGTCCGTGCGTCGGCGAGGGCCACACGACCCGCAGGCCGTCTCGCCTCGCGACGAGGAACAACCGTCGACGTGATGTCGGCGAGCCGTAGTCGCTGCACGTGAGGACGCGCCACTCAACGACGTAGCCGAGCTTCTCGAGGCGGCGCACGAAGCGGCGGAACGTCTGCCCCTTGCGCTTGGGATCGCGGCGCATCTCGCCGTCGATCTCGATGCACGGTCCCCATTGTTCGAACTCGGGGACGTTCTCGAGGAACATCACCGGTGGCGCGACGGCGACGGCGTACCGGATCATCAGCCACGCGAGCGCGCGGATCTTCTTGTCGACGGGCTTGCCGCCCTTCGCGGTCGAGTGGTCCTTGCAGTCAGGTGAGAACCAGGCCGCCGCGCAGCGCTTGCCTGCGCACAGCTTCACCGGGTCGACCTTCCAGACGCTCTCGCAGTGGTGCTTCGTCGTCGGATGGTTGGCCTCGTGCATCGCGAGCGCCTCGGCGTCGTGATTGACCGCGTGGTCGGGTGAGCGGCCGATTGCACGGAGAAACGCTTCGGAGACGCCCCCTCCTCCCGCGAAGTTGTCGAAGATGACATCGTCGAGGCCGACCCAGGTTCGGACGATCGGTGGACGCATCTAGCCCATCTCCTTCTCGATGTCGGCGAGGTGCGCATCGATCCCTCGCTCCTCGATGTCGCGAAGCCCGGCGCCGATGGACGAGCGAGCGATGAGGTCGGCGATGGGCGAGACCTGACGGCGCACTGCGAGCTCGACATCGTCGGGCAGCGTCCAGAACCCGAGCGCGCCTCTGCACGGCACGGGCTCGATGCGGACGACGTGGCGCAGCTCGAAGCCGACCGGGCCGCCGTACCACCGCTTGCAGTCGTCGGGCATGTCGGCCGGGTAGTCGCGGGGCTCCATCCAACCCGGCTCGCCGACGAACACGCGAACGAGCGTCGCGACGCCAATCACCGCGCTCGTCGGGAACTCCTTCGGCTTCGCGTACGGCCACCATGAGCGCTGGAAGCCTTCAATCAGCTCGTCATGGACCAGCTCGGCGAACGACTCAAGGTCGAGCTTCTTCGACGCGTGGATCGCGAAACGCTCGCCGATCATCCTGGCGGGCGGACGCCACGTCCTGTTCTCGATCGGCTTCACGCCGGGCGATAGCGGGCCGCCGACGATCAGGGAGGCCCAGGGTTGCATGATGCTCAAGGCTTTCATCTACGCGTCCTTCCTTTGGTCGCCGCAGATGCCACACGTCCACTTGCCATCGATGAGGTCGCGGCTCGGATGCCGGCAGTACCCGCAGGCATCCGGCATCGGGGCGACATGGGCGAGCACGCCGACGCCGTCGAAGTCGTCCATCTCGGTGCCACACTGCGGGCAGGTCATCGTCGGTTGCGCGAGATCGATATCGCCGGCGCCCTCGCCGGACTCGTTGTAGACGTCCCACGCACGCTCCTTCGCCTTTTTCTCGGACTGCGCCTCCACCTCGATGTGCATGGCGCCCACGAGCGGGATGCTCACGATATATTTGTTCACTTGCCTTGCTCCAGTTCGGCGCGGACAGCGGCGAGCTTGTCCAGTCGCTCGCGGACGCCGTACGATCTAGCTGCCTCGATGTCGGCGATATCCAGCGTTTCCCTCGCAATCCGCTCCAGCTGCTCGATGCGGTCGAGCAACGCGGGGACGAGCGTGCGGGATGCGGCGATGAAGCGGGCGTTAGCCTCGTTGTTCTCGAATGGCGGGCAATCGTGATCGGCGCCGATGTCGTGATCGATCGACGCGACATGGTGACCGTGACCATCGTCCGAGCGCACAACGCAGGCCACCACTCCCACGGCCCGCCAGTCGCCTGCTCGCACAACGCGCGGGCTGCTTTCATGTCGATCACGGCTGGCCTGCTTTCGTGTCGACGAGCAACCACTGTTCATCACCGTCACGCCACATATTCGATGATGGCGCGGCGAACCCGAGCGAGCGGATGACGTTGCGACGAGCCTC
This sequence comes from Haliangiales bacterium, assembly GCA_038322185.1. Classification (GTDB taxonomy): domain Bacteria; phylum Myxococcota_A; class Polyangia; order Haliangiales; family Haliangiaceae; genus JABFXX01. Next base: position 14,058 of record JBBQFU010000163.1, read on the forward strand.
CTCGCGGTGGATCGCGCAATAGACGGAGTAACCGACACGGGGAGCGCGGCACTGATTCCAGTTGCAACGCGTCACTTCGCACCGACCTTGCGCAGCTCGTCGATGCGAGTACGGTGCTCTGTTGCGTACTCGCCATGAGGATAATCACTCTCGTCGATCCAGCGCTCCCATCCGTCGCACGCCTCATCCCGCGCGCCGGTCATCGCGGCGAGTTGATCGCGCGCCTCGGTGAGCTGTCGCTCGAAACCTGAGTTGGCGTACGAGTCTCGATCGCGGGTGACCTTGGCGAGTTGATCCTCGACGCGCAGCCGCTCGGAGCGCATGTCGGAGACCTTGGCACGCAGCCGATCGATCTCATCGAGCATCGCCAAAAACGTCGCCGGGTTCGCCGCGGCGATGAAGGCGGCGTTGTTGCGATCGTTGCCTTCGGTGCCCTCAGCGTTCGCGACAACGAACCGCGCGCCTGCATTCATTCCGTCGGCGGCGGCGGCATAGGTCACTCTGTGAAGCGCGCCTACTCGCGTCGCCGCAGCCTCAGACTCCCACGGCCCCGGCGTTGCGGCGCTGGCGAGCTGGCGAAGCTTTACAGTGTCAGTCATGGCGCGACCTCCGGGAATTGCGCCCACTGCTCGCCGTCGAGGTAGGGCAGTTCGATGACGCCGCCGGCCTTGCACTTCGATCCGTCGCCGGCGGTCATGATCCCATTCCGCTGCGAAAGCGGGACTCGATGATCTCCAGCTTGCTTCAGAAAAAAAGGTACACCCGCGGCCGCGCACTGATCGCGCAACGTCCGAAGCCATTCGACGTCGCACGAACGCGCCCCATGTCCTGACTCGCAGCCCGAAATTACCCAGTCGACGCCGCCGTCGAGGTGCAGCCAGTGCCCGTACGACCGCTCCGATTCACACTCAACGCACCACGCCATCGCATCTTCGGTGAACGTCCAGCACTCAGGACCATGGCGCGGGTCGTCGCAGCGCGGCATGTCGAGATCGACTTCACCGAGCAACGGCTCGCACGAAAGGAAGTGAACTACCGCGGGAACCGCCAGCAAGCGAGGAATTCGCTCGTCCGCATAGTCCTGGTTCTCGACAGACGTGCCGAGCCAGACGTTTTTCCACGGTCCAAGCTCGCTGACGATCCGCTGTGCATCCGGGTGCACGTACGGATGTCCGCCGCACCATGGCAGCATCTTTGCGAGGTTCTCGGGGCGCTTCGTCAGCAGCAGCCAGTCAAGGTTCGGCGTCTGTGCGATCAGCGAGAACAGGTGCTTCCGCGGCTCGACGAGATCCTCGCGATCCTCGAACACGTCAGCCATCGATGCGCAGAACACGCGCTCGCGCACGCCGCGTTTCTGTGCGCTTGCGTTCCACTTGCGCGGGCCGTCCCAGTGCTTGTCGCCGAAGAACTTGCGCTCGGACTTCGGTCCCCAGTGCTCGCCGCCGAGCCGGTAATCGAACGTCGCGGCATAGCAGTTGGTGCACGCGGGTGAAATCTTCACGCAGCCCCACCACGGGTTGAAGGTGTGATCGGTCCACGAGATAGCGCTCTTCTCACCCATGGTTCGCGGCCTCCCCAAACGCCGCTTGCTTGGCGCGGAGCGCGGCGAGATCGCGATCGAGCCGTCGGATCTCCGCGGTCTGCGTCTCCAGCGCGGCCGTCAGCTCCAGATCGCGCCACTCGCCGGGCGTGATCTCGATCTGCTGCGGGCCACAAGCGGAGTGCATGACGACAGTGAGCGAGCCTGAGGAGCGGTGGGCTTCGAAGCGGAGTCGGCCGAGGTTGAGGGTGGTCACCATCAGCGCACCACTCCCAGTGCAGCCCGGAGCTGCTCGCGCTTCGAGTCGTCGAGCACCACGTTCACGTCATGAAGGCCGGAACCCTCCGCGACGTACATGTTGAGCCGGCCGTCGAGCACGCGCAGCCGGACGAGCTGGCCGGCACCGAGATCGATCAGCGCGTCTTGCGTCGGGACGAGATCGGCCGGCGGCGCACCCGTGAACGCCATCGGCGACGCGTTGCGCATGTGCGCGGCGATCGCCTGGTAGACGAGGTCGCGCTCCGGCTGGCTCTTGTGCTCGTCGAGCCGTGAGAGGCCGTCGCGGAGCGCGATGATGATGGCGTTGGCGTCAGCGGACAGCATGGCTACGCGACCTCCTGCTGCGACGTCGTGCGCGGAAACTGCGCGAGGATCCGCGCCCAGAGCTGCTCGCCCTTCGCGCCGAGCGCGGCGATGCAGACCTCCTTGACGTGATGCGGGAAGTCCTTGCCGAGCACCCAGCGCAGGAATCCCGGATCAACTTGATCGAGGCGGGCACCACGGTGCTTGCCGAACGCGAGAATCGCCACGCCGTTCTCCCACTGGATGTGGTGCGACGGTCCGATCCAGTTCGCGCGCCCGGAGAACGGGTTCGCGATCGCGGCGAGCTCGGGCCACGCGCGGTCGGTCATCCCGAACCGGTCGAGCATCGCGGACAGCACGCGGCCGGTCGCGGCGACGTCGACGCTCGCTGCGTGGGCGTTGTCGAGTTGGGCGCCCACGAACCGCTCGTGCGCGGCGACCAGGGTGCGCGGCTCGACGTGGTGCCACAGACGGAGCACGTCGACGACCTGCTTGGCGGCGAGATCGAGGCGGGGCGCGCCGGCGCGCTCGAGCTCGGCCTGGATGATGTCCAGGTCGAACCGCAGATTGAAACCTACGATGACCTCAGCCGCGGACATGACCGCGACGATCTCCGCCGCAACGGCAGCGAACGGAGGACACGCGGCGACGTCAGCATCGGTGATGCCGTGCACCGCAGTGGCGGTTGCTGGAATCGCGACCGTGGGGCGAACGCGCCAGACCTTCGGTGCGTCGTTCACGCTGATGCAGATCTCAACGATCTGATCGCTCGACGTATTGAGACCGGTGGTCTCGGTGTCAATGATGATCACGACGCGCTCTCCTTTGCGGCGACTACATTTCGGTAGGTCGCGCCCTTCTTGATCAGGTGAATTGCCCGCTTCCAGATCCCGAGGATGACGATGCGAGTCATAGGGAACCTCCGTTCCGCTTGCGAGCGGCCTGCCACTTGGGGCAGATACGCAAACAGGCGATCGGTGAGCTGATCGATTCCGACAGCGACGTCCGCGGCGATGCGATTGCGTTCCGCGACGAGTCCGCCCGTGGTCGCGAGCGATGCCGCATGTCCTGTTACGGACTGGCCGAAGAGCTTGGATTTTGTCACGACGCGACCTGCCCGTCTTGGATGACAATCACTCCGGGCTCCTTCGTGCCGACGAGCTCGATCCATGGCCGCTTGCCCGCAGCGATCGCCTGCGTCGCGACCAGCTCCAGCGACTCCTCGTCGAGTAGGGCGCCGTCGCGGATCCAGACGTCCTCGAGCTGCGGCGCGGCCGCCATCGCGAGACCTAGCGCCACGCGCAGTCGCTCGGCGCCGCTGGCCTGCACGAAGGGCACGTCGTTGAGCGTGATGCCGTGGTCGTTGATGCTCAGGCCGGCGACGGGGAGCTTGGCCTCAGTGAGGATGGCGAGCTTGCGCGCGTCGATCGTCGAGAGCACTTTCGTCAGCTCATCGACCTCCTTGGTCAGCGCGGTGACGGTCTCGGCAGTCTCGGTTCGGCGCTTGTTGTTCGCCTCGTCGGCGTACACCTTTCGGTTGTGCTCGCCGGCGCGCGCGAGGTCCGCGTCGATCTGCTCACGCAGGGGCCGGAGATTGTCCCGCTCATCCTGCGCGGCATCGAGCGCCACGGTGGCGTTGGCCTCGGTCGCGCTGCAGGTCTCGACGTCCTTCGCCCAGTCAGCCGATTCGATTCCGAGCTGAACCGAGCGGGCCTTCAGGCGCTCGATCTCGGCGTCGACCTTGGCGCGCTCGGCGTTGATCTCTGCGAGGCGCGCCTTCGCGTTGGTGGTGTCACGCTCGCACGCGTCACACGCTTGTGTGAGTGTGTCGACCTGGCGCCATTGCAGGTCGAGCCGCTTTGCCTCAGTCGTCAGCGCCGCGACATCGATCGGAGTACCGACCTGGACCTCGGGCAGACGCTCGAGCTCGCCCTGCGCACGCGTCAGATCGCGTCCGACCTCGGTGCGCTTCGAGAAACACCGCTCGCGCTTGCCGTCCAGCTCGGCGATGCGATCGGCGTTGGGGATCAGCTTCATTAGGGCGGCGCGCTGTTCCTTTGCGGGGAGCGCCAGGAACGCGAGCGGGTCGAGGAATCGGCCATTGACGAGACCGTCCAGCATCTGCTGCGGGGCCTTGCGCGCTCCGAGCTCGTCGCGGACCTCGAGCTTGCTGTCACCGTCCGGCGTGATCGTTCGGCGGATCGTCAGGCCGTTGTCGAGCTTGATCACGATCTCGGCCTCGTCTGCGCCGTGGCGGACCGGGTCCTGGGGCTGCGACTTCTTTCCCCCGAACGCCGCCGTGAGCGCGTCGATCAGCGACGACTTGCCTTGGCCATTGCGGCCACCGATGAGGATGAGCGCGCGATCCGCGTCGGGCGTGATCGTGAGGTCCTTGATGCGCTTAAAATTGCTGACACTGAGGGTGACGATCTTCATGGTTGCTCTCCGCTGAGTGAAAAGTGCGCCACGTTGAAGTGACCGGCGCCCGACACGTCACGGATTTCCAACCGCCCGTGCGCGGCCTTAACAACGCTCTCGACGCTGGCGGGACCGACGAGAGCGCCCAGGAATCACTCCTCGAAGCTGAACTCTTCGCCTTCGATGATCAGACCGACGTCGCCGGTGTCGCGCGCGTCGAGCGGCTCGATGACGTCCGTGTACGCTGGGTAGCGACCGGCGGCCTCGCACACCAACACGCTCTCGAACCACGACCGCCAGCACTTCTCGCCTTCCTCGATCGCGGCGGGCGTCAGCTTGAGCACCGTGATCGGGAACGGCTTGACCGTCTCGACCGCGACGCACAGCGACTCCTTCGGGTACGCGCCGAAGCGCTCCTTCATCGCGCGGCCATAAAAACTAAATTGAGCGTGGTATCCGCGAAACATCGCGTCGCGCTCGAACTTGCGAGGCTCGGCGCACTTCGTCGTCTTGAGGTCGACGAGCCGGTCAGTGCCTGCGCGAGCGTCCGGGCGAGACGTACAGGCGCGGCCGTTGAGCTGCCACTCGATCGTTTCCTCGAGGATGGTCCCGGCGAACAGCACGTCCTTCGCGATTGGGTGTCGCTGGATGGCCTCGTAGATGCCGTTCGCGCGGTCCCACTCCTTTGTGTTGAGGATCTCCTTGTCGGCGTGCTGCGCCTTGAACGCCTCCCACACCTTGCCGCTGCGAGTCTTGCCGGGCCAACGGATCACCGGCTCGTTGAGCACGAGCGCGTGCACGCCGCGGCCGAACCGCATCGCGATCGTGTCGTCCTTGTTGTCCTGGACCGACTGCCAGTAGTGCAGCGCGGACGCCGACATGTGCTTGAGACGGCTGAACCGCAGCGGGATGGTGGCCGGGTCGACCACAGCGCGCTCGGCCTCGTTCGTCTCGAGCTGAGCGGCGAGCTCGCCGATCAGCGCCTCGACCGCTTCAGCCTTCGAGGCGGTTGCCTTCGACCGCTTCGAGGCGGTCTTGATCGGAACGATGGGTGCGACCGGGAACTCGGCGACCTGGCCGTTCTGCCCGACCACAGCGCCGAGCAGCGCGTCGATGTCGGCGTCATCGTTACGGAGCATCGGAGCCCTCGGTGGTGGTCGCAGTGGCGTCCGGCGCGTCGTCGCTCGGCTTCGAGAGGTCCGCGACGAAACCACCGCCTTGCTCCTCCATCTTCTCGGCGATCGCATCCGTCAGCTCGGCGCCCTTCGCGGCTTTGCCGTTGCCGTTCTTGCCGGGCGCGCCGCTCGTACGGGCGCGCGGTTCGATTGGCTTGACGCGAATGCAGTCCATCGTCTCGCCGCCGAACTCCGTGGTCGTCGGATAGATCGTGATCCACTTGCCGGCCCAGTCGTCCGTGTCCTTGCCGTAGAGCTTCGCGATCGTCTTGCCGTTGGTCTTGTTCACGGCGAGCTTCTTGTCCTTGCCGACGAACTTGATCATCGGCTTCTTGCTCTTGCGGCCCTTCTCGCCCATGAGCTCGCCGGCCGAGACCTTCTCGATCTGGATGGTGACCTCGCGACCCTCGAGGTCGTAGGCGTAGAGGTGTTCCTTGTCGTCGAACATGCGGCGGTAGTCAGGCATCTGAAATCTCCTTGTGCGT
>JBBQFU010000164.1:0-20121 GCA_038322185.1 Haliangiales bacterium
TGACGGAAGAACCGCAGGATCGCGATCTTCAGCAGCAACAAGAAACCGATCGTGAAGCCGAGGATGATATGTGCCGTGGTGCGGGCGGGAAACTCGACTTGATACTCGTAGAGCCGCGGGACCATCTTCCACATCAGCAGCGCGTAGAGGACGGCGAACGCGTAGCCGAGCACCCGGTGCAGGAGCATCGCCCAGCGTGGTGCTTGACTCGTCCGCGTGGCCTTATCGTATGGATAGCCCCACAGGTGGAGCATGAGAAACATCGCGGCGAGCCCTATCGCAAGAAACGCCATGCCCAGGATCGCGCTGCTCAGCATGAGTCGACAATACTACGAGGGAGTGACTGGTCTCACGACACATTCGAAAGCGATTGTCGGGCACACTTCATACGCACGTGGACTAGGGGCGCGACTCATGATGCACACCTCCCGAATTGTCGTTATCGCTATCGTCGCGATCGGTGCTGGCTGCGCGGACTCCGCACGCCCGTCACGGTGGAGCTACATCCACGCCGCGATCATCCAGCCCGCGTGCACGACCGCGGGCTGCCACTCCGCGATCACCGCGATCGCCGGCGTCAACCTCTCCGAGCGGGAGGGCGCCTACACGATCCTCACGGGTCGCCTGTGCGGCGAGCCTCCGAGCTCGATCGAGCCGCCGCGTAACTACGTCACGCCGTTCTCGCCGGAGACCTCGAAGCTCTATCACCAGCTCGTCGGCGAGAATACAGATCTGATGCCGCCCGACTCGCCTCTGCCCGATGCGGAGATCGAGATCGTGGCGCGCTGGATCGAGGAGGGTGCGCGATGCGATTGATGCTCGTCTGCGTTGTCGCGCTGCTCGGCATCACCGGGCGCGCCGAGGCGTATCCCCAGTTCCAGCTCTCGACGGGCACTGACCGATGCTCCTCATGTCACATCTCGCCCGCGGGTGGCGGTCTGCTCAATGACTACGGCCGCGAGGAGGCCGGCAGCACGATCAGCCGCGGTGGCGACGGCCGGTTCCTGCACGGGCTGTGGACGCCGCCTTCCTGGCTCCAGCTCGGCGCTGACACGCGCGGCGCCCTCGGCTTCAAATATCGCAAGGAGGAGCGCGAGGTCCTCGCGTTCCCGATGCAGCTCGATGCGTACGTCCGCGCCGGCGGTGAGCGGATCTCGTTCAACCTGACCGCGGGCCTGCGCGGAGGCGCGCGCGACCCACAACCGGCGATCGTCGAGCGGCTCGCCTCGCGCGAGCATTACCTGATGTATCAGCGCGAGAGCGGCTCGTACGTTCGGCTCGGGAGGTTCTTCCCGATCCACGGCATCCGCTCGCAGGACCACACCGCATACGTTCGCCGCTATCTCGGTTTCCATACCCTCGAGGAGCCGTACGGAGTCGCGGCCGGGATCATGGAGACGTCGTGGGAGGCGCACCTCTCCGCATTCGTACCGCGCCCAGTCGACCTGCTCGGCGCAGGGATCAAGGCCAAGGGGATCGCGGCGTACTACGAGCGCCGGGTTCTCGACGATACCGCGGCGCTTGCGCTGCAGACCAAGCTGGGCTTCTCGTCGACCGACACCCGGCTGTCCGCCGGCATCGTCGGAAAGCGGTGGATGCCAGTCGCGGAAGTCATGCTGCTCGCCGAGATCAACCTCGTCCGCCAGTCGTTCGCCGACGCCGCCGGTCCCCTGCGCTATCAGGTCGCCGCGTACGCGGGTGCAAGCAAGATGGTGGCGACCGGTGTGATGGTCGGCGCCGCGGTGCACCGCTGGCAACCCGACGTACGTCTCCGATCGTCCCGCGATGCGTTCGAGCTGAACATCCAGTACTTTCCGAAGGCGCACCTCGAGCTGCATCTCTTGACCCGGATCGCCGGCGAGGGCGACTTCGAAAATCCGGGCCTACTCTCCCTCCTCCAGCTCCACTACTACCTATGAAGCGCATCCTCACCGCACTCTGGCCCTGCGCGCTGATCGCGTGCGCCCCGGACGCTCCGTCAACGCCGAGCTTCCAGACGGACGTCATGCCGATCCTCGCGGGCAACTGCCTGCGCTGCCACGCCGCCCCGGTCATCGGGGGCGCGCCCGAGTCGTTCCGCCTCGATGTGTTCGAGGACGTGACCGTGCGCGAGCGGACGATTCCCGAGGGGAATCCCGCCTGCACACCCCCGAGCTCCGATCCCGGCTGCTCTCCGATCGTGATCGCGGGCGCCGCAACGTTGGCGTCGACGGCTGCGATGCGAGTAGACGACGACGACCAGCCAATGCCGCCACGGTTCCGGATCGACGATCACGAGATCGAGACGCTCCAGAACTGGGCCGCCAATGGCGCGCCTCGCGGCGAGCCACGGCCCGGCAACCAACCGCCCACGGCCGCCGTGGAGTCGATCGAGCACGTTGTCGTTGTCCTCGCCGAGACCACTCGAACGACCACCATACTGCATGTTCACGTCGACGATCCGGAACGCGATGTCGTTGGCGGCTCACTCCACGCACGAATCGCGGGTGTCGACACGTTTGTCGGCCTGCTGTATTCGGGGGTGGCCGTGGTGCGCTGGAATACGACCGACATCGCGGCCGGGACGTATCCGTTGACCGCTCGCCTCGACGACGGGGGGGCGACATCGACCATCGCACTCGGGACGATCACCGTGGAGGGACCGTGATGAGCATGCTGCGAACCTTGATCGTCGCGATCACATTCACCGCGGCATGCGCGGAGTCCGTCACGCCCGAGGAGCTCGGGGACTACACGCTGTGGCCCACGATGGGAGGATCTACGTTCACCGTCCGCGGTCCGGCGCCCGGGCACGGTGACACGATTCGCGTCATCTACATCAATCCGACCGCGGCAATGGCGGAGACCATCTCGCCGAGCTACCCAGTCGGCTCGACGATCGTGAAGGAGATCCGCAACAACGTTGATGGCGAGGCCGGCGACATCAACTACATCGCGATCATGCGGCGGCAAGACACCATCGTCGAGACAGGTCTCGAAGCCGACGGCGGATGGCTGTTCAGCGAGCAGCGCCCCGCGGGGGCCGCCGAGATCCATCGTGATCTGTGCTGGAACCGCTGCCACGTCGCGTCGCCCTACAACGGCGCGTTCTACGACTACCGCACGAAGTGATCCGCTCGAGCGCCCCACGGCGCAGGCGAGGTGGCGATCGCGACTACTTTCCGCCGGCCTTCTTGAACTGATCGAACGCGTCCTTCTTCTGCTCGTAATTTGGCGCGAGCTTGCCGTGGCACACGTTGCACGTCTTGATCTTCGCGTCCTTCATGAACTTCTTCATCGCCTCCTTTGCCGCGGGCTGACCGCCCTTGGTGCATGCCGCCTTGACGAGCTCTGTCTTGAACTCCTTCGTCATACACGCGGTGACCGCCTGCGCCTCGGTCGGCGTCAGCGTTGCGATACCGAGGGAGGCTACGATCGTTGCAATGAACGCGAAAATTCCGAATTTGGCCATGGGGGGTCCTTTAGACGGGCCAGGATGCCGACGATTCACCCTTGCAACCACGCGTGAGTATTATGCATCGTGCGAGTGGTCGCCGCCACATCCGGGCGTTGTTCACCGGTCGAGCGCGGGTCCGATGTGCGTCGTCGTTGTTGAGCGCACATCTAGACGAAGAGCTTCGCGACCAGCTCGTCGGATGTCCCCGCGTGGCACTCCGAGAACTGCTCGCGAGAGCCGGCATCGATCTCGAGGTTGAGCAGCACACGCCGCGCACCGGCGTACTCCGCCCAGCGTACGAAGCTCGATGCCGGCGTCACGGTGCCCGACGTGCCGATCGCGACGAACAGATCGCAGTCACGCAGCGCACGCTTCGCGGTGTGCTCGGCCTCAGCCGGAATCTCCTCGCCAAACAGCACGATCGCGGCGCGCATGTGCTGACCGCAATGTTGAGGGTCGATTGGCAGCATCTGCCCGGTGCCGCACTTCTCACAGCGCCAGCGCGCCAGGCTGCCGTGAAACTCGCACACGTTCTTGTTGCCGGCGCGGGTGTGGAGGCTGTCGACATTCTGCGTGATCAGCGTGAAGCTCGCGCCTGCCGGCAGCGTCGCCTCGAACGCGGCGAGCGCCTTGTGCGCCGCGGTCGGCTGAACGTCCCGCGTAGCCTGATAGAACGTCCAGAACATCGCGCACACGTCGTCGCGCCGCTCGCGGAATGCCTCGACGGTGTTGAGCGCGACATTCGCCGGATCGTTCCACAGCCCACCCGGACCGCGGTACGTCGGCAGGCCGGCTGACTTCGAGATGCCGGCGCCGGTGAGCACGACGATGTTGCGATAGCCCCCGAAGTTCATCCGCTTAGTGTAACTGAGACAATAAGCGACGCAACCCGTTACTCCGCACACGACAGGATGCCCGCCATCTGCTCGCCCGTGGCCACAGAACTGGCACCGCACGACGCCCCGTGTCGGTAGTGTTATGTGGCTGCCCAGCTACCAATGCCACCGCGCCCGATGAGACGGCGGACGAGATAGCGCTTGTCGAGCGTTCTGCCGATGTACGGATCAGGGTCCGCAGCGGACATCTACCGCCACTCGTTCACGACCTGGCGAAGCTCACCGAGACGTGCCTTCGACAACGAGCCGACCGCCGCGAGCACCAGGTGCTTGGGCGAGAGAACTTGCTCGGCCACGCGCACGACATCGTCGACGGTGACCTTCTGGATCTGCGCGAGACGCTCCGACAGCGATGGCGGCTTGTAGTAGAGCGCAGTGCCGCCAAACCAGCCTGCCATCGCGGCGGCATCGTCGATCGATGCGAGCGTCTCGTAGCGGTAGCGAACGCGCGCCTTCGCGAGCTCATCGTCGGCGACCTTGCCCTGGCGCAGCCCATCGAGCAGCACGAACAGCTCGCGCACGAGGTCGGGGACCTTCGCGTTCGCGGTGGCACCAGCGATCTCGAACAGCGCCGTATCGGCGAGCGGCTCGATGGCAGCGTGGATCGAGTAGGCCAGACCCTTCTGGTCCGCGAGCGTGTAGTGCAGACGCGTCGACATGCCGTCGTCGAGCACGCGGAGCATCGCGACCAGCGCGATGTACGCGGGGTCGAGCTCGGGGACTGCGCGGAACACGACTGCGAGCGAGGTCTGCGAGCCCGCATCGCGCACGTGATGCATGCGCGGACCGGCGGCGAGCGACGGTGCGGCCAGCAGCTCGGCGCGGTGGCCGGCGGGCATCGCGTGCAGTACGCGTGCGGCATGCTCGACGACCCGGGCGTGCTCGACCGGACCGGCGATGCACAGGGTCGCGTTCCGGCCGCCATAATAGGTCTTGAAGTGGCGCTGGACGTCGGCCAGCGAGAACCGCTCGACGTTGCTGCGGGGGCCGATGATGCGCTGGCCGAGCGGGTGGTTCTCGAACGCGATGCCCCGGGCGATGTCGTCGGCGTTGATCTCGACGCCGTGCTCGTCGTAGTCCTCGTTGATCTCCTCGAGGACCAGCTCCCGCTCCATCTCGATGTCGTCGAACCGGGGTCGGCCGAGCAATTCGCCCAGCAGCTCGATGGCGGCCGGGACGTTCTCGGGCTCGAGGGACAGCTGGAACAGCGTGTAATCGCGGCCGGTCTCGGCATGAAGCGTGGAGCCCAGGCTCTCGACCGCCGTGTTCAGTGCCAGCGAGGTCGGGTAGTGCTCGGTGCCCCGAAACAGCATGTGCTCGACGAAGTGGGACAGCCCATTGTCGTCCGCGGACTCGAAACGGGCCCCAACCTTGATAAACAGCGCACAGACCGCCGTATGGAGGTGGGGGAGGGCAACCGTGGTAACGCCGAGGCCGTTATCCAGCGTCGTCGTCTCCACGCGCGGATCGAGCACGGTCCAGGCTTACCATGTGGTACTAAAGGGTCGATCCGATGCTGCTCAAAAAGATCGTGATCGCGGAAGACGACGACGCCATCGCGCACATGGTCAGCATGGCGCTCGGCGACGCGGGTTATTTGTGCCTCCGAGCCAGAGATGGCGAAGAGGGACTCAAGCTCGTGAAGGCCCACGATCCTGACCTCCTCGTGCTCGATGTAATGATGCCGAGGGTGGACGGGCACGAGGTGGCACGGAGGCTCAAGGCCGACGTGATGTGGTCGCGTACCCCGATCCTCATGCTCACCGCACTCGCCGGAGTCGACAACGAGGTCACAGGCCTCGAAGCCGGCGCCGACGCGTACATGTCCAAGCCGTTTGACCTCCGCGAGTTTGGAGCGCGCTGCAAGGCGCTCATTCGCGCGGCGCGCCGCGAACGCGATCGCAACCCGACGACGAACTTGCCGGGCTCGCGCGCGATCGACGAGGAGATCGAGGGGGCCCTCAAGAGTGGGAAGCCCACATCGGTCGTCCACATCGACATCCTCAACTGGGACTCGTATGCCGACTCGATCGGCATCGCGCGCTCGGAAGACACGGTGCGAAACCTCGGCGCATGGCTGCTCGAAGCAGCGCGCAGCGCCAGTGGTGGCGGCGCGTTCATCGGGCACATCGGCGGCTCGGACTTCATCGGCGTGCTGTCGCCGGAGCATCTCGGTCCGTTCGTCGAGCACGCGGAGTCCGCCTTCGACGGTCACCGCGCCACGCTGCCCGGTGATGCCAAGAGCCTCGCGCTCACGCTGGCGATCGCGAGCACCGACGGCCTCAAGCTGAACACCGGTGCCGACGACCTCGGCCGCCGCCTCGGCAAAGCGATGAAGATGGCGAAGGCCGCGGGCAAGACCGGCCACGTCGTGTACTCGGAGTAGCGGCGTGTGGTCGACGACTCCGAGCGCAGCCACGACACCGACCCGCTAGCCGACACCCAGGCTCCGGACGACACGAGCGCCTCGGTCTCGCCGTCCGCGTCCTCGTCGTCGGGCGGCAAGCGCCGCAGCGTGCACGTCGGCGACACGCTCGGCCGCTACGAGCTCGTCGAGGATGTCGGCGAGGGCGGCATGGCGAGCGTGTATCGCGCGCGCGACAAGGAGCTGCGCCGCGAGGTCGCGGTCAAGGTCCTGTTCCCGCACCTCGCGCGGCGCGACGAGATCGTGCACCGGTTTCATCGCGAGGCACGCTCCGCCGCGGGCCTCGAGCACGCGAACATCCTCCGCGTCTACGACGTCGGCGGTGGCGATACGTCGGCCGGCAGTGACCTCATCGATCCGCCGTACATCGTGATGGAGCTGATCCGCGGGCACTCGCTGCTCGGCGAGATCGAGCGGCGCGGTCCGCTGCTCGCCGAGATCGCCGCGTGCTTCGGCGCGCTGCTCGCCGACGCGCTCGTCGTCGCGCACAAGGCCGGCATCATCCACCGCGACATCAAGCCGGCCAACGTGATGATCGATGCGAAGGGGCGCGTGCTGCTCGCCGACTTCGGCGTCGCGCGGCTCGAGACCGAGGACTCGCTCGTCACCAAGACCGGCGCGCTGCTCGGCACGCCCGCGTACATGAGCCCCGAGCAGTCGTCGGGCGATACCGCGACGGCGCGCAGCGATCTCTACTCGCTCGGCGCGACGCTGTATCAGCTCTCGACGGGGCAGCTCCCCTACGCGGGCTCGCCGGCGAAGGTCCTCGCGCAGATCGCGCAGGGCCAGTTCACGTCGGCGGTCCGCAAGCGTGCCGAGGTCGGGCCCGATCTGTCGCGCTTGATCGATCGGCTGATGGCCGTCGAGCCGACCGCCCGCCCGGCGAATGCGGCCGAGGTGGCGAGCGAGCTGCGCGCGATGATCGCCGCGGGCGGGTTCGGCGAACCGAGCGACGAGCTCGCCGCGTACTTCGCCGACCCCGACGCCTTCGTGAAGCAGAAGACGCCGGCGGTCGTCGCCGCGCTGGTCAAGGCGGGCCACGACGCGATCGCCGCGAACAAGCTGCCGCGCGCGATGGCGCTCGCCGATCGCGCGAGTGCCCTCGCACCGGATGACCCCGCGGTCGCGCAGCTCGTCGCGACGCTGACCGAGGGCAGCCGCTCGTCGCAGCGCCGTCGCGTGCTGGCGATCGCCGGCCTCGGCGTGCTGGTCGCCGGCGGCGCGACGCTCGGTGCGATGAAGCTGATGGGCGGCTCGCCGGCCACGGTGCACGATGCTGCGCTGGTCGCGGTCGCGGATGCATCACTCGACGCGGTGCTCGACGACGCCGCGCAGATCGCGGCGGTCGCCGACGCGGGACCGATCGCGATGATCACCGATGCCGGCGTGCGGCTGCGTGATGCGGGACGCACGCGCGATGCCTCGTTCACGGTTGCGATGAGCATCGATGCCGGCGTGCCGATCGCCGACGCCGCGGTCGCGCTCGTCGTGAAGCCCGACGCCGCCGTGCGCAGCACCGGCTTCATCATCGTGAAGAGCGATGCGTGGTGCGATGTGACAATCGACAAGGTCGAGCACGGCCGCGTGAGCGCCAAGCCGATCGAGGTCGAGGCCGGGACTCACACCGTCGCGTGCGCGCAGACCGCCCTCGGCAAGGGCTGGTCGAAGCAGGTCACGGTCGCCGCGGGAGCGACCGTCACGGCGAGCGGCTCGATGCTTGGGGTCGAGATCACGTTCGAGGTCGACGCCAGGGTCCAGGGCAAGGCCTACAAGCGCGGCCAGGTGGTCCCGATGACCGGGGGGCGGCTCCAGATCGAGATCGGCGGGGAGGCGAAATACGTCGGGGTCACGCGATCCTGCACCGTTCGCAGCACCCCTGAAATTGGCTGCTACCCCTGATTCCACGACAGCCCTGTCGCGGTCTCTGCCTCGGGTAAGATGTCAGCCTTGCTGAATCGGGGACTTGCAGGTGGCCGGCTGGTTGCAGAAAGCCAGAGCGTCGTGAGTCGCCTCGCCCTCCTCAGCTGCGTCCTGGTGACCGGGTGTTTCTACATCGACCCGATCAACCAGCGCCCCTCGATCGGCATCCGGCAGACATCGGCCGAGATCGTCTATCGCAAGGACGTGGTGTCCCTGGTGGGCGAGTACAACGACCCGGACGGCCAGCTCGTGTTCTTCGGCTGGCGTGCGTACGCCTGCGATGACGCCCTGGACTTCAGCACGTGTGACGCCACGCCGTTCGAGACCGGGCGGCTCGAGACGTTCGCGTTCACGGTCCCCGAGCGCCGCGTCGATGTCGATGTCCCGGTGCGATCACTGTGGGTGGTCGCGGAGGCGAAGGACGAGTACGGCGCGATCGCGCGGCCGCAGCAGGAGCTCATCATCCCGGTCTCCAATCACGCGCCGGTGCTCAGCTCGGTGCTGTCGCCTCGCTACGACTCGGTGCTCAGCACGCCGTTCGACCTCTACCTCAAGATCACGGATCTCGACGACGGCCCCGCCTCGGTGACGCTCGACTGGAAGGTGTTCACGCCGGTGGATAATCCCGCGTACGACTTCGTGGACGTCGACATCCCCGATCCGAAACCACTCGAGTACCTGCAGGTCGGTAAGCGCATCACGCCCCACGGCGAAGGGACCTGGGAAGTCCAGGTCACCGCGACCGATCCCCTCGGCGCTGTCGCCACGCAGATGTTCACGTTCGAGGTCGGGCCCGACGATCCGCCGTGTCTTGCGCAGTGGTCGCCGATCGACGCGCCGAGCGGCAGTACGTTGCCGCTCACGGAAGCGACCCTGTTCCAGGTCAACTTCGTCGACGACGATCTAGATGGCTACCCGACGATTCCGGGTGACCCGATCCTCGGTACCACCACGTTCTCGTGGTCGCTCAAGCAGCCAGGGGCGGGCACGCGCACGGACCTCGCCGTCACCGGTAACGGCGTCGCGATCGATCCAGCGAACTACTCGCTCGGCGACATCGTCGAGCTCCGCGTCGAGATCGCCGACCGTAAGCCACGGCCGCTCACGTGTGCCGATAACTTGCTGACGTGCTCGGTGATCTCCGATCCCACGTGCATCCAGCGCGTTACCTGGCGCATGGAGGTGCGGTGATGAAGCGTCTGGTCATGCTGGTGCTGCTCGCCTCGGGTTGTGCTGGCGACGCGCAAGACGGCTCGGGTCTCGTCGACGCGGGTAGCAGCGGCGACGGCGGCATTCCGGCCTGCACACTGACGTGGTTTCCGTTCGCACCCGAGGCGAACCCGCTTGCGCCGCTACGCGTGAGGATCGACTCAGGCGCGGCAGGGGTGTTCATCTACGAGTGGACCGTGGTCCATGCCGGCGCGACGATCGCGCACACCGTCGAGTCCGCAGCAGGAAACGAGATCAACTTCATCGCGGCCGACCCCGGCATCTACAACGTGAGCGTGACGATCAGCGGCGGCTTCACGAGCTGCCCCTTCGTGAGCGAGGCGATCCCCGTCAGCGCCCCCGGTGCGAACAACAACATCTATCGCCTGCGTGCGGTGCCGCCGCCCGCGACGGGGGTGCCTCCACAGGAACAGGTCGTCGAAGTGAAGGGCGGCGCCGACGCCATCAACAACATCCAGCTCGATCCTGGTATCACCGCTGCCGGAACCGTCCGCAACGGCATGGCCGGCCCCGGGGTCCCGGCGTACGTGAAGTTCATGCCGGGCAGCGCCCCCCTGGCGTTCACCGAGAAGTTCACGAGCTCGTCGGGCGCGTACTCGACCAAGCTCGTCGGTATCACGCACAGCGTGCTGGTGATTCCGCAGAGCACCGCACTCGCACCCAAGCTCCTGTCATGGACGCCGACCACGACTGCACTCGTCGTGGGCCCCGGGCAACTCGTGACAGGGACTGTCCGCAATCCGGCGGCCACCGGCCTCGGCGGTGCGAAGGTTCAGCTGATGGCGAACGGAGTCCCGTCGACGATCGGCACGACCGCCGGCGACGGTAGCTTCTCGCTCCGCGCAGACTTTCCCGCAGGCTCGACGATCACGGTCAACGTGACGCCTCCAGCGGCGAGCGGTCTGCCGCGCCTTCAGGCGAGCGGCGCATTCACGCTGACGAGCACGATGCAGATCGACTACAGCGCATCGCTCACGACGTGCAATCTGGCCGGCACGCCGGTGCGCCGCAACTCGATCAACCAACCCGACGCCAACGTCACGGTGGTCGGTACGCTGACGGCCAGTGCAGGACTGGTCACAGCCGGCGCGGCGGCAACCGCGCTCGGCACCGTTCGCATCGCCGCCAGCGCCGACGGCAGTGGCCTGCTTCCGTCGGTGCTCGTCCCGCGTGCGGCGACGCTGTCGGCCGTGACGCAGCTCGGTCCCACCGATTTCGCGGTCGACGGGCTCGACACGTCGGCGTGCCCGGCTCTCGTCATCGACGCGCCCGCGCAGGAGGTCGCAACGGGGATCGCCAAGACGCCGTCCAACACGGTGCTCAATGGCCTGCGCGTCGAAGCGACACCCGTCGGCGTGCTCGCGCTCGCGGACGCACAGACGATCTCGACCACGACTGACAGCAACGGTGCGTTCTCGCTGCCGCTCGCCGCGAACGGCCGCTACGAGGTGCGCTACATCGATCCGCAGGCCCGCGTCGCGCGTCGCGAGGACAGCAATATCACGGCGGCCGGCATCCCGGACGATGTGTTGATGCCGCTCGCGGTTGGCATCCAGGGCAAGGTCTCGATCTCTAGCTCCGCGCAGCCGTTGGCAGGGACTTCCATCATGCTGCTGTGCACGCAGTGCTCGAGTAGCGTGGATGCAGCTCGACCGATCGCACACACCACGACGAACGGGCTCTCCGAGTACCGCCTTGCCGTCCCTGACCCGGGGACGATGTAGGATCGCTCGCATGCTGCTCCGTGTGCTCGTCGCCGTTGCCTGGCTGATCGCCGGCGCTGCGCGCGTGCACGCAGACACGATCGCGCTGCTGCCGCTCGACGGCGAGAAGCGCCTCGAGATCTACGGCCAGCCGGTCGCCGCCGAGATCGGCCGCGCACTCAAGACCCACGGCTTCGACGTCGTCGTGGTTGGCGCCAAGATGGATGTTCCCGACCGCGCGCAGCTGATCGTTGACGGCACGATCAAGGGCGAGAAGGGCAACGCGATCACGCTGTCGATCCGCATTCGCGATCCGCACAGCGGCACGGTGCTCGAGACGCTGCCCGCGACCGCGGCGTCGCTGACCGCGATCGACAAGGCCGCCGCCGATCTGTCGACGCGCATCGTGCCGGCAGTGAAGGCGCACTTGCAGGCGATCGCGGCCAACGCAAAGCCGGCCGAGCCGACCAAGCCGGGCGACACGCCACCCGTGAAGTCCATGACACTGCCCACGAATGGCGCGCCCGTGCTGCCTGCGATCGTCACGGCCGTGTCCTCGCCGCGACCGGTGCAGCCCGCGCTCGAGCTGCTCGCGACCGGGATCGCCGGTGAGCTGCCGAGCTGGGGCATCTCGCATCAGCGCGCTGCGCGCAGCGTCGAGGCGGAGCGGATGAGCCGTGCGGCAGGTATCAAGACCGCACAGGACATGAGCGCCGACGTCGGCCTCGCGCTCGAGGTCCTGTCGTTCACCGTCGTGCCCGGCACCGTTCCGCTCGGTCGCGCGCGTGTTCGCGTACGCATCATTCACAAGGGCACGATGGTGTTCGAGCGCGTCGTGCGCACCGACACGATCGTCGGTGACAAGGACATCACGGAGCAGGAGATGGCCGCGCGCACGGGCCGCGAGGTGCTCGCGATCGTCAACGCGCAGCTGCGCCGGCTCGTGGCGGGGTGGCGATGAGCCGCGCCGTTCGCAGCGTGCTCGCGCTGTGCCTCGCCTGCGCGAGTGCCTCGGCGCAGCCTGCACCCGACGCACCGCCGGGTGGCCCGTCGATGGCAGCCCCGAGCGATCCGGCCGCTGCACTACGCGAGGCCAACGCTGCCGCTGCGAGTGGCGACTGGGCCCGCGTCAGCGCGTTCGTCGAGCCGCTGCTCGCGCAATCGCTCGCGCAGAACGATCTGGCCGAGGCGCACCGGCTGGCCGGCATCGCCGCGCTCTACGCGCAGCCACCTGATCGCGAGCGCGCCGAGCGGCACTTCCTCGAATATTTGCGGATCGATCTCGACGGTCAGCTCGATCCGGCGCTGTATCCGCCGGAAGTCATCACGTTCTTCTCCGACGTGCGCGCGCGACATGCGCCCGAGCTGCGCGCGCGCCGACCCAAGACGTACAAGCGCTACGCGATCGTGACGCTGCTGCCGCCGTGGGGACAGTTTCAGAACGGCGATCGCACGAAGGGGATCGTGATCGGCAGCCTGCTCGGCGCATTCCTCGTCACGAACGTCACGACCTATCTCGTGCTGCGAAGCTGGTGCAAGACGCTCGTCGGGCCCGACGGCCTCACGAGCGCGGGCTGCGACGAGACAACGGACCGCAGTGAGTCGGCCGCGACGCTGCGTGGGTTGAATATCACGGCAGGTGTTGGACTCATCCTGACCTACGTGTACGGCGTGTACGACGGTGTCCGTGGCTATGGTCGCCCCCGCCGAGAGCGCGCACTCGCGCCCTACGCAACTTCAACGAACACGAGTGCCGTCGTCGGTGTGCAGTTGAATTTCTGAGCCGTCGGGGGCTGTAGCCCATGGCCTCGTCACCACGGGACTCACATCGGGACGATCACCTGTCGTCGATCGCCCGTGGTGTATAGGCCTCTTCCTCGTTGAGATCGGGCGTAGCGACCGGTACGATTTATCTCGGGTGAGGCAACCAGTTCCCTTCGGGAAGTACCTGCTGCTCGATCGCATTAGCGTCGGCGGCATGGCTGAAGTCTTCAAGGCCAAGTCGTATGGCGTTGAGGGCTTCGAGAAGATCATTGCGATCAAGCGAATCCTCCCGACGATGGGTGAGGACCGCGACTTCATCAAGATGTTCATTGATGAGGCGAAGATCGCAGGACAGCTCGCGCACGCGAACATCTGTCAGATCTTCGAGCTCGGCCGCATCGACGGCTCGCACTTCATCGCGATGGAGTACATCTGGGGCAAGGATCTGCTCCAGATCCAGAACCGGCTCCGCAAGAACAAGGTGCAGATGCCGGTGCCGATGGCGTGCTTTGCCATCGCGAAAGTTCTCGAGGGTCTCGACTACGCACACCGCAAGCGGGATCCGCTCGGTCGCCCGCTCGAGATCGTGCACCGCGACTGCTCGCCGCAGAACGTGCTCGTCTCGTATGAGGGCGAGGTCAAGGTCATCGACTTCGGCATCGCGAAGGCGACGTCGCGTAACTCGCGCACGATGGCCGGCGTGCTCAAGGGCAAGTTCGGGTACATGTCCCCCGAGCAGGTCCGCGGCCTCCCGCTCGATCGCCGCAGCGACATCTTCGCGATCGGCACGATGCTCTACGAGTGTCTGACCGGCGAGCGCCTGTTCCAGGGCGAGACCGATTTCTCGACGCTGGAGAAGGTTCGCAACGTCGACATCCAGGCGCCGCGCGCGATCAATCCCGCGATCCCCGAGGCGATCGAGAAGATCATTCTCAAGGCGCTCGCGAAGGACGTCGACGATCGCTACCAGTGGTGCAGCGAGATGCTCGCGGACCTGCAGCAGTTCCTCATGGGTCAGGACGTCGTGTTCACGGCGAAGACCTTGTCGGGCTGGCTCAAGGAACAGTTCAATCCCGAGATCGAGCGCGAGCGCGGTCTGCTCGAGCAGTACAAGAAGGTCGGCCGCGACGGCCTGATCGCCGGTCTGCCCTCGGCGGACGCCAAGGTCGACATCAACGAGAGCCTCGGCGAGGCCGGCGTGCCCGAGGGCGACTCGACGATGCTCGGCGGACCTGACTTTGACCAGATGGAACACGGGGTGGGGGCATCGCCCGACGTGAGCCAAAGCCCCGCGGCTGGGGGGCCGCGGGGCGCAGTACCCAAGAAGCCCGCGCCGGCATTGGCAGCGCCCAAGCCATTCCAGGCGAAGCCAGCCGCGGCAGACGATGATGACGAGGACGGCGAGGGCGATTTCGGGGAGGAAGCGCCGACCGAGATCTTCGGCGACGATCCGGCTGCCATCGCGCCGCCGCCGCCCGCGGCAGATCGCCCACCGAGCGTGCGCGATCTGTCGGCGCCGCTTGGCAAGATGCCGGGCAAGGGCCCGCCGGGTGCACCTCCGGCTGCGTTGGGACGCCCGAGCACGCAGCGTCCAGGCGAGCCGACCGCGCCGGTTCCGAACCAGCCGATGCCACTCGCCGCATCGGGCCGTGCGACGGCTCCGGGTGCTGCCGTCGACAGCGGTGGGCTCGCAGCCGCCACTGGCCAGCAGGGCATGGGTGGTTATCAGCAGCCGTATGGCACGCCGCCGGGGCAGGCCGCGATGGCACAGGTGCCGCACGGCACGCCGGCCGGGATGCAGTCGTCGAACGACGAGCCGCAGCGCACCGTGCTCGGCATGCAGGCGCCGATCATTCCGCAGGGCTACACGCCGGCGACCTTTCGCCCGTCGCAGCAGATGGCCGCGGCCACCCCGGGCGGTTACTCGCCAGCCGGCTATCCGCAACAGCAGAACAACCAGAGCTATCCCGGTTATCAGCAGCCGGGTCAGCCGGGCTACGGCCAGCAGCCGTACGAGCAGCAGCCGTTCCCAGGCTCGGGTCCGATGGCTGTGCCCGTCGACCAAGCTGGCATGCCCATCGAGGGCAAGAAGTCGACGCTGATGCGCGACATCGGCATTGGTGTCGGCATCGCCGCGCTCGTGCTCGTCGGATTCCTCGTCGTGAAGATGGTGATCCTCGACGACAGCGGCAACGCTGCGCCGAAGGCCGCCACGGGTGCGAAGTTCGCGACCGTGAAGCTGAGCATGCCGACGAGCATGACGGCCGAGATGTTCGTCGACGGTACGCGCGTCGGTACGGTCGCGCACGATCAGACGGTCGGCGTGAGCGCAGGCCTCAAGCACATCAAGCTCGTCGGCAATAACGGCCTGACGTGCGATGACCAGAAGGTGAAGCTCGAGGCGGGCAAGACCACCACGCTCGAGTGCGGCTTCAACGCGGGTAGCGGCTCGGCCGCCGGCAGCGCGACGGTGCAGACCGGCAGTGCGGGCAGTGCGGGTAGTGCGACGCAGGTCGCGACGGCAGGCTCGGGCGCGGGCTCGGCTGCAGGCGCGGGCTCAGGCTCGGCGACGAAGACCGAGGTCAAGACCGGCGACAAGACCGGCGAGAAGACCGAGGTCAAGACCGGCGAGAAGACAGGCACGGGCACCGGTTCGGCCACGACGACCAAGACGGGCACGGGCACGGGCAGCGGCTCGACCACGAAGACCGGCACGGGCACGACGACGAAGACGGGTACCGGCAGCGGCTCGACCACGAAGACCAATACCAAGACCGAGAAGCCGGATGACCCGACGAAGGGTTACCTCCAGGTGTTCAGCAAGCCGCCGGCGAAGATCCTCGTCGACGGTAACGAGACTGGCCTCAAGACGCCGGTGTCGGGTCACTCGCTTCCGCTCTCGCCGGGCAAGCACAAGATCACGTTTGTGATCGGCGACGATCGATTCACCTACCCGGTGATGATCAAGGCCGGCGCGACCGAGACGATGACCAAAGACCTCCAGTAGGTCAGGCCCGGGGTCGTGAGTGCAGGCCCGCGAGGATGTCGCTCGCGTGGCGGCGTAGCGTCTCGTTGAGCGAGTGAGCGGCGGCGATCTCGGCGAGATCGGGGCCCCGCAGCGTGGTGGCGATGCGAATCGCGTCGGCGAGTGGCGTCGACGGATTGAGCACGAGCGAGCGCTTCACCGGGTGGCGAACCGACCATCGAGCGTGCGCCGCGATGAGCGACAGCGACTCCGGCACCGCTGGCCGCATCGACGCCATCTTCATGATGTCCTGCTCGGTGATGTGCGGATTATCGAGCAGGATCGCGACGACGGCCGGATGCGGATCGCGGATCATGAGCAGCAGCTTGTCGCGGCGATGCGTACGCGCGGCCGACTTGCGCTCGCCGAGCGTGAGCGGACGATCGGCGGGTCGCAGCGCGCGCTCGGGGCCGAGCTGCTTCTTGAGCTGATGCGGCAGCTCGCCCTGCGGCGAGGCAACCAAAAACAGGCGCGCGATCGCGGGGAGGCGATGCTCGGTGGCCGCGGCGTACAGTGCCTGGCGCGTCCGATAGGGCATCGAGGGCTCGGCGGCTGCGTGCGTGATCGTCTCGACCGTCGCGAGGGCATCCGCGTCTCCATCGAGGTGGGCGCGACCGATGATGGCCGCGAGGGCGTGCACCCATTCAGCGGGATCGCCCTCACCGAGGGCGCTCGCAAGCGCAAGCACCCGCATTCGCATGTCGCGGAGGGCCTTCAGGCGCCCGATGATGAGGTCCGGCCCCACGCTTCATTGTGACATCGAACCGCCGCGCACATTGAGGCGATGGCGCGGTGCGTGATAACTTTGGAATCATTGAGGAGTCGCCATGGCTGACGAGCGTCCCACCGGCCGAATCATCAAGCGTTACGCGAACCGGAAGCTCTATGACACGGAGCACAGTCGGTACGTCACGCTTGACCAGATCAGCGAGATGATCCGCAACGGCGACGATGTGAAGATCGTCGACAACAAGACCAAAGAGGATCTGACCACGGTGACGTTGGCGCAGATCATCTTCGAGGAAGAGAAGAAGCAGCGCAGCTTCCTTCCGCTGGGTGCGATGCGGAACATCATCCAGAGCGGTGGCCAGTGGTTCGCCGAGGCGCAGCGTCGGGTGGAGAAACTCCTGCCCGAGAAGCTCAAGCCCAAGAAGGACGGCGACGGCGAGGATGATTCTGTCGAGGCGGCCGAGGTCGTTGCGGACGTCGTCGAGGACGAGGCCGCTCAGAAGAAGAAGAGCCTCGCCGCGCTACGCGAGTGGGTCGATCACTCCAAGCATCGGCTCGAGGACTGGCAAAAGCAGGTCGAGGAGAAGGCGCGCGGCGCGCTCGAGAACATCCAGCACGCGGTCAATCCGTGGGCAGGTGTGAACAAGGACGTGAAGGTCCTCGCCGATCGCATCGCCGAGCTCGAGGCCAAGCTGCACGAGCTCGAGGCGCACGAAGCCAAAGACGCCGACCGCAGCGGCTAACCGCAGCGATCAGCTGTCCGTGTGCCGGACACGCGATGTAGCCGGCACTACGTCTCCGTACGTCATCATGACGTTCGGGACGGCGGTCGGTCACCGATTCACGGTGACGACACGCCAGGGCTGCTTAGCCCTGGTTCTTCTTGCGACGCACGACAACCTCTTCCCACTCGCCCTCGTCCTTGGTGCCCGCAGCGAGCTCTTTCGCCGAGCTCGTCGTCGAGCCGGCCTCTAGCTCCTTCGCTGCTTTGGTGTCGATCTCCTTGTCGTCTACGTTCGTGGCCTTCTTGAAGTTCTTGATACTTCGGCCGAGCGCATCGCCAATGGCCGGCAGCTTGTTAGCGCCGAACACGACGAGGACGATGAGGAGAATAACGACTAGCTCGCCCATTCCGGGCATAAAGGGCTCCTTTTGCTGGAGGTCAATGTAGCACCCTTCGCCCGACAGCCCGAAAAAGGGCCTGAAAACTTGGTGAAAAGCCGGGTTCACACCTATGTTCGGCTCCATGCGCGCGCTCGCAATCGTGGCTCTCTGCACGACCGCGGCTCACGCGGATCCGGCGGAGCTCTCCACCACGGTTCGCGCCGGGGCTCAGAGCGCCCCGCCCGTGAGCGTTCCGGCTCCCGCGCTGGAACAAGACTCAGATGGCCGCCGCATCATTCGCGGCTGCGCGGTGGGCGAGTCCTGCGCCCGCACATCCGAGCTGCTGCGCGACTTCGAGCTCGAAGCGTTCCCGCCCCCGGGTGCAAGCCCGTGGATCGACGAGCGCACACCCCGCAGCAACCTCGAGACCGGGGCTCCGCGTCGCGTCTCGAGGCCGAGTGAGGTTCGCCCCGATCAGCCGTGGCTCGACAAGCTCGCGCTTCCCGACATCCCGGTCCGCTGGTCGAAGCACCTGATCGACTACTTGCTCTTCTATAAGTCCGACCCGCGCGGCCGCGCGATCATGGAGTCGTGGCTGGTCCTGCAGGGCCGCTACCGAGATTTGATCGTCACGCAGCTGCGCAAGGCGAAGCTGCCCGAGGACCTGCTGTACGTCGCGATGATCGAGTCGTCGTACGACCCGAACACGCAGTCGCCCGCCGGCGCACTCGGCATCTGGCAGTTCATGTCGGATGGCGGTCGCATCTATGGCCTGCGCCAGGACCGCTGGGTCGACGAGCGCCGCGATCCACTGCGCGCCACGATCGCTGCCACGGATTACTGGGCCGACCTTCACATGCGGTTCGGCGACTGGTCGACCGCGATGGCCGCGTACAACGTCGGCTACGGCGGGATGCTCCGCGCGATCGCGCGCTACAACACGAACGACTTCTACCAGCTGTGCGAGTACGAGAACGGCCTGCCGTGGGAGACGTGCCTGTACTCGCCGAAGGTGATCGCGGCCGCAATCGTCGGGCGCAATCGCGCCGAGTTCGGCTTTGCCAAGATCAAGGAGCAGCAGGCCGAGACGTGGGACGAGGTGGCGGTGCCGACCTCGCTCTCGATCTCGGTGATCGCGCGCGCGGCCGGCGTCGCCGATGCCGAGGTCAAGCGGCTCAACCCGCATCTGCGCCGTGATCGCACGCCGCCCGGCGAGACCTCGTATGTCGTGCGCGTGCCGCGCGGCACGAAGGCCGACTTCAATCGCAAACTCGTCGAGCTGCAGACCGACTGGGACGGTTACGACGCGTACGTGATCGCGCACGGCGAGCGCCTCGAGGATGTCGCGACCACGTATGGGATCTCCACCGCGCAGCTTCGCAAGCTCAACGGCGTTGCACGCGATGGTGAGATCGAGGGCGGCACGATCCTCGTCGTGCCTCGCGTCAGCGAAGAGATCCGCGCCAAGAACAAGGCGAAGGCGAAGGCCAACCTCCACTCGTCCGGTGTCGACCACAAGGAGGGCGACTCGCTGATCGTGCCGGTGCCCGACAAGGACGCGACCGTGGCGAAGCGCCAGCGCGTGTTCTATCGCGTCGTCAGCGGCGACAGCGTGACGAGCGTTGCCAAGGCGTTTGGCGTCAAGGGCTCGCAGCTGATCGCATGGAACGCGCTCGACGACGGTGCGCGTCTGCATCCGCGGATGGTGCTGCAGGTATTCGTCGAGACCGGCTTCGATGCCGACAAGCACAAGGTCGCGCTGCTCGATCCCGCGGGCCTGCTCATCGTGACGCGCGGCTCCGCGGAGCATCTCGATCTCGCCGAGCACCGCACCGGACGCGTGCGTACCGAGTACATCTCCAAGGGCAACGAGAAGCTCGCCGAGGTCG
>JBBQFU010000165.1:0-20099 GCA_038322185.1 Haliangiales bacterium
CCGCGACAAGCAGGACAAGCTCGCGCTCGCGACACTGAACAAGGCGACGAAGGCGAATCCGACGAACGCCGAGGCCTGGCTCGCGCTCGCCGAGCTGCAGGTCGCCTCGAATGACAGCAAGGGCATGAAGGTCTCGGTCGACAAGGCGATCGCGATCGATCCGTACAACTACAGCGCCTACTGGCTGCTGTTCGACGACGCGCAGAAGCGCTTCAAGGGCGGCGATGCCAAGGCCAAGGACGAGGCGATCGCGGCGGCCAAGAAGATCATGCAGACCAACCCGCGCAAGACCAGCCCGGTCTATCGCATGGCCGAGCGCGCCGTCGTCGAGATGTCCGGCGACAAGATGACGCTCACGATCTACGACGCCAAGAGCGCGTACGCGAACGCGTTCGAGACCGGCATGATCGGCAACATCAACCAGCAGATGGACAAGGCGCGCAAGGGCTTCGAGGCCTGCACCGCCGACGACAACAAGAACGAGGAGTGCCACTACTACCTCGGCCTCGTCTACTCGACGATCAAGGCGTCGGACTCCTACGATCCGAAGAAGGCGCTCGCCGAGCTGGCGAAGGCGCCGAGCATGCCGCTCGCGTACGTCGAGGCAGCCCGCATCCAGCGCGCCACCGACAAGAACGACGACGCCCGCGCGTCGCTCACCAAGGCACTCGAGCTCGAGCCCGACAATGCGTACGCGCACGTCGAGCTCGGCATCCTCGACAAGCTCGACGGCCGCACCGACGCCGCCGTGAACCACTTCATCGTCGCGATGGACTCCGATCCGTACGGCGCCACCGGCGAGCGCGCGCTCAAGGAGCTCGCCAAGGCCAAGCCCACACACCAGCGCGTGACCGAGGGCATGCTGCAGGGCAAGGAGATGGATGTCTTCTCGACCGACCACTACAAGTCGATCGTGAAGCTCATCGAGAAGGAGCTCGGCGGTGTCGAGGCGAGCGCACCCGAGCAGGGCGCGGTCGAGGACATCGTTCGCCGCCTCGCCGAGGGCAGCGCGGTCAAGCAGCAGTTCCGCGTTCAGGTGCTCGGCACCGAGCAGGTCAACGCATTCGCGCTCGCCGACGGCAACGTCTACGTCACGCGCGGCATGTTCGATCTGCTCAAGAAGAAGACCGGCAAGAAGTTCGACGCGAACAACGACATCCTGGGGCACATTCTCGCGCACGAGCTGCAGCACGTGATCCGCAAGCACACGCTCAACACGAGCGTGTTCCGCGAGGCAGCCAAGGACGGTGGTCGCTACCTCGATCGCTCGGTGCTCACGCACGTCGAGCGCCTCCACGAGATCGACGCTGACCGCGAAGGGATGGTCATGGCGTTCCTCGCCGGCTACCACCCGCGTGGCGGCATCGAGCTGATGGAGATCATGGGCAAGGAGATGGAGATCCCCAAGCACCTCGATCACCCGACGTTCCAGGAGCGCATCGAGTACCTCACCGAGTACTGGACCAACGACGTTCGCTACGCGTTCGTGTCGTTCAAGCTCGGCGTGCAGGCGATGGACAAGGGCGCCAAGCTCGAGTCGTCGGACATGGCGAAGGCGATCGAGAGCTATCAGGACGCCGCCGAGAACTTCAAGCGCTTCCGCACGATGCTGCCGTCGCTCAAGGAAGCCGCGAACGACATGGGCGTCGCGTACACCAAGCTCGGCGTGCTCGCGATGAACAAGGATGACTCGCCGCTCGGTCGCTGGCAGACGCGGTTCTCGCTCGAGCGCGACTCGGCCGTGAAGTACGTCAACCTTGCGCGCGACGAGGCGAAGACCTCGACGCGTGGCACCGAGAAGGCGCGCATGCCGTGGCAGCTCCGCGAGGCGATCGCGGCGTTCAAGGAAGCGCTGCAGCTCGACGAGGGCTACAGCAAGGCGCGCCTCAACCTCGCGTCCGCGTACATCGCGGCGGGCCAGGTCGATAACGCGAACACCGCGCTCACCAAGGTCGACGCCAAGGGCGGTGTTGCCACCGGCGACATCGAGCTGATCCGTGGCATCGCGCTAGGCGAGAAGAAGGACTACGTGAAGGCGCGCGAGTCGTTCACCAAGGCGCTGGCGTCGGCATCGGCCAAGCGCGCGGCGACCTACAACATCGCCAAGTCGTTCGAGCTCGAGGGCAAGAAGCCCGAGGCCAAGAAGGCGTACCAGAGCTACGCCAAGCTGTATCCGGGCGGTCCGTGGGCTGCCGCCGCGACGGCCGCCGCTGCGAAGCTGTGAGTGATGGCGGATGACGACCGGGAGAACGACACGACGCTAGGTCGGGCCGGTCGCATGAAGGCGACCGCCGACCGCCGTGCCGAGCTCGGTCGCGTGCGAGCGCGCCTCGAGGATCGCGGTGAGATCGCGCGAGGCGGGCAGGGCGTCATCCGCAAGATGTTCGACAAGACCCTGAACCGCTATGTGGCGCTCAAGGTCATGCACGAGGAGCTCTCGGGCCACCCCGACCTGCGCGAGCGCTTCCTCGACGAGGCGAAGATCACCGGGCAGCTCGATCACCCGAACATCGTGCCGGTCTACGACATCGTCGAGGGCGAGGAGATGCTCGAGTTCACGATGAAGCTCGTCGAGGGCGAGACGCTCGCCGCGCGGCTCAAGCGCCGCACCCATCGGCCCGACGAATTGCCTCGCCTGCTCGAGGTGTTCCTCAAGGTCTGCGATGCCGTCGCGTTCGCTCACAGCCGCGGCGTGCTCCATCGCGACCTCAAACCGTCGAACATCATGATCGGCGAGTTCGGCCAGGTCTACGTGATGGACTGGGGCTGCGCGCACATCCACTACGGTCGCGCACCACTTCGCGAGAGCGAGGAAGACGAGGCGCGGCCCGCGCGCAACGTCGTCGACGAGCCGGGCGCGGTGATCGGCACGAGCGCGTACATGTCGCCCGAGCAGGCGATCGGCAAGCACGACGACCTCGACGAGCGCACCGACGTGTTCGGGCTCGGCGCCGTGCTCTACCAGATCCTCACCGGCGTTCCGCCGCACGCAGGCGCCGACGACAGCGAAGAGCGGATGCACGCGCGCTCCGGGATGATCAAGCTGCCCGAGGAAGCGATGCGCGGACGCACGCCGCCGAAGGAGATGGCGGTGGTCGCGATGCGCGCGCTGTCGTTCGACAAGGTCGAGCGGTATCCCACGGTCAGCGCGCTGCGCGACGAGGTCGCGAAGTTCCTCCATCGCGGTGCGTTCTTCACGCCGCGTCCGTTCCCGGCCGGCACGCTGATCGTTCGCCAGGGCGATATCGCAGACGAGGCGTACGTGATCACCGAAGGCCGCTGCGAAGCATTTCGCGAGGAGCGCGGGCGCCGCGTGATGCTTCGGACGCTCAATCCTGGCGACGTGTTCGGCGAGGGCGCGCTGTTCGCTCAGGAGCCGCGCAACGCGAGCGTGATCGCGGTGGACGACGTGATGGCCGTCGTCGTGACCCAAGAAGTCCTCGACCGCGAGCTCGGCGGCGACTCGTGGATGGGGACGTTCATCCGCGCCCTCACCGCGCGGTACCGCGACCTCGAGTCGCGTCACACACTCACCCGTCGTGTGAACGAGAACGCGCGGGTCGCCACGGAGATCATCAACCACATCAGCCGCGCTGGAGTGTGGGTACGTCCAGGTGTGCTTGCGACCAGCTGGTCACGCCTGTGGGAATTGCTCAAAGAGGAGTGCCGGCTCAGCGAGGACCAGGCGCTCGCAATCGTGGGGCGGACCAAGGACTTGCACTACGATACGGCCACCGACGAGATCGCTCTCGCACTGCTATCTATGGCCTGATGTAGGCACGCGGTTCGTTGGGAACCACTACAGTCGAGCGGCTACCATCTTGCACTAGAGGGCTGCATCGCGTTTATGGCGTCGTCTTCGTCCACGCCGGAAATTCCATCGTCCATCGACCCCGAGCTCCAGCCCGGCACGGTCGTCGGCGAGTACACGCTCGAAGGCAAGCTCGGGCACGGCGCGTTCGGCACCGTCTACAAGGGCGTGCATCCGCAGATCGGCAAGGTCGCGGCGGTCAAGGTCCTCGCGCGCCGGTTCTCCGTCGATCCGGAGATGGTGTCGCGGTTCACCGCGGAAGCGCGCGCGGTCAACCAGATCCGCAACAAGCACATCATCGACATCTTCTCGTTCGGCACGCTCGAGGGTGATGGCCGCCTGTACTACGTGATGGAGTACCTCGAGGGCGAGCCGCTCGATGCGCTGATCGATCGCGTGGGGAATCTCTCCATCGCCGATGCGCTGCCGATCCTGCGTGCGATCGCGAAGGCGCTCGACGCCGCACACGGCAAGGGCATCGCGCATCGCGATCTCAAGGCCGAGAACATCTTCCTTGGCACCGACTCCGAGGGCGCGCTGTTCCCCAAGCTCCTCGACTTCGGCATCGCCAAGCTGATGGGTCCCGAGGATGGCCTCAAGCACAAGACCCGCACCGGTGCGCCGATCGGCACGCCGTATTACATGTCGCCCGAGCAGTGCCGCGGCAAGGACGTCGATCACCGCACCGACCTCTACGCGTTCGGCGTGCTGACCTACCGGATGCTCACGGGCGTGTACCCGTTCGACGGGGACGACTACATGTCGATCCTCATCAAGCAGATCAACGACGACCCGCTGCCGCCATCGACACACCTCCCCGAGCTGCCGTCGACCGTCGACGATGTCGTGCTGTGCCTGCTCGCGAAGGATCCCGCAGCGCGTCCCTCGGATCTGCGCACCGCGGTGCGTGCGCTCGAGGCCGCCGCGCAGAATGCAGGGATCGAGGTCGGCGTCACGAGCGGCTGGGATGCGCAGAGCCAGCCTGCGGGTGCCGCGTATCAGACCCAGCCGCCGGCGCGCAGACACACGCCCGTGCCCTCGGCGATCGCATCGGCGCAGACGCTAGCGCCCGAGCCGGCGAAGAAGTCACGCGCGCCACTGATCGCGGCGCTCGCCGCGCTGCCGATCCTCGGGTTCACTGCGTTCCTCCTGCTCGGCGGCAAGTCCGACCAGCCAGCCGCGCGCCCGGTCGAGCCTGCACCCGCGATCGCGCCGGCACCTGCGCCCGTACCCATGCCGCCGCCGATCGAGGCGCCGCCCGCGAACCCCACCCACGTGATGGTCACCATCACGAACGTGCCCGACGGTACCGAGGTACTGCTCGGGGGCACCGTGATCGGTGCGGCGCCCGGGCCGGTGCAGCTCTCGTACGGCACGAGCGAGGTCATGCTGACCTTCCGCGCCGACGGCTACCTCACTGCGTCCAAGACCGTGACGCCCGACAAGGCGAGCACGCTCGACGTGGGCCTCAAGAAGAAAGCCGGCGGCAAACGTCCGGCTGGCAAGACGACGAAGGACGACATCATCCACGTCGAGTTCGGGAAATAGCCATGAAGCACATAGCTTGTTGGGTGGTGCTGCTCTCCGCGTGCACCGACTTCGAATCGATCGCTCGCGACGTCTGCGGCAACGGGCTGATCGAGCGAGGCGAGGACTGCGACTCGAGCGCCCCGAGCTGCGTCAGCTGTAGCCTGACCTGCACCGTCGAGACGGCGCTCACGGATTGTCCGTCGGCCGACTATCAATGCGGCGGTGACGGCTTCTGTCACGCTCCGGGTGGCGTACTCGATACCGGTGAACCGGTGGGGGCGTTCGAGGTCAACGACTTCCGGATCTCGGACGTCGACCACGACTCGATCGGCGATGCCCTCGGCGTGTCGCGCTCGTCCATCGTCGTGAGGTACGGCGATGCCGCCGCGCCGCTGTCGCGCCTCGAGTCAACGGTCACGCCACCGCAGACCGGTCCCGCCGCGTTCGGCGACCTCGATCTGGATGGCTCGACGGACCTCAGCATCACCACGCTCGACGGGCTGGTCTCGTACACATCGCGCTACGACCGCATCTCCGGTCTCGAAGTCGTGTCGACGTTGGATGGCCCGGCTAACTTCCCACTCGAAATCGTCGAGCTTTACAGCATCGGTCCACTCACGATCGGTGCACTCGTCAACTACAACGGCGTGGCGCTGCTGCAGATCGTCGACTTCAACGCACCCGACCTCGACATCGGCGGCGCGCCCTGTGGCCGCAACATCCCGATCGCCGAGATCTCGGCCGACAGCGTCGAGGTCTATCCTATCCACCGGCCAGGAGACTTGGGGACCAACGCCGTGATCTCGATAGCGCATGGCACCGGTGCGCAGAAGACGTTGTGCGTGCTCTCGGTCTACAAGGCCCTCAACGGCCAGATTCCCACGGTGACCAACGTGACCCCGACGAACATCGGCGTACCGCGGACGCCAATCCTCGCCGACATGACCGCGGACGGCGACCGCTGTCCGAGCATTCTCAACAGTGTTGGCGGCATGATTCGCAAGTGGGACGGCGTCACGCAGGGCGGGCAGTGCACGTACAACACGGCCGCCAACAACGTCGCGTTCCCGGGCACGGTTCAGCCCACGGCCGCGATCGTCGGTCGCGTGCCGCTCGAGCCGCAGACCCCGTTCTTCGCCCCGGACACGATCGTCTTCGCGACGGGCGTGTTCACTTACTTTCCTGGAGACCCCGGCTCGTGGGGCGAGCTCTATCGCTCGACACGGCTGATCACCGATGTCGGCCACGGAGACTTCGATGACGACGACGATATCGACGGTGCGCTGATCGGGGCCGGCGATGACATCGAGATCCTGTGGCGGGCCAATCCACTGCTGCCGGTGTTCGAAGGCTTCTTGATCGACACCGCGAGCCAGCCCGCAAACATGGTGCTCGATGATTTCGATGGCAACGGGCGCGTCGACGTCGCCTATACCGAGCCCTCCGGCGAGCGAGAGCGCTTGATGATCGCCTACGGCACGGCCGATCAGCCACTGCCGCCGATCGAGGTCGCGCGGTTCGCAGGGGTTGGCAGCTTGGCTCGGGTCAAGCTCGGCAGCTCGAGCGACTACCTCGCCCTGACAGCGGACCTCGTGGTGCTGTTTGCGGGAATGCCATCGAAGCTGAGTTTGCTGAGCGGCAGCACGCAGCGCACGATGCTCTCGTTCTTCGATCCGCGTACCGATAGCCTGAACAAAGATGAGTCCGTGCAGGACACGACCATCTTTCGCGGCACCGTGATCGGCAAGTTCACGACTGCAGGTGGCGAGGACTATCCCGACGTCGTCGCGCTCGCCGCACTGCGTCCCGGGCTGACCAGCAGCGATGCTCTCGGCCGCGTCGGCATGCGTGCCTGGAGCATCCGCGGCACTGACACCGGCCTCGACGGCACGCGGAGTGACGGCGTCGAGCTCACGAACGTCACGGACTGTTCCGTGGGTGGCGGCGTCGGGGTCTGTGTCGATGACGCGAAGTACATCGCGTGGCCACTCTCCGAAACCAGGGACGTCGTGATCGCGATCGATCGCGATCAGGAAGGCGCGGTGTTCGATCCAGCGAACATCATGAGCAACAAGCTGACCGCGACCACGTTCAGCCTGTCGCCACCCGCCAAGACCGTCGTGCGCTCGCTTCGCGCCGCGGATCTCGATGGCGACGGGATCAAGGACCTGATCGCGACGTTTGGCCCCGCAGGTCAGCCCACCAGTGCGGTGCTGTTCTGTCAGGTCGATGCTGCGGGAATTCCGAACAACTGTCGCGATCTGTTCGCGGACATTCGAGCGGCGGCGCCTGGCACCACGGCCTGTTTCGACGCCGCACCGGGCCGGTTTGGATTTCGGGGTCCGAGCACCGCGCCCGTGCCAGGGACCGACCTGATCGTGCTGTGTCGCGACATCGGCACGACGATTCATCGCATCTCGATCGACGCAGCTGGCACACACGTCACGCCGCTGACCCGGTGGCCGGGCACGTTGAGCTCGCTCGAGATCGGCGATGTCACCGGCGATGGGGTCGACGACATCGTCGCGATCGAGGGCGAAGCGGGCGCTCGCACCATGGTCGTCATCCCGCAATGCACGAGCCGCGACACCGCGTGCATGGAGGGTGGTCAGTGATGCGCATCCTCATCCTGCTCGCGCTGCTCACCGGCATCGCTCACGCCGAGGACCGCAAGGCCGCCGAGAAGTTCTTCAAGCTCGGCGCCAAGGCGTACGCGGCCCAGAACTTCGAAGCCGCCGCGCTCAACTTCGACGAGGCGTTCAAGAACTTCGAGAAGCCCGAGATCGCGTTCTCGGCAGCGCAGGCGTATCGGCGGCTCTATCAGGTCGACGCGAAGCCGCAGTACGTCAAGCGCGCGGTCGAGCTCTACCAGACCTACCTCCGCGTCGTGAAGACCGGCGGTCGCGTCGGCGATGCGGCCGACAACTTGCTCGACATGAAGCGCGAGCTCGCCAAGCTCGAGGCCGCTGGCGTCACGACGACGGGCTCGGTCACCGCGCCAGCACGCACGCGGATCGGGATCAATCTCACCATGCCGGGCCAGGCGACGGCAGACACCGACGCGCTGCGCGAGATCGGCGATGCCACCGGCGAGTCGGCGTTCAAGGGCGTGACGGCGACGATCGATGGCAAGCCGGTCGCGCCGTTCGAGCTCGTCGAGGTCGATGCCAAGGAGCACACGATCAGCGTGAGCGCCGAGGGCTACTTCACGGTCGAGAAGAAGGCCGCCGCGATCGAGAACCAGGCGATCTACGTCGACGTCGAGCTCAAGGCCAAGCCAGCGAGAGTCACCGTCAAGACCGAGGACGACGCGCGCATCACGGTCGACGGCCGGTTCGCCGCGACCGCTCCGACCGCCCCGCTCGAGCTCGCCGCCGGCAAGCACGTGGTGAGTGTCCTGCGCCGCGGTCGCGAGCCGTTCGGCCGTGAGGTCACCGTGACCCGCGGGCAGGAGCTCGTGCTCGACGCAAGCCTCGCGAAGACCAGCAAGCGCAAGGCGGTGCCGTGGGTACTTGGCGGGGCAGGGCTGCTCGCCGCGGGCGCGCTCACCACCGGCCTGTTCGCGCTGTCCCGCGACGGCAGGGCGAGTGATCTGCGTGACCAGATCGACATGATGGGAAACCAGAGCGTGGGTGTCGCGGACGAGCTGGAGCGCACGGTGCGGTCCCGTGACCGGCTCGTCACCTGGACCTGGGTGCTCGCCGGTGCCGCGGTGGTCGCCGGTGGTGTAGGTGGATTCCTGTTCTTCCTCGACCGCCCCGACGGCGATAGCGGAACCGTCGGCGTCAGCGGTCGTTTCTAGGTAGACTAGCGACGGGTGACAACCGTCTCGACAGTGCCGACGGCGATCGGTTCGACCGACCAGGATCTCGGCGCCGGCACGACGGTCGGCGAGTACCGGATCGATCGCGTGCTCGGCAAGGGCGGCTTCGGTACGGTCTACGGCGCGGTGCAGCCGGTGATCGGCAAGCAGGTCGCGGTCAAGGTCCTCGCGCGCAAGTACTCGGCAGACGAAGACGTCGTGTCGCGGTTCGTGGCCGAGGCGCGCGCGGTCAATCAGATCCGCCACCGCAACATCATCGACATCTTCTCGTTCGGTCAGCTCCCCGATGGCCGTCACTACTACGTCATGGAGTATCTCGACGGCGAGCCGCTCGATGTGTATCTGCGCAATCACGGGCCGCTGCCGCTCGACGAGGCGATTCCGGTGCTCCGCTCGATCGCCCGCGCACTCGATGCGGCGCACGCCAAGGGCATCGCGCATCGCGACCTCAAGCCCGAGAACATCTTCCTCGCCAACGATCCCGACGGCGGCGTATTTCCCAAGCTGCTCGACTTCGGGATCGCAAAGCTGATGGCGCCCGACGACGACGTTCGTCACCGCACGAACACGGGCGTCCCGATCGGCACGCCGTACTACATGTCCCCCGAGCAGTGCCGCGGCAAGGACGTCGATCACCGCACGGACATCTACTCGTTTGGCATCGTCACGTATCGCCTGCTGACTGGTACGTTCCCGTTCGAGGGCGACGACTACATGGAGCTGCTGATCAAGCAGATGAACGACGAGCCGCCCGCTGCGTCGACGCGCAACCCCGAGCTGCCGCCGTCGGTCGACGAGGCGATCGCGTGGATGATGCGCAAGGACCGCGCGCAGCGGCCACCCAGCGTGATCGAAGGCGTCAACGCGCTCGATCCGACCGCGGCCGTCACACCGTCGATCCCACGCCGCAGCAGCCGGCCAACGGTGCAGCCCGCGCACGTGCTGCTCCCCGACGCGCTCGCCGCGACGATCACGCCCGAATTCGAGCGGCCCGCGATTGCGCTGCCGACGGCCCCGCGCGGCAAGGGTCTCCTCTACGCCGTGGTCGGCGCGCTCGTCGTGCTCGCAGCCGTTGCCGGCGCGCTCGTCGTGATGAGCCAGACGAACGACAACCCGGCAGCGGCGCCGGTACAGGCGGCTCCAACACCAGCTCCGACGCCGGCCCCGGTTGTCGTTCCGCCGCCCGTCGGCGAGGAGCCGACCGCCACGGTGGTGGTGCCAGAACCGACCACGACGGCGACCACGCGCAAGCGCAAGAATCCACCGCAGCGCCCCGCGGCGGGGAAGCGCGAGCCCGATCCCGACCGCCCCTCGACGTCCAAGGGCGACATCATCGAGCTCGGTTCCGATACGTTCAAAGAGACCAGATGATCCGATGGCTCGCGTCGCTCGCGGTCGTCGCTGCATGCAGCGAGCTGCCGGTGATCACGGAAGGTGTCTGTGGCAACGGCGTGATCGAGAGCCACGAGGACTGCGATGACACCAACGTTCGGTGCATCGACTGCCGCTGGGAGTGCACCGACATCACGCAGCTGTGCCCCGAGCTGCCGGGACACCGCTGCGGTGCCGACAACTTCTGCCACGGTCCCACCGGCGCCTTCGCGCAGACACCCGTCGACTCGATTCCGTTTCCGGTGATCGGCTTCCGGATCTCCGACATCGATCGCGACGGTTACGGCGACGTGGTCGGCCTCAATGCGACCGCGCTCAACGTTCGCTACGGCGATCTCACGGGCGAGCTACCGGAGTCCTACAACGTCGTCACGCCGCAGGTGCAGGGCAGTCCGCAGATCACCCACCTCGTGAGCGAGGACGTCGACGATCTCGTGCTGCCGACCGCCGACGGTCTCGTCGTGTATACCGGCGCGTTCGGCGTGCCGTCCCCGCGGCAGTTCCCACTCGGCGGGGACCAGGGTCCCGAGAACATGGGCGGCCGTCCGGATCCGTTCGACGCGGTGCAGATCGACGACACGATCGGTCTGTTTGGCCCCACGTCCGCGTCCGGTCCTGCGGCGCTCGTGTTCGGGCTGATCACGCTCACCCGGCGCGGCCCGATGTTCGATGCCGAGACCACAGACCTGTGCGGGCTTCAGGCAACGAGTGCCATGACCTATCAGCAGAACCGGATCGCAAGCTACGACGCGGCAGGCGCCACGTTTGTTGCGTTCACGAACAACGGCACGACGTGTGTCATCGAGGTCAGCAAGCCGCTGAACCCGATCGAGCGCACGCCGCCGCCATCGCAGTGCCCGCAGCGCGACATCCCCGGCGAGGAGGCGTGCGTGTACGCCATCCGATCGGTCCGCGCATTTCCGGAGATCGTGAAGCGCCCCGTGTTCGCGGACCTCGATGACGATGGATGTCCGTCACTGCTCGTCCAGGACGCGGGCATTGGCGCCATCGAGGAGTACCCCGGCACCTCGGACATCACCGGTTGCATCCTCGGCGACACACCGCGGTCGCTCGTGTTCACCGACGATCCGGCGTCGTCGGAGATCATCGGATCGATCGCGCTCGAGCCGCCCGTGACAGGCATGGCTCGCGACGCCGTGATCACCGCCTGGGGCATCCATGCCGTCCCGCTCTTGGTTCCCCCGGTCGTGCCGCGGGAGACCACGCTGCTGTACATTTCGGATCGCCCGGTCAGGCGCGCGGTGACCGGCGACGTCAACAGCGATGGCAGGACCGACGTCGTGTTGTCGACGGGACTGTTACCAAACCTCGACATCGCCCGCCGCGTGCCGGGGAGCGATGCGTTCCTGCTGGTCCGTACACCGACGAGCGGCCCGGTCGTGTACACGATGATGGCCGACTACGATGGCGACGTGCGCGACGACCTCGCGTACGTCGAGAGTCTCGGCGATGCGGAGCGGCTCTCGATCGCCTACGGCACACCGACCGGCCTTGGACCGGGCATTGCCGCGGACGCCTTCCGGAACGTCGAGTTCATGTCGTCGATGCAGGTCATCGATTCGACCGATCCGTTCGGGCTCGTCGACGATCTGATCGTCATCGACCTGTTGCGAACATCGATGTTCGAGTTCCAGTCCGAGATCACGATCCTCCACGGTAGCCCGTCACGCACGATGCTGTCGTTCTACGGTCTGCCGGTTCCGGTGATCGGCGCGGCGTTCCGGGGCGTTGTTGCCGGCGACTTCATCGACGAGACGCCGCTCGATCCGCTGGACCCGCGGGATCCCGACACGCGCAGCGCGGGCGTCACTGACCTCGTCGCATTTCAGACCTATCGCCCCGGCGATCCCGCCTGCGCGGCGACCACCTGCCGCACCGCACTGTGGATCGTGCCCGGCCTGCCCAACGCACGCCTCGGCGAGGCACAGTTCGTCACGCAGTCGACGATGGGCGAGGTGAAGCTGCCCGGTACGCACCTCATCAATGCATGCGGCGGCGGCTTCAACGCGGAGTTCTGCATCCAGACCGCCAAGCTCGTCGCGTGGCCGATCACGGAGGATCACGACATCATCATCGGTATCGACAGTCGCCGCGCCGCCGACGACACGGTGCTCGCGCCACACGTGCTGCGCTTCGATCCGGCCCAGCCGTGGTCCGATTCACCGTCGCCGGTCAGCGCCAGTCCATTCCCACCGAAGGGCCACATCAAGGAGCTGTTCGTGTTCGACGTCGACGCGGACGGCATGCCCGAGCTCATCGCGCCGTTCAGGGCGACACCGAACCGCACCGACGGTCACACCAAGATCTGCCCGATGCAGCGCGACGGCTCGTTCGCCGGTCCTTGCATCGACGTGGCCGAGGACATCCTGCACGACAGCGCGCTCGAGTGCGTCGACGCGTGGCCCGGTCGGGTCGTGCCGGTGTGCGAGGTCCCTGACCAGGCGCAGCAGCTGGTCGTGTTGTGTCGCGAGCTGATCGAGGACACGGAGCTCCAGGTGTCGCGCTGGCAGTCGTACGCCATCCAGATTCACGCGGGATTCACCGGCAGCAAGGACAGCGCCCTGCTCAGCGTGGCGAGCAAGCTCGAGGAGCTCCAGCTCGGTGACGTGACCGGCGACTCCGTCGACGACATCGTGACCCTCGACATCAGCA
Source organism: Haliangiales bacterium (assembly GCA_038322185.1). GTDB lineage: Bacteria > Myxococcota_A > Polyangia > Haliangiales > Haliangiaceae > JABFXX01. Next base: position 13,230 of record JBBQFU010000165.1, read on the forward strand.
CCGGCACGCCTGCGCTGCAGGTCTTCCCTCAACTCGACACCCGCGACTTTGACGCATGCAACCTGACCGACGAAGAGTGAGCCTGTGCGCGCTCGTGCTCGTGTGTCTGGTTGCGACCGGGCACGCCGAGAACCGCGCCACGGCCGAGCGCCACTTCCGGCTCGGCGAGAAGGCGTATCAGGCACAGAACTTCGCCGCCGCTGCCGCGAACTTCGAGGAGGCGTACAAGAACTTCCCGCTCGCCGAGATCGCGTTCTCGGCGGGGCAGTCGTATCGCCGCCTGTATCGACTCGAGCCCAAGCCCGAGTACGTGCAGCGCGCCGTCGATCACTACCGGGCCTACGTCAACGCACGGAGGACCGGCGGTCGCGTCGCCGATGCGGCCGATGCACTCGCCGAGATGCAGCACGAGCTCGACAAGTTGATCGCCTCGGGCGTGAAGGTCAGCCCCGCACTCGCCAAGGAGCACACGCGCATCGTGATCAACGCGTCGCTCGGCAAGGAGGTGACCGCGTCGGGTCTTCAGGAGGTGAAGGAGGGCAGTGGAGAGGACCTCGCGATCGTCGCCAAGCTCGACGGGGAGCGCGCCGACGTGTTCGCACCGATCAACGTGATGCCTGGCAAGCACAAGGTCACCGTCGTTGCCGACGGTTACTTCCCCGGCGAGAAGGAAGCGCTCGCCACGCAAGGCGCGACGACGATCGTCGATATCGCGCTCGTGCCGAAGCCTGCGAAGGTTTCGGTCATCACCGAATCAAGCGCGCGCATCAGCGTCGACGGCCGCCCCGCGGGCAGCGGCACGGCTGCGCTCGAGCTCACCGCCGGGCATCACGTGATCACGATCCTCGCGCGAGGCCGCGAGCCGGTTGCTCGCGAGGTCGTGGTGACCCGCGGCCAGGAGCTGGTGTTACGCGAGCCGCTGCAGATGACGCGCCGGCGCAAGGCAGTGCCCTACCTCATCGGCGGCGCGGCGATCGCGACGGTCATGCTCGGCGTGACCACCACGTTCGCGATCGTGCGCGATGGCGACGCCAGCGACTTGCTGGACCGGCTGCGTGCGGATGGCGGCCTCACCGGCGCCGACAAGGAGCGCTACGACGATGCACGCGTGGCGCGGGACCGCTGGCGCACGGCCGCATTTGTCAGCGGCGGCGCACTCGCGGTGCTCGGCGGCCTCGCAGCTATTCTTTATTACACGGACAATCCGAGCCCCGACGGCGTCCGCGTCGAGCCCATGAGCGTCACGGCGGGTGCAGGCGCAGCGATTGCGGGCAGGTTTTGAAGAGGCTATAAGGCGCGCCATGGGGCCGACGGGAAAGCGTTTGGCGAGTGTCGCGAGCACTCTCACGTTCGATAAGTTCTGGCAGTGGCTCGGTGGTCACGCGAACTGCATCGTGCGTGCGGGTACCCCCGAGGTGGTGTTGGTCGACCATGACGATTTTCACTGGACGCTCGTGGCCGAGGACGATCACACCAAGGTCGTCCAGCTCTCGCGCGCCAAAGATCTCGTCGGCGAGATCCTCGTGTTCTCGACCGATATCGCCTACGTCCAGGTCGAGGCGGCCGAGACCGAGGGCGAATGGCTGTTCGAGTGCATCGTCGAGTCGGAAAAGGCACGCGAAGTCGCGTACCACTTCGTGATGTCGCACGAGTACGACGATGGTGAACATCGTCGCGAAGACAAGTGGACGCACTGAGCGTCTCCGCTCTGCTAGTGTAACGACTCGGTGCCGCCCGAGCCGCCAGTAGATCGGATCGGTACGCTCCTCGATGGGCGCTACCAGATCACCGAGGTGATGGCCTCGGGCGCCATGGGGGCGGTCTACAAGGCCGAGCGCGTCCCACACGGCAAGCTCGTCGCCGTGAAGTTCCTGCACGCGTCGTTCGCCAACGATGCGGAGTTCCAGGTGCGGTTCGAGCGCGAGACGCGGGTGATGTCCAAGCTCAATCACCCGAACTGCGTGAGCGTCCTCGATTTCGGCGCATGGGAGAACAGCCCCTATCTGGTGATGGACTACGTCGACGGCACCACGCTGCGTGCGGTGCTCGACGCGGGTCGGTTGCCACCGCCACGTGCCCTCGCGATCGCGCGTCAGATCCTGGCGGGCCTGGCGCACGCGCACCAGCAAGACGTGTTTCACCGCGACGTGAAGCCCGCGAACATCATGATCAGCGAGGAGATCGGGCACGGCGAGCGCGTGCGCATCCTCGACTTCGGCCTCGCGCGTCTGCAGGGCAACGTCGGCCGCGACGCGACGCAGACGAATATGGTCGTCGGCACGCCGAACTACATGGCGCCCGAGCAAACCGTGCCGGGTGCTGCACTCGACGGCCGTGCGGACATCTACGCCGTCGGCATCGTGCTGTACGAGATGATCGCGGGCGAGCGTCCGTTCAACGCCGAGGACACGATGCAGCTGCTCGGCATGCATCGCGCCGCGCCGATTCCGCGCATCGCCGACAAGCTGCACCCGGGCATCGAGCTTCCGATCGGCGTGCAGGAGATCCTCGACAAGGCGCTCGCGAAGTCACGCGACGCGCGGTTCCAGACGGCCATCGAGTTCGCGACGGCGATCGACGAGGTGCTCGCCGGCAAGCTCGATCCGATGGAGATCGACGCGACGCTGCCGAAGATGAAGAGCGGGCCGGTCTCGGTCCCGCCACACAGCACGCTCGAGCTCGGCGCGACGTTGCTAAACGCCGATACGTCCGACGCGCAGGGCGACCTGGCACGCAAGCGGCCGCGGTTGTGGCTGAGCGCGCTGATCCTGCTGCTCGGCACCGGCGCGATGGCCGCGTATTTCATCACTCGCACCCACGACGCGCCGCCGCCCGCGGAGAAGGTCGTCGAGGGCAACCTCGACGCGGACCTGCCGCTGGCGCAAGTCACGACCGTGCCGCTCGATGCGATCATCGAGGAGATCGGCGCCGCCGTGGTGGAAGTGTCCGACGCGGGCGTGTCAGACGCGGACCTTGGCGACTCCAATGGGATCGACGAGGAGGACATCCAGATCGATCCGGCGGTCGCCGAAGATCCGGACATCAATGCTGGCTCCGCCGCGCCGCCCGAGGACGAAGACGACGACGCGCCGAAGTCCGAAGAGGAGATCGAGCAGCGCGAGCCACCGGCGCCGGTGCCACAGCTCGCGCGCACCGTCAAAGAGGCGGTCGCGATGATCAAGGCGGGCAAGAAGCCGCTCGCGCTCTCGAGCCTCCGACTTCTCTGGAAGAAGCAACCCAACAGCAGCTACATCCCGTTCCTCATGGGAAACCTCTACTTCGACAAGAAGTGGTGGTCGGTCTCGCTCGATCACTACAAAACAGCGATCAAGCAAGATCCTGGGTACCGGCGGAATCAGGTTCTGAACCGAAACGTCATCCTGATGCTCGCTTCGACCAAGACCCGCCAAAGTGCTACGAATTTTCTCCGCGGGGTGATCGGCAGCTACGCCAAGCGCCACCTGGCCAAGGCCGCCAAGAGCGAGAAGAACCCCGTGGTTCGCAAAGAGGCCGCCCGCGTGGCCCGTATGATCCGTTGACGTCCGGCGTTACGGCTTGACACAGGGGCGCGGATCCATAAGATTTCGCGCTCGCCAAAGCCCGCCCAGGATCCGTAATGCCCACGATCAATCAGCTCGTTCGTCAAGGTCGCGAGAAGGTTCGCACGAAGAGTGCGTCTCCGGCCCTCAAGCAGTGCCCGCAGAAGCGCGGCGTCTGTACCCGCGTTTACACCACGACCCCGAAGAAGCCGAACTCGGCCCTTCGCAAGGTCGCCCGCGTTCGCCTGACGAACGGTATGGAAGTGACGTCGTACATCCCCGGCGAGGGACACAACCTCCAGGAGCACTCGGTCGTCCTCATCCGCGGCGGTCGCGTCAAGGATCTCCCGGGCGTTCGCTACCACATCATCCGCGGCACGCTGGACACCACGGGTGTTCAGAACCGCAAGCAGTCGCGCAGCAAGTACGGCGCGAAGCGCCCGAAGTAACAGGAAAGCTGCCATGCCACGTAAAGGTGAAGTCCCGAAGCGCAAGGTCCTCCCGGACCCGAAGTACACCGATGCCCCCGTCGACATGCGACGCCGGCTGACCAAGTTCGTCAACGTCGTCATGCGTGACGGCAAGAAGGCCGTTGCCGAGGGCATCGTCTACGGAGCCTTCGACATGGTCGCTGAGCGAGCCAAAGATGATCCGTTGAAGGTGTGGGAGCGCGCGCTCGGTAACGTCCGCCCGCGCGTCGAGGTCAAGAGCCGCCGCGTCGGTGGTTCCACGTACCAGGTTCCCGTCGATGTTCGCCCGGACCGCTCGCTTGCCCTCGGCATGCGCTGGCTCGTCGAGTACGCCCGCAATCGTAACGAGAAGACGATGCAGGACCGCCTCGCGAACGAGATCGTCGACGCCGCGCAGAACCGTGGCAACGCGGTCAAGAAGCGTGAAGACGTCCACAAGATGGCCGACGCCAACAAGGCGTTCGCCCACTACCGCTGGTAACTCAAAGCCCTCCTCCGACATAACGGTTTGGTAGGTGGCGTCCTCGTGACGCCAAACCCCCAGAACGATGCCCGCAACACGCGACATAAGAGCTGCGGTCCCTTTGGACCGGACCCGAAACATCGGGATCATGGCTCACGTCGACGCAGGCAAGACGACGACCACCGAGCGGATCCTGTTCTACTCGGGTGCGACGTCGCGCATCGGCGAGGTCAATGATGGCTCGACGGTCACCGACTGGATGACCCAGGAGCAGGAGCGTGGGATCTCGATCACCGCTGCTGCGACGACGTTTGGCTGGAAGGGCAGCGTCGTCAACCTCATCGATACGCCGGGCCACGTCGACTTCACGATGGAGGTCGAGCGCTCGCTTCGCGTGCTCGACGGCGCGATCGCGGTGTTCTCCGCCGTCGAGGGCGTGGAGCCGCAGAGCGAGACGGTGTGGCGCCAGGCCGATCGCTATCGCATCCCGCGCCTGTGCTTCATCAACAAGTGCGATCGGGATGGCGCCGATCCATCGGCGGTCGTCGACGCGATCCGCGCGCGCCTCGGTGCGAACCCGGTCGTGATTCATCTCGCGGTCGGTGTTGGCGTCGGATTCTCGTCGGTGATCGACCTGATCTCGATGCGCGCCCGTACGTGGGACGACGCGACGATCGGCTCGTCGTTCGAAGATGGTCCGATCCCAGCCGACTCGGCTGACGATGCGAGCCGCGCGCGTGAAGTGATGATCGAATCGATCGCCGAGCACGACGACGAGCTGATGGCCGCGTGGGTCTCGGGTCGCGAGCTGTCGCCCGAGCAGATCCGTCAGTCGCTGCGCCGCGTGACGCTCGCGAACAAAGGCGTGCCGACGCTGATGGGTGCCGCATTTCGCAATCGCGGCATCCACAATCTCCTCGACGCGGTCCTCGAGTTCCTGCCGTCGCCCGCCGATGTCGGCGAGGTGCGCGGTCGTGATCCACAAGATCCCCAGGGTTCACCGACGCTGTCGCGCAAGGTCACCGTCGACTCCGCACAAGAGCCGCTCGCCGCGCTCGCGTTCAAGGTCCAGTTCGACGACGCCGGCGGGCAGCTCACGTTCGTGCGCGTGTACACCGGCACGCTGCGCGAGGGCGATCACGTGCTCAACGCGACCAAGGGCCACAACGAGACGATCGGTCGCCTCGTGCGCATGTTCGCGAACCACCGCGAGGAGATTCGCGCGATCGAGGCCGGCATGATCGGCGCGATCGTTTACCCCCCCGCGCGCGCGGAGTCCGGACCGATCTCGGCACGCCACGGCCGCCTGTCGACGGGCGACACGCTCAGCGATCCCCGGTTCCCGATCCTGCTCGATCCCATGGTCGTCCCGAACCCCGTCATGGGGATCGTCGTCGAGCCCGAGACCGAGGCCGACCACGCCAAGCTCGGGCCCGCGCTCGAGCGCCTCGCCATCGAGGACCCCTCGTTCCGCGTCACCACCGACCCCGAGAGCGGTGCGGTCGTGATCCTGGGCATGGGCGAGCTCCACCTCGAGATCGTCGCGGACCGCCTGCGCCGCGAGCTCGGCGTGAAGGTCCGCGTCGGCAAGTCCCAGGTCGCCTACCGCGAGACCGTGACCCGCCGTGGCGAGGCCGAGAACAAGTTTGTCCGCCAGCTGGGCCCCCGCGGCGAGTACGGCCACGTGCGCCTCGTGGTCGAGCCCACAGACCGTGGTGGCGGGTACGTCTACGAGAATCGCGCGCCCCAGAGCGACATCCCCGGCGAGCACGCTCCCGCGGTGGAAGCTGGCGTTGCCGAGGCCGTCGAGCGCGGTGTTCTGCTCGGTCGGCCGATGACGGACCTCCGCGTTCAGGTCGTCGGCGGCAGCTTTCATCCAGTAGATTCAAACAATTACGCCTTCAAGGTCGCCAGCTCCAAGGCGTTTGTCGCAGCCGCCAACAAGGCCGCTCCGACCCTGCTCGAGCCGATCATGTCGCTCGAGGTCGTGACCCCCGAGGAGTCGGTCGGCGACGTCCTCGGAGATTTGCACGCACGACGCGGAAAAGTGGCTGGAATATCTGTGCGTCCCGGTGTACAAGCCGTCGCCTGTTTCGTCCCCATGGCGTCCATGTTCGGGTACACGACAGACCTCCGCTCCCGCACCCGTGGCCGTGCCACCCACTCTCTCGAATTCGATCACTACGCCGAAGTCCCGCAGCAGATACGTGAAGAGCTCACTCGAGCTCGCGCCCTTTAAGGAAAATACACCGTGTCCAAAGAGAAATTCGTCCGCAACAAGCCCCACGTCAACATCGGCACGATCGGCCACGTCGATCATGGCAAGACCACGTTGACCGCTGCGATCACCAAGGTCCAGTCGACGAAGGGCTTCGCGAAGTTCACGGCGTTCGACCAG
>JBBQFU010000166.1:0-20040 GCA_038322185.1 Haliangiales bacterium
CCCTGCCGCCGCCCCACGCGCAGGCGTGCTCGGTCCCCACAGCGACGCCAAGGATCGAGGCAAGTGGCGTGGTGACGAGCGTCGGCGTGGAGTGGTCTTGCAGGGTGCCGTCGCCGACTTGACCGTAGTCGTTGTTGCCCCAGCAGTAGAGTTTGTCGTCTGCGATCGCGCACGCGTTGAGCTCGCGGATCGAGACCGACGTGACAGCCGCGAGTGGAACAGTGAATGGAGTCTCGAGCACCGAACGCTCGCCGCGTCCGAGCTGGCCAAAGGTGTTCACCCCCCAGCAGCCGAGCCCGCCGCCGTACAACGCGCAATGGTGGTAGTAGCCAGCGACCACATCGGTCACGCCCGTCAGCGCCGTGATCTGTGGGCTCGGTGCGAGCGCACCGCCGAACGGAACGGTGTCACCCCAGCAGGTCATCGTCCCGCCGGCCAGCACCGCACACGAGCCGCGGCTCGATGTCGCGATGGTCGTCGCGGACTCTGCAATCACATTGCTCGTACTGCCATAGTCGAGGTGACCCTCGCCGAGCTGGCCGACACCGTTGTTGCCCCAGCACCGAACATTTTGGTCGACACCGATCGAGCAACCGCCGTTGCCGCCCGCTGCGACACTCGAGGCCAGTGCAATTCCAGGGATCGCCGTGGGCACATCTCGGTCGACGCCATCGACGATCCCGAGCTGGCCGAGATGGTTGCGTCCCCAGCAGCGTGGCTGATCGCTGGCGTCGACCAAGCACGCCGAGCGGTGACCGAACGTGACGCGTTTCGTGCCGGCCGTTCCAGCGATGACCAGCGGCACGTTGGAGTCGGCTTCCGTCGGCTGGCCGAGCGCGAAGTCCTGGCCATCCCCCCAGCACATCACCGCGTGATCGCTCGCTCGCACGATGCACGACGTGTGAGCACCGACGGCGAGCTCGACCGCGCGCTCCGCACCGAGGGCAACCGCATACGGCCCACCATCTACGCTCGTGCCGCTGCCGTGCTGGCCGCTGCCGCCTTGCCCCCAGCAGCTCACGTTTCCATCGGCGAGCCGGGCGCAGCTGTACGCACGGCCGCCGCCGACCTGGACCGCCGGCATCGGCAACGTGACTCGCGTCGGGGTCACGACCACCCGCGGGCCGCCCGGCAATACCTGTCCGCGATCGTTGGAGCCAAAGCACCACACGGTGCCCTGCTGATCGATCGCACACGTGTGCTCGCGACCGGCACCGGCTGCGATCACCGGGCAGCCGGTGTACGCGTCCGCGGTCGCGTCGCGGCGGCCGCCGTCGTCGGTGGCGTCAAAGCCGAGGCGGCCGCACGCAGCGAGCCCGACCAGCACCCATACGCCCCGCATTCGAACAATGCTACCAGTGCGCCCGGCGCACGTCGCGCAGCCACTTGTCGAGTGCGTCGATCGCCTCCGGCGGCGGATCGGTCGGCAGCACGCTCGCCGGCCACGCCGTGTCGATCGCATCGATCGCCGCGGCGAGCCGCACGCGCCACTCCTTCGCATGCTCGGGCTCGAGCTGCTGCCGCTCGCCGCGCTGCTTGATCTCCATGAGCTCGCCGATCTCGGCAGGCACGAACGCACCGAGCCGCGCGACATCGGTCACGATCTCGCCGTGCGCGAGGCAGTGACGGCCGGTCGCGGCGGTGCGGAGCACGTACAGCGCGCGTTTCGCCGAGGGCTTCTCATCGAACAATCGCAGCTGCGACGTCGCGAAGCCACCGTAGTGGCGGCCGACCCGCCGCGATAGCAGCGGCTTGACCACCGTGCGTGCCTCGGCGAGCAGCGCGAGGTCGCCGCCGAGCGCGAGGTCACCGAGGATGCGCTCGATGAAGTTGCCGTTGCCCTTGAGCACGCCGCGCAGCACGGCCGACAGCTCGTTGCTGCCGTAATCGAGCTCGACGCCGTCGACGACATCGATCCGATCCGGCGGATCGCTGGGCGGATTCAGACCGACGAGCTGCGACGTCGGCGCGATGTGCACGCACTTGAGATCGAGGTCGCTATCCGGCGACGGAAAGCCGTACGCGTGTGCGCCCGACAGATAGATCACCAGGTGCTTCCGCTCGCACTCGCGCTCCGCGACGAACACACGCGCCACTTCGGCCTGCTTCGGGGTCAGGACACTCCACGGATCGAGGGTCATCCGGGATCCACGCTATCATTGTCGCGTGCGGGGAATCATCGTGGCGTTGGCTCTCACCGGGTGTGCGACGCGCACGGTGGTCGTGGCGCCCGGTGTGGTGGCGAGCAGCGCCCCCGAGCTGCGCACGACCGGCCGTGCGGTCGTGTACTCGATGGATGGCAAGCAGACCACGATCCATGCCGATGACCGCGTCGACGTCTCGCTCCGCATCGGTGAGAACCTACAGAGTCGTCGCTCGCTCACGCTCGGCGAGATGGCCGCGTCGTGCGAGATCGATCGCAAGGGCAACTGCCTCGCCGAGAGCGTGGTCGATCAGCGACTGATCATTCGCCACGAGCACAGCCTCGATTCGGACCTGGTCGCCAAGGGCGTCGGCTTCATCGCGATCGGAGGGCTCGCCGGCTACTGTCTCGCGCGATGCCAGGACGGCGAGGCATCCGTCGGCAAGGCGTTTGGCTACACCGGCGCGGTGATCGTCGGTACCACGCTGCTGTTCGTGCTCGCGGTCGCGCTCGGCGGCCGCGATTAGCGCGGGTGCGGCGCCGGGCGGCACGACCAGATCGGTTCGCCGCCGAGCATGTGATGCGCGCGATGAATGAACGCGCGCACGCGAACCATGCCGCCGAAGGCGCGCACCTGCGAGCCGTACTGCGCGATCGCCTCGAGCTTGCGCTCCTCCTCTGCATCACTCACGGGTCGCGGCATGCACGTCCACTCGAGCCGGTTCGCCTCGGGCAGGTAGTCCTCGAGCTTGGGCCCCTTCGCGACGAGCGCCACCATGCGCAGCAAGCCGCCCACGTACGGCGAGGCCCACGCCGGCGCGCCGAAGGGCTTCCACATGCGCCGGCGCGCCACGAAGTGCTGCTTGCGACAGCCGCGACCGAGCGCGTACGGATCCTCGTAGAACTGGATGCGCTCGAACGCGCCACTGCCGAGCACCTCGCGCAGCGCGGCGAGCGCGACCTCGACGTGATCGATGTGATGGCCGATCGCCAGGGGCGCGAGGATCGTCGTCGCGCCCGCATCGAGGATCTCCGTGATCGCGGCACGAATCGCGCGCAGCTCGGCGAAGTCCTCCATGCGCGGGGGCGTGCGGAACACGTGCGTCGGGAACGTGCTGCGCGTCTTCGGCAGGGCCGGCTTGCGCCAGATTCTCTCGTGCAGATCGAGCCAGCGATGACTCGCACCGAGGATCTTCAGCGCCCGCTCGTCCTCGGCTCTGCGCATCGAGTAGTCGCCGAACACGCGATGCTCGGGCGCGATGGAATCGAGCGGCGGCCCGGCGGTGTAACAGGACACCACCTCGACCTTGCGGCCCGCGCGCGCCTCGCGACCGATCAGCGCGCCGAGTGACAGCACGGCATCATCGAGGTGTGGCGACAGGATGACGAGGTCACTCGTCAAAGCGTGCCTCTGGTGGCTCGGGTGCATCCGCACCCCACACACCCGGCTGACGTTCGACGAAGCGCCGTGCACTCTCGGCGCGAATCGTACGCAGCGTGCGATCGGCGGCAGCCACGTCGGGATGCCGCGGCAACGGGCTCGCCTGGCGTGCAGTCTCGAGCCGTGGTGTGAGCTCGCGCGCGAGCGCCATCACGTCGGGCATCGGCACCTCGCCCTGCTTGATCGCGAGCAGCGTCGGTCGGATCGCCTCGGACACACGCACGTGCGGCGGCTCTCCGTTGAGCCAGCGGATCGCGAGATCGAGCAGCCGGATCAAGTTGTACGCATTCTTGGGCCGCAGGTCGCGAGGCAGCTCGAGCTCGGTCTTCGCCGCCGTCTGTAGCGACAGCCAGTCATTCGCGGCGATCAATCCCTGATCGTACATCGAGCGGTAGAGCTGCTTGATGTAGTCACGCGCGCGCATCACCGCATCGCTGCGCGTCGGCGCCGAGACGCGGGCAGAATCGGCGAGGCGCTCGGCGGCCGCATCGAGCGACAGCTCCGGATCGTCACGCAGCCAGCCGATCACGGTGGTGCGATGCTCGGCGAGCCGCTGGTTGTGCTCGAGCCGATCGAGCTGCGACAGCGCGTAGCGGCCGAACGCACCGTAGATCTGGTGCGAGAGAAAGCCCGTGCGCATCGCGATCAGCGGTTCGGCGAGCGGATCGACGACGACAGGATCGGCGAACAGCATCTCGAGCGTGTTCGGGTCACCGCGCAGCGCCTGGCGGATTGCCTTGCCGACCTCCCAGTAGGTGCTCGAACCGTCGAGCGACACCAGGTCGAGCGGTGGATCGACCAGGCCCGTCGTCCACGACATCGGCAACACGAACACGCCGCGCCGATCCTCGTCCGAGCCCTCGTGGGCCACGCCCCAGGCACGGGAGCCGACCAGGGTGTCGAGCACCACGCACGGCCGCAGCTGGTCCCACGCTGCGGCCCGCCGCTGCGCGTAGCGTGCGACCCCGATCTTGCGCGGCATCACCTCGGCACGGAGGTAGCGCGCGCGCTTGCCATCGAGGAACACGACGTCGACCTCGTTGCCATCGAGCCCCGCCACACGGCCGGTCGCGCCCTGCGGGCGAACCTCGCCCTCGACGATGCGCTCGACGCGGGTCGTGATCTCGGTCCCGAGCGGCAGCGGGACTGCCTCCGGGTCGAGGTCCGCGAGACCACCGAGTCGCAGCGCCATGACGTATGGTGCCATGCCATCGAATAGTTGGCAGGGTTCGGTCCTTTCTCCCGTGGTGCGTCGCCGCAAATCCAGACTCCAGCTCGTGGTGCTCGCGCTGTTCGCGGGCATCGCGTGCGGCACGTACCTGCTGGTGCGCATCAGCGCGGACGCCCGGCCGCCGCTGCTCCGGCCGCGCGACTGCGACGTCGGCCCGACCGTGCTGGGCGTCGATGTCTCGTACTACCAGGGCGAGATCGTCTGGCCGCGGGTGAAGGGTGCCGGCGTCGTGTTTGCGTTCATTCGCGCCTACGACGGGACCGACGTCTTCGATAGTGAGTTCCACCGCAACTGGACCGCCGCGAAGAAGGCGGGCATCGAGCGCGGTGCGTATCAGTTCTTTCGCCCCGAGCTGTCACCGATCGATCAGGCCGACTTGATGATCAAGCTGCTGCGCGCGAACGGGCTTGGCGAGCTGCCACCCGTCCTCGACGTCGAGGTCAGCGGTGGGCTGTCGGCGCAGGCGGTCGCCGAGCGCGCGAAGATCTGGGTCGATCGTGTGCGCACCCAGCTTCGCGTGGAGCCGATCGTCTACACGAATCCCGGGATGTGGCGAATCCGCCCTGCGACCGAGCTCGTGGCCCAGCCCCTGTGGCTCGCCCACTACACGACCACGTGTCCGGAGCTGGCGAGACCGTGGCAGCAGTGGCTGTACTGGCAGTTCACCGACAACGGCCGCATTCCTGGCATCACGGGCCCGGTCGATCTCGATCTGCGGCGTGCGCGGTAACCGCTGGGACTTCTCCCCCACCGCACGCGGACGGTTGTCCGCACTGGTTGCACATCGCGCGCAGAGCCGTGGAGATAACTGGGGAATGCTGCGCAACTTGTACGTGGCACATCCGGTGCTCTATCGAGCTGCATGATGAGCCGCCCCCTGATGTTCCTGATGGCTACTGTAGTTGCCGGTTGTATCGTGGGCACCGACGAGCCGCAGGTCGGCGACTCGTCAGGGAACGAGAACGAGCTGGCAGTCAACGAGGTCGTTCAGGAGGGCGAGGTTCTGCGCGTCATCGCGTCGAACCTGAACCTGCGCGCGGCCGGCAGCACGACCGCCACGATCCTCACCACGATCCCCGAAGGTGCGCTCGTCCACGCCATCTCCGAGAGCGGGACCACGGGTTGGGTGAACGTGTCGACGAACACCGGCACGGAAGGCTGGGTGTTCGGCCGCTACGTCGTCCGCGACTCCGCCACCGCCAACGAGCCCGCGGGCGGCAGCTGCGCGCCAAGCCGCGCCGACAACGTAATCAGCCGCTTTCAGCAAGCGCTCCACGACTCGGTCGCCTTCGCCGAGGGAACGCGCAACCACAGCAGCGACGGCTACAATGTGATGTTCTCGTTCCGCTTGATGAACGGATGCTCGTCGCACCCGAACCAGTGCATCAGCTACGGTGGCACCTGCTCGACCGCCGCCGGCCGGTACCAGTTCCTGAACGGGACCTGGAACTCGGTGAAACGCGCACGCAACCTGGGGAGCTTCGAGCCGGAGAACCAGGAGCGCGGCGCTGCCTACCTGATCTCGACCACCCGCCGCGTCTCGGTCCCGCAAACCCGCCCGATGACAGCGAGCGAGTTCTCGAACGCGATGTCGAAGCTGTCCTACGAGTGGGCCTCGCTGCCACCCGGCCGCTACGGTCAACCGAGCAAGACAGCGTCGCAGATGCGCTCGACGTATTGCTCGATCGCCGGGTGCTAACATGTTGGCGGTGCGTCCCCGCCTCCTCCTGCTCGCCGCGCTCGCTGGTGTCGCCGGGGTAGTGCTGGTGGTCGCACTGTCTCGCGATACGGCACCGAGCACGCCCGCGAACGTGCCCGCCGCGCAGACGGAATCCACCACGACACACCGCGTGCCGGCAGCGGCGACAACAGCATCGACCCCCGCAGCCAGCACCGCGACGGCCCCAACCGCTACCGCGACCGCGCCGACGCTCGATGATGTGATGGCGCCTGCAGCGCCCACCGCGACCTTGCTCGAAGGCATCGGCGCGGACGACGCGGTCGTGGTCGCGGAGTCCGTGAATGCGCTCGTCGCACGTTCGGCGGCATCGGCCCTGCCCGCCCTCGTCGAGCAGAACGTCATCGCGCGACCGAAGGCAGCTCCCAGCATCATCTACGGCATGGGTCGTCTCGCCGCGGTCGCCGACCCCGAGGACCGCGACGCAGCCGTCGAGCGCCTGCTCCAGCTGATGGCTGAAGAGAAGCGCCGGGGTGCACAGGAGAGCCAAGGGAACTTGTTGCAGATCTACGAGGCGCTCGGTGACTCGGGGGCCCCGAGCGCGATTGCACCGCTCGAGCGCGAGCTGCTCGATGCGAGCGTTCCGACCGCACCGAAGGTCGTCATCGTCCACGCACTGGTCGCGCTGCGCGCAGTCCAGGCGCGAGGGACGCTCGAAACGCTTGCCGCACAGCTCGCCAGGTCCACGGAGACCGGGCTCGAGGGAGAGCTGCGGCGCGAGCTGCTGGCCGTGATCAAACAGGCGCTGGTACAGCTGTCGTGATCGGCCGCGCCGTAGCCTTCACGCTTGCGCTGACTGCCCACGCGGCAGCGGCACCGTTGACCGCGACCGTCGAGACCGCTCGCTCGCGCTGGGACGGCGACCTGATCGTCACCGACCTGGTTGTCCGCGCGGCGGACGGCACACAGATCACCGTGACCGAGCCGGGCGGCACCGTCGATGGTCTCGGCATGAGCGTCTCGCACCGCGACGCAACTCTTCGCAGCGGCGACCAGGTCGAGCTGATCGCGGCGCCGAGCGGTGTCCACATACGACGCGCGCCAAAGAGTGCTGTCACCGACGGTGTGCTGGCGGCGACGGGCTCTGGCCATGGCGTGCAACGCACCTCGAAAAGCTTGCGGCCGCTCTACCACCCGACCGGCTGCCTGAGCTTTCAGTACGACGCTGCGGGGTCCGCCAAGGTAGGGTCCGAGTGGGCCGCGTTCGACACCGCATTCGATGCATGGGAGTCCCGCACCGAGTCATCCGAGTGCGGCGGTCTCAACTTCCATCGTGAGCTCGTGCAAGACGCCCCCGACGGTCGCGACGGTGTCAACACGATCCATTTTCGCGACGATACCTGGTGCCGTCCTGCAAGCGGTCTCGACCCGGCCCTTTGCCATTCGCCCGATGCGGTTGGCGTGACCCGCGTCCTCTACGTCGACGATCCGGTGTCGCTACGCGATGGCGAGATCCTGGAGGTCGACATCGAGATCAACGCCGTCAATTTCGCGCTCGCCACCGATGGGCGGACGGATGCGATCGACCTCGCGAGTGCCGCGGCCCACGAGATCGGCCACGCGCTCGGACTCGATCACAACTGCGGCACCGAGACGGGCGCCTGGCCCGTCGACGATTCCGGCACGCTCGTCCCGAGCTGCGAGAGTGCGTCGCCGGATCTCGTCGAGGCGACGATGTACTTCCAGGTTCCGCCCGGTGTCACCACCATGCGCACCCCCGAGTCGGGCGACGTCGATGGTCTGTGCAGCGTGATCCAGACGCGTTGTGTCGGCGAGATCAGCGGCGGCTGCTCGGTCGTCACGGGTGCAAACCCGAGGACCCCGTTCCCGCTCGGCGCCCTGTTCGGGGTGCTTGGCTTCGCGCTCGTGCTTCGCCGGCGTCGAGCGTAGACAGATAATCGACGAAGCGTGTCGTGCCCAGCGATGGCGCGATCACGTCGTGCTTCGCGAGCCCGACCGCGAATTGCATGAACTGGCCCATGCGCGGATGAACGAGCCGCGTGAACGCAGCGCTCGCCGCTGCGAGCCACGTGGGCATCCCGCCGATCCGCACGCGCCGCTGCGCGAGCGCCGCGACATGCTCGAAGATCTCGCGTCGGGTCATCACGTCGGGTCCGCCGGCGGCCACGTCGCGCGGTCCGTCACCACCGAGCGCGCAGTCGGTGATCACCTCCGCGAGATCGCGCTCGCAGATCGGATTGGTGCGCCGGCTGCCATCACCGACGTCGACGAGCACACCGCGCCGCGCGAGCGGAAGTAGCGCCGCGTAGGCCGAGAAGAACCCCGTCGCGCGCACGATGCACGAGTCGAGGTCGACCATCGCGCTCGCGACCTGCTCGTGCGCGTCGACATACGGCGTCGAGCGCAGCGCCGGTGGATGATGCACGGCCACGTAGACGAGTCGCGCGTTGGTCTTGTGAGCGGCCACGACCGCCGCGAGTCCGATCGGGAGGTCGACCGCGTGATAGCCGCGCCAGCCGTGGCCCAGGCCCATCGCGACACTCGCGCCAGCGCAGTTGATGATCACGCGTGCCTTGGGCGCAGCGAGAACGTCTGGATCGCACAGATCCCCGCTCCGCCGTCCCATCGGCACCGCGGTGTGGCCACGCGCAGCGACCTCTTCACACACGAGGCGACCGAGCGTCCCGCCGCCGCCAATCACGAGCACGTCCATCCCTGGTGTGATGCCCTACCCCGCCCTCCCGTACCTGCGGCACGCGGTCGCAGCTACATCACGGGCCGGGAGGCGGCAAGCCAAGGTCGCGACGCGGACGTGGGCGGAATGCTCACGATCATCGAGTAATGCGCTACGCGGCATCGACGCTCGACGGCCACGCGACGACCGTGCTGAGCGACGTGATTACGCTATGATCATCGAACGTGTTGTCGCGACGATCGCGGACTGTCCGCTTCGTTGAGTAGCGCTCGCGGCTGCGTCGTGGTCTGGCCGACGCGGACTAATCGTTGACGCGGCGTACAGCCGCGAGTAGCACCGCCTCGATCTCGAGGAGCTGCTCGCGCGCCTTGGCGTTGAGCGATGCGCCACATGCGCCGTCGACGAGTCGCTCGCGAGAACCGGGCGCTCGACGCCAACTACTCCTGCAAGCGACGAGGGACTCCACTCATCGCGATCGAACGCAGCGACGAGGAGGCCCCTCCGACCCGCCTCGTGATGTACCGCGGCGGCGCCGTGCACCTCTCGCAGGGCGACGTGACGCAGGAGGCATGCATTCCCCGACGGACCAACCGCTGGATCAGCGGGCAGCTGAACGCGCACATCTCATGGAAGAAGACGCCAGCAGCATCGACGTGCGAGGTCTCGCGTGTCACGACTCGGGTCACGGTGCTCGCACGCGACGAGCAGCGCGGTCAGCGCAAGACGCATCGCAACACGATACGCAAACCGCCGGCCACATCAACCGCCTGATTCGCGATGTTGACGCCGATCACGGCTGGGCGAACGCCAACCTCGTTGGCAATCGCCAACAATGATAGGCATCGGCGCCGCCTACATCGCAGGGCCAGGAGGCGGCGGGCCAGGCGGTGCGTTGAGGCCGACGAACGCCGCGATCTTCTGCTCGGTCTCCTCCTCGACCTCCTCCTTGCCCGCGGTGTAGTGCCGGGCGCGATCGAGGTTGGTCACCACCAGGTCGGCACCAATGATCGTGAGGATGAGGACGTTGGCCTCGAACTTCAGGACCGTCGACGCGATCGAGGTCCACTTGAGCGCGAGGATCTTCGCGAGCACGCCGAGCCCGCCGATGATGCAGGCCGCGGCCAGCAACAGCAGCGTCATGTAGAACGTTCGCACCGTCTTGATCTGCGTCATCGTCTGTTCCTGCGACAGCGGCCGCGCGAGCTGGAAGCCCGAGCGTGCGACCAGGGCCTGTGCGAACACGATGAGCACGATGCCGATCACGAACCACGGCTCACCCGTGAACTGATACGGGATGATCAGCAGCGCGTACGCGATCATCGCGTAGAGCGGCGCCGAGAACACGATCAGCCAGCCGGGCGCGGCGTGGCCCGGGAACAGGAGCTTGATCACCATCGCGCTGCGAATGAGCCCCGGCATCAGCGAGATGACTTTTGGCGCGAGCTGGAACATCGCAATCATCGCGAACGCGAACGGCGCGACCGCCTTGTTGTAGATGCCGTTCCAGCCCAGCTCCTGGATCTGCGCCACGCTCATCGACTTGCCGAGCCCGATGAATGCGCTCTTGAGCGGATACACGAACACGATGAACGGCGTCATCATGAACAGCATCCAGCCGATGAACAGCCACCGCCGCTGCTTGCGCCAGTGCGCCCACCGCCGCAGCTCGAGCCAGCAGATCGCGCAGAACAGCGTCTCGGCGAGCGCCGGCAGTAGCTTCACGTAGCGAACGGCCGGCGCGACCTTCGAGCCGGTGAACGAATCGATGATGCCGATCAGCGACAGCGGCACGAGCAGCGTCGCGACGAGGAACAGCACGCTGCGCCGCCACGCGAGAAATGCCTGGAGATTCTCGTCGACGATCGGCGGATTCGCCGCGAGGAGCGTGGCGCGCTCGTCGGGAAGAACCTCTGTCGGCTCGATGCGCAGGCGGAACGCGCGCTTGGTGGAGATCTTGAGAAAGCCAACGAACTGGCCAGGCACCTTCTCGATCACGCCCGCGAGCTGCTGGATCGGATTGGACTCGGTTCCGACGTGCGCGCCACCCGCGACCCCGGTTGCGGGCGGAATCCAGCCACCCGGTGCAGGGGGCGGAGGCGGAGGTGCGAAGGCCTGCTGATCGTACGGTGGCTGCGGCTGCGCGTATGGCTGGGGCGGCTGCGGCGCGTACGCTGGCGGCGGCGCATACGGCGGCGCTTCGTGCGGCAGCATCACCGGCTGCGACGGTCGATTCGTCGGCGCCTGCGATGGGCCCGACCGCGGTAGCGGCAGACCCGGCCGCGGCGGTGGCAGGCCGGCTATGGTCGACGGTACGCGCGGTGGCTTGCCCGCCGGATCGTCTCCGTCCTGTGACATGCGCCGACTCTACTTCACGTATGGCGCGATCAGCGCGCCAAGCGACTCCTCGATCTTGTCGTCGCCCTTGTTGGTCACAATCGCCAGCGCGAATTTGTTGCTCGGGATCACGACGGCCGTCGCGTACCACATCGTGTTGCTCCCGCTGTGCACGAGCATCGTGCCCTTGCCCTGCGTTGCCACCATCCAGCCACCGGCGTAACCCATCGGCCCCGTCGCGCGCGGCGTCGTGAGGTGCTGCGTGGTCTCGGGCGTCACGAGGGCGGGCGTGCCGGTCGCGAGCATGTTGAGAAACTTTCCGTAGTCGGCGAGCGAGCAGTGCACGGTGCCTGCGGGACCGAGGCCCGGCGGGTTGTCGGCGGCAGGTCCGGGCTCGATCGGCGCGCCGCCACCATCATGACCGCGCGGCTGATCGACGATGCCCTTCACACCGGGTGCACCGAACCCGCACGACTTCATGTCCAGCTTGGCGAACAGCTCCTCGCGGAGCAGCTGCTCCCACGTCTTCTTCGTCTTCGCCTCGAGCATCGCGCCCGCGATCATGTAGCTCGCGTTCGAATACGCGAACGTGCCGGCCTTCTGCGCCGGCGCGGCAGCGATGATCGCGCGCACGAACTTGCTCCGCGCATCGGGCGCCGCGCCATCGGCCCACAGCTGCTTCCACACCGCATCGGGTGGCTCTTCCGGCGCCCCGCCCTCGTGGCGGATCAGCTGATCGAGCGTGACGTCCTTGTAGCCAGGATCGATCTTCACCTTCGTGGCGCCGAGCAGCTGACCGATCGTGTCGGTCCACCGCAGCGTGCCGCGATCGACGTAGATTCCGATCAGCGTCGCGGTCATCGCCTTCGTGTTCGACCCGAGGTGCCACAGGTCGTGCTCGCCGATCGCGCTCGCCGGATCGTCGAGCTTGCGCAGCCCGCTGAACGTCTGCTCGACGAGCTTGCCGTCGCGCCACACCGCCGCTGCGATACCGGGCAGGCCGAGCTTGGTGCGAATGTCGACTACTTGCTGGGCGATGCCCGCCGGCGCACCGGCATCGGCGGTCACCGTTGCAGACCCCGGCGCGGGGCTCGTCTTCGCCGGCTCCGGCTTGGATTTACACGCTCCCAGGACCAGGACCAAGGCAAGCCACCGCATGCCCCGCTGTAACATGGCCGGCTCCTCGACTGGCCGATGGCGGATCGACCAGCCATGCAAACGGCACGTTGCACGAGTGATCGCAGCGGGTTGGAGCACCGCGTCGTCGGCACGTGGGTTGGACTGTCCCCAGCCATGAATCGGCTATCGCTCTGGCTGCTCGTTGTCGGCGGGTGTTTCGGTGGTGTCGCAGGGGATGACAAGGACGACAGCTTCGGCGGCGCCGGCGCCAAGGAAGACGGTCTGTACAGCTCCTGCCAGCTCGCCGAGGTCGTGAAGTTCGTCAACGAATCGACCACCACGACGGACAAGCTGACGAGCATCCAGGTATCGGACCAGGCCGCCAAATCGATCCTCGGTCACCGCAACGGCCCCGACGGTCAGCCCGGCACCGGGGACGACGACATCTACGACGATCTCAACGAGCTCGACGCGGTCGACTACGTAGGCAATCTCGCGCTCGGCCGCATCGTCGAGGCGATCCTGTCGCGCTGCGAGGTCGATCTCGACACGCGCCCGTTCATCGACTCCACCACGTTCTCCGGCACGACCGGCGGCGGCTTCGCTCGCGACAACGAGGAGATCGAGGTCGTGCTCGGCGTCACCGGTCTCACCGGCCAGCGCCTGCGCGCTCTGCTGCTCCAGGAAGACAATGGCCGCACGCTCTACGAGCGCCTGCGCAAGAACCGCGGCATGGAAGCATTCACCTACGGTTACGCGCACGACGAAGTCCCGTGGGACACCGACACGCAGGCCGCGCGCGAGCTGATGCCGTACGTCTCGCTCACGATCGAGGACGGCCGCTTCGAGGTCGATCCCGAGGACGGCGGCCGCGAGATCTCGCTCGGCACCGACCTGATGGACGACGGCTACTACGACACGCCCGGCTTCACGATGCTGTCGACAGACATGGTGCTTCGGGGACGCGCCCGCTGGGACAACGCGACCACCGTCCGCCGCCTGCTGATCGCCGCGAAGTTCGGCACGCAGATCGACGCGGCCGGCAACAAGACGAACAGCAAGGTCGACATCCGCACCGACAGCGGCATGACCCATCTCGCCACGCTCGACGACGATGTCCGTCGCGGCAAGACGAACTGGAACGGCAGAGATACGCCGGCAACGCCCATCCGCGGCATCTACGAGCAGATGAAGGAGAAGAACGCGCTCCTCGACATCGGCTCCAAGGCCGGCGTGTTGCTCCTCGACGCGAAGGCTCACCTGCGCAGCACGCGTAGTCGCTATCACATGAACGAGTCTTCGACCGAAGACATGCGCGGCTTCTACCGCAATGGGGCGACCCGGATCACTGCCACGCTCGCGGCGATCGACAAGGCGCAGGCCGCGGGCACCATCCCCGCTGCCGAGACCGCTCGCATCAACGCGCTCGAGGCCAAGGGTCGCGCGATCCTCGACAAGACGCTGCTCGCACAACGCATCACCGCCGCCGGGTTCAGCGTGACCGCTTCGACGCTCGCGCTGCCCGACGCGCAGACGCAGCCATCGACGGGCGCCGCGCTCGCGAGCAACAAGTTGATCGCCGAGACGATCAGCGCGGTGTTCCACGAGTTCGCCGCCGAGCTCGACGACGCCGACCGCATCATCACGAACTCCGTCGACGAGAGCTTCGACGACAACACCGACACGTTCCGTGACTGGCGCACGAGTGCCGAGCCTTCGCTCCGGGTGAAGACCACGTGGGACTCGTTCCTCAACTCGTATCGCTCGCTGTCGACGACGGCAAACCGCGCCAACGCGATCGCGCAGTACAACACCTTCGCGCAGGCCGAAGGCGAGCCCACGCTCGACGATGCCGGCTGGACGCGCCTCGGCAACTACCTCGAGAAGATGGTGCTCTCGGTCGCCGAGCGGCAGATCGAGACCGCGGGCCTCGCGGCAACGCAGCTGTGGTTCGATCAGGCCCGCGAGCTATGGGTGCCCGGATCGAACCGCGCGTTCTCGAACTTCATGATCGACACGATGGACATGACCGACATGATGTCGCACGAGGAGTGGACCTCGATTCCCGAGGCGGATCGCACGTTCGCGAGCTCGCTTCCCGCGGCGAAGGTCTACAACACGGTGCTCGTCAACGAGCTGCAGATCGAGCTCGGCATGGAGGCTGCTTATGTCGCCCGCATCAAGGAGCTGACTGACAAGCTCGCGATGAACCCCGGCGATGCCGCGACCCAGGAGCAGCTCGCTGGCGCGAAGTGGGTGTGGGAGCAGTACACCGGAGCGATGAAGGTGCTGACCGAGCTCAAGGGTGAGAACGTGCTGAACCGTCTGCGCCGCGCGGGTGCGCCCCAGAACATCCGCTGGTCCGCGCCGCCCGACTCGAAGGGCAACCAGGCGCTCAAGATCCTCGCCGACCGCGACAGCTGAGCTACTTCGCCGGTAGCTCGATCACCTGCCGCAGCCACCACGCCTGCAGGTGGATCTCGCGGCGCGCATGATCCTCGGTGCGCGCACGCACGCGGCCCATCACCGCGACGAGTGCGACGACGATCACGTTGAACACCGCGAGACCGAGCGCCGCATAGGGGCCGCTACCCAGGCTCGGCGCGATCACCGTGAGTACGCCGTTGTCGACGAAGAACGTCGACGAGATCCACCCGGCACGTTCGGCGAGCATCGGCCCGATCATCGCGAGCGTCAGCACGAGAGCACTCGCCGCGACCTTGCGCTTGCTGTAGAGCAGCGGGTTCGAGACCAGGGCCATGAGCGTCACCGCCGCCGCGGCCGGTGCGACCACGACCGGGGAGAACATGCGCGCGACCAGCGCGATCAGGATCGCGTTGAGCAGCACGACCGTGATCAGGCGCGGCTGATGATCGGTGTACTTGCGGCCGAGCGCCGAGAATCCAAAGCTCGCCGTCGCGAGACCGAGCATCGCCCACGCATACCGTGCGTCGCCGATCTCGAACGCGAGCAGCACGAACGCCATGATCACGTACGCGACGTACGCGATCATTCCGATCAACGTCTGCTTGCGCGCCTGCGCGAGCGCCTCGGCGTGAATCGCCCGGGTGACCTCCGGCGGCGTCTCCTTCGGCGGCTCGAGCATGAGGCGACCGACGAGGTCGGCGGCATCGGTCAGGGTGGGATCGAGTGCCAGCGCTCTGGCTGCCTCGCGCATGGCAAGCCGTGGATCGCGCTCGGCCGCCGTGAGCGAGATCGACGACCGCATGTTGCCACCCTCCGCGAGATGCGCGCGCGCGGCGAAGAGGTGCTTGCCCGCGATGTCGCGACGCAGTGCGAGGTCGCGGTTACCGTCGAGGTAGCGCTGCACCTTCGACGCGAGCTGCTCGGCGCTCGCCAGGCGCTTGCCGCGCTCGCGCTGGGTGGCCGCGACCACCAGGGCGTCGAGCTCGGGCGGAACCTCGCGATCGGGTGCGCGCACGCTGGGCCGAACCTCGACGGCCTCGGTGCCCGGCTTGGGCCCGCTGCGCGGATACAGCGGCATGCCGGCGAGGATCTCGAACAGCACGCAGCCGAGCGCGTAGATGTCCGCGCGCGGATCGATGTCCTCGGCGTCGCGCTGCTCGGGCGCCATGTACCCTGGCGTGCCGATCACCACGCCCGGCATCGTCGAGCGCGCGCTCGCCGTCGGGATCTCGCGCATGCTCGTGAGCTCGCGCAGGCCAACGACCTTCGCGACGCCCCAGTCGAGCAGATACACCTCGCCGAGCTCGCCGATCATCACGTTGCTAGGCTTGATGTCGCGATGGACCACGCCGCGCTCGTGCGCGAGATGCACCGCGTGACAGACCTCGATGAACGCGCGCAACAACCGCTGCACCGGGTATCGCGTCTCGGCCTCGGAGTCGCCACTGGACAGCTGATCGAGGATGCTCGACAGCGACGTACCGACCAGGCGCTTCATCGCGAAGAACGGGCGGCCATCGACGTCACGGTCGAGCTCGTAGACCGGCGGGATCGCGGGGTGGTCGAGCCGGCCTTGCACGCGCGCCTCGCGGAGGAAGCGCTCGACCGCGTCGGGGCTCGGCGCGTCGTCCAGCATGCGCTTGAGCGCGACGTCGCGCGCCATGGTCTCGTCGCGCGCGACGTAGACCTCGCCCATACCGCCCCGACCGAGCACCTCGATCAAGCGATAGCGGTTCGCGACGAGCTGACTCGTATCAGCGCGCGGCGGCGACGTGCTGGAGCGCGGCCGCTCGTCCACGGTCGCTGGCTCGTCGAGAGAGTCCCCATCCATCCCGCGATGGTACGTTGCTCGGCACGCCCACATGTCGCGGCCTCGTCAAGTACGAGAATCCGTCACGCCGCCGCGCGCGGAGACGATCTTGTCGAAGTATGGCGCCCATGTAGGTGCGCGGCACGCATTGCCGGGACGGTGAAGATCCAATTACCCTGATCGGATGGGGCGTCGCCGGATTGTTGTGTTGGCGTTGCTCGTCCTCGCGGTGCTGCTCGGTGGCTGTCTCGAGACGCGCGTTACCAAGTGCGGCGATATCGAATGTCCGATCGACGAAGTGTGCGACGGCAACGGCGGGTGCGCATTTCAAGTCCAGGTCGACGTTTGCAAGGCCCAGGACAGTTGTGGGCCGTGCCAGTACAACGACACCACGGGACAGATGATCGACGGCGCGTGCTTCAAAGGCGCGTGCCGCCCGATCCTGTGTGGCGACGGCGTGGTCGGCTGCGGCGAGACGTGTGACAGCGGCATCATGAACAACCTGTGCACGACGTGTTCAGCGGATTGCCGCTCGGACCTGTCGTGCGGCAATGGCAGCGTCGACCTGTGCAAGGGCGAGCAGTGCGACATGGCGGAAGCGAATGCGGACGTTCCGAACTCGCTGTGCCGTAGCGGTTGCGTGTTGCCTCGTTGCGGCGACGGGATCGTCGACGACATCATCCTCCACGAGGGCTGCGACGCCGGAGACGCCGACAACCTCGAGACGCCCGACGCGCTGTGCCGGAGTGACTGCAAGCTGCCGCGTTGTGGCGACAACGTCGTCGACGTGCTCGCGGGTGAGCTCTGCGACGACGGCAATAACCTGTCCGGCGACGGCTGTGCAGGCGACTGCCACTCGCTCGAAGGTTGCGGCAACGGCATCATTGACTTCTCTTCGGGTGAGGAGTGCGACTCGAGCGGCGTCGACACCGTCACGTGCGTTGGCGCGACATGCAAACTGTCGGCATGCGGCGATGGCTACGCGAATGCAACGGCCAACGAGCAGTGCGATTCGAGCGGTAGCGATACGGCAGCCTGCGTCGGCACTACCTGCAAGACGTCGACATGCGGCGATGGCCACACGAACGCGCTCGCGAACGAACAGTGTGACTCGAGCGGGCTGAACAGCGACACGTGCGTCGGCGCGACCTGCAAGGTGTCCGCGTGCGGCGACGGCTACACGAACTTTGCGGCAGGCGAGCAGTGCGACGGCGGCGCCAACGATAGCTCGTCGTGCAACGGTCCCAGTGCGGGTGCCACCCTCAAGTGCAAGCTGGCCCTGTGCGGCGACGGCTACGCCAATGCTGCCGCCAGCGAGCAGTGCGACTCGCTCGGCGTCGACACCGCGAGCTGTATCGGTCTGATCTGCAAGACCTCGACGTGCGGCGACGGCTACATCAATCCCAATGCAAACGAGCAATGCGACACCGTCGGTGGTGCCGACAGCGCCCTGTGCGTTGGCTCGACGTGCAAGCTGACATCGTGCGGCGACAACTACGCCAACATGGCCGCCGGCGAACAATGCGACTCCGGCGCTGTCGACTCGGCCAGCTGTACGAAGACCTGCAAGGCCTCGACGTGCGGGGATGGCTACGTCAACGCAGCGGCCAACGAGCAGTGCGACTCCTTCGGGATCGACAGTGCGAACTGCGTGGGTTCAACGTGCAAAACCTCGACGTGCGGCGACAACCACACCAACCTGGCGGCCAACGAGCTGTGCGACTCGGGCGGTGCCGACAGCGCGACCTGCGTCGGAACGACGTGTAAGCCCACGCGGTGCGGCGACAGCCACACCAACCTCGCAGCCAGCGAGCAATGCGACTCGGGCGGCAGCGACACGGCCATGTGCGTCGGCCTGACGTGCAAGACCTCGACGTGCGGCGACGGCTACACCAACACCGCGGCGACCGAGCAATGCGACGTGCTCGGTGGCGCCAACAGTGCGACCTGCGTCGGGTCAACCTGCAAGCTGAGCTCGTGTGGGGACCTCTACACGAACCCGGCCGCTGGCGAGCAATGCGACGTCGGCGCGACGGATACCACGACTTGTGTCGCGAACCGGTGCAGAACGTCGACGTGCGGCGACAGCTACACGAACACGGTGGCCGGCGAACAGTGCGACACGGCGGGCCTGGACTCCACGACATGTAACGGCACGAACGCGAGCGCCGCGCTCAGGTGCAAGTCCGTGGCATGTGGGGATGGCTACACGAACATCGCCGCCGGTGAGGAGTGCGATACATCGGGCGGTGGGAACACCACTACGTGCAACGGCACCGCCGCGGGCACGGCGTTGCGGTGCAAGATCTCGCGCTGTGGCGACACGTATGCAAACTCCGCCGCGACCGAGCAGTGCGACTCCGGTGGCACCGACACGAATACGTGCGTGGGCCAGACCTGCAAGGCCTCCACATGCGGCGACGGCTACACCAACACGGCGGCGACCGAGCAATGCGACGTGCTCGGTGGCGCCAACAGTGCGACGTGCGTCGGTTCGACATGCAAGCTGAGCTCGTGTGGTGACCTCTACACCAACACCGCCGCCGGAGAGCAGTGCGACGTCGGCGCGACGGACACCACGACGTGCGTCGCGAGCCGGTGCAAGACCTCGACGTGCGGTGACGGCTACACGAATTCATTGGCCGGCGAGCAGTGCGACACGTCGGGCCTGGACAGCGCGAGTTGCAACGGCACGAGCGCCGGCACGTCGCTGAGGTGCAAGACGCCGTCGTGCGGCGACGGTTACACGAACTTCGCCGCCGTCGAGGAGTGCGACACGCTCGGTGGCGCGAGCACGGCGACGTGCAACGGTACCGTGGCCGGTGCGTCGCACCGCTGCAAGCTGTCACGGTGCGGCGACACCTTTGCGAACTCGGCCGCGAGCGAGCAATGCGACTCCGGCGGTTCCGACACGTCGTCGTGCGTGGGCCTGACCTGTCGGACCTCGATCTGCGGTGATGGCTACAGGAACACGCTCGCGTCCGAGCAGTGCGACTCCGGCGGCCAGGACACGGCGACGTGCTGGGGCTCGGCCTGCAAGATGTCCTTGTGCGGCGACGGGCACACCAACATCGCAGCGAGCGAACAATGTGACGTGATGGGCGGCGTTGACAGTGCGGCCTGCGTCGGATCGACGTGCCG
>JBBQFU010000167.1:0-19964 GCA_038322185.1 Haliangiales bacterium
GCCGATCTCGATCTCGCCCGCGGCAATCGCGCGCGCGACGCCGAGCACGGCCTCGAGGCCCGAGCCGCAAACCTTGTTGACCGTCACGCACGGCACGCTCTGCGGCAAACCGGCGGCGAGCGCGGCCTGGCGGGCGGGCGCCTGGCCGATGCCGGCCTGGAGGACCGAGCCCATGTGGACGAGCCCGACGTCATTCGCCGAGACGCCCGCGCGCTCGAGCGCGGCCTTGATCGCCGTGGCGCCGAGCTTGGGCGCGGTCACGCCCGAGAGGGCGCCGAGGAACGAACCGATGGGAGTGCGAGCAGCACCGACGATGACAACGTCACGCATGCCCTGGGCTTACCGCTAAATACGCGAGATTTCAATCGCAAGGCCCGGCTTGCCGGGCCGCGCAGCAGCGCCGAAGGGCGCCCCGGAGGTTATCGATGGCGCCGGGCTCGTTCAACGATGGCGGGCAGCGCTTCCAGGACTCGCCCGATATCCGCGGATGTGGTGGTCGGCCCTAGTGAAAATCGGACCGCCTCGCGCGCCTCGACCTCCGAGAACCCGAGTCCGAGCAGGACCGCGGACGGCTGGATCGACCCACTCGTACATGCGGCCCCCGTCGAAGCACTGATGCCTGCGAGGTCGAGCGCCATGACGATCGATTCGCCGAGTGCGCCTGGGAACCGCAGGTTAATCGTGCTCTCCACGCGCGGCGCATAGAGACCCTGGATGCGCGCATCGGGGATTGCACTGACGATCGTGGTGCCAAGCGCACCGCCGAAGAGCGCCGCTTCGATCCAGGTACCCGACAGGATCGCCTGCTCGGGCATTTCACGGCGGGTGGCGAGTACGAGATCAACCTCGGTCGCCGCTGCTCCGAATCCGACAATTCCTAGCAGGTTCTCCGTGCCCGGCCGCCGCCCCCGTTCTTGATGCCCACCGTCGACGAGCGGAAGCCCATCATCCGTCGAGATTGCCAGCGCGCCGACGCCCTGCGGCCCTCCGATCTTGTGACCAGAAATGGCCATCGAATCGGCGCGCAGCGTATCGAGCTCCAGCTTCCCCGCGGCCTGCACCGCGTCCACATGCAACAAGGCGCCGGCATCGCGCGCCGCTGCAAGGATCATTGGGTCCAGGATCGTTCCAATCTCGTGATTCACGAGCGCCGCCGCAAATAGACCCACGCTCCCGAAGTCGCCCATCGGCAACACCCCGCGGTCAGGGTCGGCGCGCATCGTGACCACGTTCCAGCCGCGGGCCGCGAGGGCTGCGATCGGGCCGCGCAGCGACGGGTGCTCGATGGGCGTCGTCGCAACGACCCGCGGCAACCCGCGCGCTTCCACGGTGGCCGCGAGCGACATCACCCCGAGCCAGTTCGCCTCGGTGCCGCCGCTGGTGAACACGATCTGCTCGCGGGGGCGGCCCAGCAGACCGGCGACCTGGTTGCGTGCCCGCTCGACCCGGTCGCGCATGCGCCGGCCCTCGGCGTGGATGCTGGACGGATTCCCCACGTCCGCCATTGCCTCCACCATCGCGTCGCGTGCGGCCGGCACGAGTGGCGCGGTCGCATTGAAGTCCAGGTAGATCCGTCGCTGCGTTGACATGACTCGCTTGCTATCGACAGAATCCCACAACTCAGGTGGCCGACGACGCAGGCGCGCTCCTTGTTCGTTCGGGGCTGGTGTCGTCCAGCTCCCTGGAGGACGCGCGTCTTCATGTCGTCACCCATGGCGGCACGGTCGGCGAGCAGCTGGTCGCTGCCGGGGTGGTCACCGACGAGGTGTTGACCGAGTTCTACCGCAAGCGCTTGCTCGTCCCGCAGGTCAACCCGAACACGCTCGCCAAGCTGCCGACCAAGGTCGTCGGCACGATTCCCAAGGACATGGCGGTCGAGCTGCGCGCGGTGCCGGTGTCGCTCGACGCCGACAACAACCTGACCGTCGCGATGAGCGATCCATCGGATCGGCACGCCGTCGACGAGATCGCGTTCTTCACCGGTACCTACGTCGTGCGTGCGGTGGCAACGCAGCTCCAGATCGCGTGGTGCCTCGCGCACTACTACGGTCACGTCACCGAGCTCGGCGAGCGCCTGCTCAAGGGCGAGGAGGCCGCCAGGTCCGTGGGGCCTACGCGCAAGAAGGGCGTGACCGAGCAGGTCAAGGCAATGCGCACCAAGCGCCTCGAGCGCGGCGCGATCATGGCGAACGACGTGATGGCCGAGCTCGCCGCCGTCGGCGATGCGACGAAGCTGCACGCCCCCGCGCCCGAGGTGCCCGGCGCGAAGCTGTCGAGTGCGCTCATCGATCCGCCGATGCCGAAACCCGACGGCGACATCACGACGGTGCAGCCGGTGATCGGCAATGAGGACGCGGCGACGCCCGTCGATACGCCGAAGCCCCGTGCCCGCACGGCGTCGGGAGAGATACGCGTGGCGCCGCGCCGCGCGGAGTCGATCAAGCCGCCGTTCCCCGAGGACTCGGGACCGGTCGTCATCATGGAGGCGGGTGAGCCGAGCGGCCCCGTGATCACGATCGAAGCGAGCTCGCGTGACAGCGAGCCGGTGATCACGATCGAGCCCAACGAGGACTTCGAGCGCCAGAGGCCGATGCCTCGCCGCAAGAAGCCGGCCGAGCCAGATCCGCCGGAGCTCGCCGCACGGGCCGGAGAAGTCCAGCTCGCGAGCGGCGAGCCGATGAAGGCGATCGACTTCGATGCGCTGCCATCGATCATGATCTCCGACGAGCTCGAGCGTGCACTGCGCCCCAGCGTCGCCGGCGAGATTTCCGCTCACAATCGCAAGAGCCAACCGATGCCCGCGTCGACGATCACCGTCGAGCTGCAGGGCACTGATAGCGGACCCGCGATCATTCGCGACAGCGTCTACAACGAGAAGTCCGAGCCGGTGCTGCTCGAGCGCAAGCGCGCCAGCGACGCGCCGGCGAACGCACCGGTCGCCGCGGCGCCCGAGGCCGAGATCGATCCGGACGACGAGGTGTCCGATGTCGTGGTGCTCGAGCTCAAGAAGCCGATCACCAAGCGCATCGCGCCGATCACGCAGGTCGGCATCGGTCCAGTCACTGCAGCCACCGCCGCCAAGCTCCTCGGCAGCGACGGCGTGGTCGGGGGCGAGCTCGACGATTCGCCGACCGATGCGCGCCGCATGGTCGACACCGATCCGACGAAGGTCGACGGTACGGTCGCGCCCGACGATCAGGAAGCATCGGACGAGACGCTCGCCGCGCCACCGCCGCCGAGCCTGTACAACAGCAATATCCGCGACACGCTCGAGGTGCCGATCATGCCGCCGCCGCAGGGGCGCCCGGGCACCCCGCCACCGAGCGGCGCGGTCAGCTTCGACAAGGTGCAGCGAGCGCCGATCAGCGAAGAGGATGACGACGAGGACGACATCAAGACCAAGCCGACGATGGTGATGTCGGCCGTCGAGCTCGACGATGTGATTCCGGGTCGCGGCGACGATGACGGCTGGGGGCCGCCCGGCACCACGATCCCGCCGCCGCTGCTCGGCGCGATCCCCGGTGTCGTCGAGCCGGTGTCCGGAATCATCCCGATCCCCGACATGGACTCGGCGCCATTGATGGTCGCTCCGCCCTCGCCGCCCGAGTCCCTGTCGCGGCCGCGCACGGGCAGCGAGCAAGGCGTCGCGCGCGCGGTCGAGGAATCGACCGCGAGCGTGCTCGAGCTGATCCGGACGCTCGATCACACGACCGAGCGCGACCAGGTCATCGTGCTGCTGATCGCGCACCTCTCGGAGACCCATCAGCGCGCCGGGTTCTTCGCCGCCCGCAACAACGAGCTGTCGCTGTTCGCGATCATCCCGCGTGTTCCGACGATGCCGGTCGCCGCGCTGCGCCTCGATCGCGCGTCGACGCTGCAGGATGTGGTCGGCACCCGCCTGCCCTATCGCGGGCCGATGCACGATGACGCGAGCCGCATCTTCCTGCAGGCGACCCTCGGCGTGTGCCCGCCGGAGCTACTGCTCGTCCCGATCTCGGTGCGCGAGCGCATCGTCGGGGTGCTGTTCGGCGATCACCGCGTGCGCCACACGTTCGATGATCAGCTCGCACTCGCGGCGCGTGCCGCGGGCATGGCGCTCGAGCGGATCCTCAAGGCCCGCGCGTCGCGCTGAGCAGCGCCGCGTCCACGTGCTCGTGCACGTGCTCGTGCTCGTGCTCGTGCTCGATCAGGGGAGCGCCCCCAACCGGTCGCAGTACCCGGATTCGTGTACGTGTACGTGCACGAGCACGAGCACGAGCACGAGCACGAGCACGAGCACGAGCACGAGCACGAGCACGAGCACGAGCACGAGCACGAGCACCTATAAGGCCCGCGCGTCGCGCTAGTCATCTTCGTCGAACAGCTTCGCGCGCTCGCGCGGCACGGTCAGCTCCTCGTCGCTGTGCCGCGGCAGTGCGGTGTGCGGCTCGGTCAGCAGATCCTCCGCGGAGTCGCGCCCGATCGGAATCGGCGTGAGGCGCGCGGCCGGCGAGTTGCGCGGCATGGGCGAGAGCCGTGCCTGCTGATCGGTGATCACCGCCTCGTCTGGCTCGCCGAGCGCGGTCACCTCGTCGAGCTTCTTGAGCTGCTCGGTGGGAATCTTGGGCCTCTGACGCGTGTCGAGCTCGGCCGAGAGATCCATCGGACGGGGCACCGCGTTGCCCGGTGGCGGCGTGCGATCGCCGGCCGAGAGCGGCAGATGGAGAGCGCTCTCCGACAGCCGGTACTTCTGCGAGGTCGGATCCACCACGTGATGGGGCACCGGGCGCGGCAGCGGGGTCTCGTCGAGCGAGGACCGCCGCATCGGCTCCTCGGGCGGTACCACCGCGGCGCGCTGTGCCGAGACCGCGGCCGAGCGCGGCGGCTGCGACGGTGAGGCGGTGGCACGCACCGGCTGCAGCGCCCCGAGCAGGCCCTGACACGCGGCGTCCTCGGGCGCGATCTCGAGGATGCTGCGACAGACCATGATGGCCTGCTGCGTGCGGCCCTGATCTCGGTACGCGAGCGCGACGGAGCGATAGAGCTCGACGGCCTCGACGCTGCGACCGGCCTCTCGCATGAGCCCGGCGACCTGTACCCGGAGCCCGAGGTTGTCCGGCTCCTTGTCGAGCCGCTTCTCGAGCTCCTTCAGCTTCACGATGGCGTGAGGGACACCTGGGCTTTGAACGTCATCGCAGGCGAGTTCACCGGCAGTGCCCACTTGCTCGACACGCCCTTGATGCAGGCGTCGAACACATCGCCGAGTGACGGCGAGAAGCTCGAGCTCTGGAACACCCCGGCGTTCGAGAAGCTCGCCGACACGGTGAGCGTGATCGTGCGGCCCTGGATGCCCTGGTTTTTCTTGAGCGCCTGCTCGTAGCACTTCTGGATCGCGCCACGCGACTTCGCGACGACGTCGAGGAATTCCTTCGACGCGGCGGCCGCGACGCTGTCGGGAACGGCGGGAACACCACCGCCGCCACCGGTACCGTTGGACTTCACCGTGAGTGCGTTGCCCTCGATGGCGACAACGATCTCGCCGCCCCCCGGCTTGCTGCGTGCTGCCTCTTCTTGCAGCGCGGTGATGAGCTTGTTCTTCTCGTCGACGGTCTTCTTGCAGACCTCGAGGGCACTGAGCGTATCGGGGTTGTCTTTGACAACCGTTTCGCCCTTGCAGCCAGTCGCGAGAACGCCGAGCAGGATGACGATCGAATTCCGCGTCATGAATCTTTCTCTTTGGATCCTACGGGCACTGAGTGGAGTAAGCCAGGGCGCTCGATGAACTCGCGAATGATCTGGCCGCCGTTCACGTGCTGGACGACGATCCGTTCAACACGGGATTCGTCGATCCGATTATACAGTGCCGTCACCCCGCGCGGGCCCGGCAGGGTCGCAAAGCCGGTGCCGAGCGACGGGGCCGGCTGATCGGCCACCATCTCGCGCACGAGCACGTTGGGCCCTTGCGTACAGCGCCCAAAACAGCTCTGCCACATCAGCTCCGCGCGCTCGCGCGCACCATGGGCCTCGAGGGCGGAGCGAAACACGTCGTGCAGCGCGCTGGAACCCCGGCGGTCCCCACATTCGGGCCCGCGGCAGATGATCACTCGAAATCTGCGCGGCGGGACCACGGCCCCCGAGGGTACCTGCGCCCCTAGTCCTTGGCCAGCGTCTCCTTGATCACCTCGGCGAGACCCTGCTTGGTCCGTGGGTCCGAGCCCACCTGCCGCAGCAGCTCGCGCTCCATCGGGCCGGCATTGGCGTGGACGCCAGCGACGATCGCCACCTGCCAGCCGGCCTCGGTCCCGAGGTCGTCATCGGCGTGATAGAGCAGCAGGTGCGACGACAGCGCCGCGCGCTCGCCGCCGCCACCGATCGCAGACATCGCGTTGATGATCGCGGTCAGATCCGAGGCATGCGTTGCCGGATCCTCGAGATGACTCTGCAGCGCAACGAGCGCCGGACCGACGTGAGCCGGATCGAGCGTGGCGCCGCGCAGCGCAGCGATCGCCTTGACCACCGGACCCAGGGTCTCGGGCTCGGTCTTCGCGATGAAGTCGTAGTGCATGCCCAGATGCGCGGTGAGGACCGGCAGCGCGCCCGGGTCCTTGCGCAGCGCGAGCATCTCGATCACGGTGTCCTTGAGCTTGGCCGGTGCGCGCTTGTCGGCGAGTACCGCGAGCATCTCCTTGGTCACATCGGGACCGGGCAGCTTGGCGAGCGCCGACACGGCGAGCTCCTTGACCTTGTCGAACCGCATGTCGCGATCACGCGCGATCGCCACCAGGGCAGCGACCGTCTCGACCTTGCTGCTTTCGCCCGTCGGCACCCAGCCGTCGGCGTCGAACGTGGCGCCGAGGACCTGCGCGGTCGTCCCGAGGTTCCTCTGCCCGCGCACCGCGCCAGACTTCGGATCGATCGCGACGATGTCACCCGTCGACGAGATGGCAACGATCGCGCCACCCGTGTGATCGCTCGCGACCAGCTCGACGCGCGGGTTCTGATACGCCCACACGATGTCGCCGGCGAGGTTGAAGCCGAACATGTAGCGGAAGTAGTGCACCGCATAGCTGTCGTTGGTGAACTTCATCGGGCCGTCGTCGGTGTAGACGCTCGACCACAGCACGCGGGCACGATCGGCGGCGGTGAAGCTCGACTGCACCGAGTCGTAGAGGTCGACGCCATAGCTCGTGCGATCGAGCTGCGGCGGGATCTTTGCCTGACCGTAGGTCGACTCGCTCCGCTTGCCGGTCGCGGCGCGTGCATCGAGCGCGAACACACCCTGCTTCGAGCCGTAGTATGCGATGCGGCTCGTCGCGCGCACCACCGAGATTTGCTCGTCGATGCCGCGCAGGCGCGCGAGCGGCGAGCCGGTCTTGCCGTCGACGACGATCAGCCATTGCGTGAGAAACGGCGAGTACACGAGGCCCGCGTGTGCCACCGGAGCGCCAAGCTGCCCTTCCGCGGGGTCGGCCTGCCACGCCACTTTGCCGGAGGCCGAGTCGTACGCGGTCAGGAACCAGGTCGGCTTCTGGTCGCTTCCCTCGCGGGTCACGACGTACGCGCGGTCATTGTCCGCTGACGCGCCGACGAACAAGCCCTTGATGCCGACCTTCCAGCGCGGGGCACCGGTCTTCTGATCACGCGCAACGAGGTTCTTGGCCTCGAGCGTGATCAGCACGTCGCCGCCCACCCAGATGCGCGACTGCACGTCGGCATCGACCTTCCACAGCACGCTACCGGCGTTGAGGTCGTACGCGAGGATCGTCTTGGGCGCGCCGTTCTGCAGCACGAACACGCGCGGCTGACGCGCAGAGTTCATCGGCGCCGGCACCTCGGGGAGCTGACGCTTGGACAGCGCGGCCGACAGCGCGGCCCGATCGTTGTCCTTGTGCTCGGTCGTGAGCGTGTACATGCCCTTGGGGCCGCACGCGGCCGCGATCACGCAGGCTGCAAGCAGGAGGGCTCTCACTTGCCACCTCCGAGCCGCGCTTCGACCATCTTCTGGGCCTCCTGCCGTGACTCGCGCGGCGGATTCTTCGGCGTGGCGTCGAGGTAATCGGTGAGGGCCGAGATTGCAGCGGTGTCCTGGATCTTGCCGATGGCGCGGACGATCTCGACGCGCGCGGCATCGGGACCGAAGTCAGGCCGCCGGAGGATCGCGCCGAGCGTTTGCGCGAGGATCGGGTCTGGAACCTTGCCGAACTGATCGCCGATCTTGCGTGCGAGGTCGACATCCGCCATCGCGGCCAGCGCCCTGCTCGCCGAGTCTTCGCTGCGCGCGAGCAGCTCGAACAGCGGCCCGGTCGCCTCGCGTACGCGGCCCTTCGCGGCTGCCATCGCTGCTGCGCCCCGCACCGATCCGTTCATGTCGTGAAGGCCGCGAATGATGCGCTTCTTCGCTTCGGGCGCGGGATACATCGCGAGCGCGCCATACGCGGAGCTGCGGACCTGCGGGTTGTGATGCGCGGCATACCGCGCGAGCGCCGTGACGTCGGGCGGTGCGGGGTGTGTGGCCAGCGCGTTGATCGCTGCGACGGCCACCGAGGCGGGCATGCCGATCGCGAGTGCATCGAGGAGCGCCTCGTGAGCCGCCGGATCCGCCGAGGTGCCGAGCGTCTCGGCCGCCTTGGCCGCAGCTTCGTTGCTTCCGCCCCACAGCGCGGCGATCACCGGCCCGAGATCGATCTTGGCCTCGACCTTCGCCTTCTTGGCGCCCTTGGGTGCCTTGGGTGCCTTGGGCGCCTGCGCCGCAACCTCGCCACCCAGTCCGCACGCCAGCCCCACCACGAGCCACGTCCTCGATTTCATCTGGGCGTAGTAGCCAAATCCCGGTCCGGATTCAACTATAAGAGAGGCGTGGATCCTGCCGTCTTGCCGATCCTGTCCTGTCCGCGCTGCCGTACCGCGGAGCCGTTCGCGGACCTGCGTCACCCGCGCTGCAAGTCATGCGGGCTCGAGCCCCAGAACCACACGCGCGGCGTGCTCGACCTCATCGATGTCGCCGTCGGTGGCGAGCCGATGGCCGCGAACACCGAGCAGCGCTTGATGGAGAGCGACCTCGTGGCGCGCGTCTACGATCGCGTGTGGCGTCCGACGTTCGTACGGCTGCTCGCCGGCCGGGGTGCCGGTGCTGCCGTCGGTGGTCTCGCCGGCGAGCTGTTCATCCACAAGCACAGCCTGTCACTCGATGATCGCCCGGGCCCGTGGCTCGACCTGTCGTGCGGCCCGGGCGCCTTCGTGCGCGCCCTCGCCGCCTCCGCACCGGGTGCGCTGGTGGTCGGCCTCGATATCTCGCGCGCGATGCTCGACGTCGCGGCGCAGCGCACCGGTGGCTACACGAACGCGGTGCTCGTCCGCGCCGATGCGCATGCACTGCCGTTTGTCGACGGCGCGTTCGGTGGCGTCAACAACGCGGGCGCCCTGCACGCCTACGACGACCCCGAGCTCGTGTTTCGCGAGATCCGCCGCGTACTTCGTCCGGGTGGCCTCTACGTCGGCTCCACGTTCGCCGAGGCGCCATCGTTCCTCGGTCGCCTCGCCGCGCGCGCCGCGGGCATCCGCCGCTTCGAAACGTCCGAGCTCCGATCCTGGCTGCAACGGATCGGGTTTGCCGACTACGAAGAGGTCAAGCTCGGCGCCGCGTTCGTGTTCCGCGTTCGCCGGCCCTAGTCGAACGTCGCGCCGAACAGCGAGACACCAAGAACCGTGCTTCGCTCGCGCGTCGCCATCGGCTGCAGCGCGAGACCGCCCGCCGCCCACGTACCGTCGGAGCTCCGCCGGATCATCGCGGCGGGCGCGTCATCGCTCGGTGGCGGCAGATCGTGCGGATTCACGTCGAGGCCACCGTCCATGCCCCTGGTCAGGTGGAAGCCGAGGTACGCGCCACCGACGAGCCCGGCGCTCGCGAGAAAACCAACGAGGCGCTCATCGCCATCGGTCGAGCTGTCGGAGATGCCCGCGTAGAGCAGGAACGGCAGCGCGCCACCCGCGGCAGCGAGACCCGCAACGCGCAGCATCCGGCGCGGCGTGGTGTTCGTGTTGGGCGCCGCGATCACGCCGACCACGATGCCGGCTGCACCGCCGAGGATCGCATTGACCGCATACGCCTCGGGCTGCGCTGGTTGCATCACCATGCCCATCGTGAGGCCGCCGATCACGCCGATACCGGCGAGCGTATCGACGAGCGCGACATCGCCACGCGTGAGCCTGTGATCCTTGGCCAGCAAGCCGCCGGCCAGCAAGCCGGTTGTCGCGCCGATCGTCGCACCGAGGAGGACGCCAAGCGCCGACGGCGAGCTATCCCCGGCGCCCGTGACGGCTTGCCCGAAGAATCCACCGAGCACACCGCCCCACGCGTTGAGCGATCCGACGGTGCGGATCTGCGCCTCGTCCCACGAGTGCTTCCCGACGAGCTTGCGCGCGAGCAGTCCGCCGCCGAGCCCGGCGACGACACCGATCGGAATCGCGGCGCGCACGGGATGCTCCTTGCTGATCGCCGCGCCGAGCGTCGCACCGAGCACGCCACCGTAGAGCCCACCGTGAATGGTGGCAGAGAGCAGGCGCCCGTTCTCGCTACCGTCCGACGGCACGGGGGGAAGCGCAGTCGGCGGAGGATCGCGCGACGGATCGAACGGCGCTGCTCCGATTGGCGTCATGTCGACCTTGTCGTCGGGCTGCGTCGGCGTGACTTGCGACGGCGGCGTCGGCGGTGGGTCTTCCTGGATCTTCAGGTGCTGGTTAACGACCTTGATGATGTAGCGCGCACGCTCGGCGGCCGCGCCCTTGGGCGACTTCACGAGCGCTTCGACGGCGAGCTGCTTGGCGTCGAGATAGATCCTCGCGTCGAGCAGCTCCTGCGCACGCGTGACGAGCTGCTCGGCGATCTGCTCGTTCATCACCGGATCGGGCGCGTACGGATCCTGTGGCGCCTGTGGAGCAGGCGGCGCCGGTTGCGCGAGCGCGAGGCCGCTCACGCAGAGCGTAAGCAGAGTCACACCGCTACGCACGAGGGCCATGCGTAGTGGGTAACATCAGGGTTGCGTCGGCGCCAGGGGGGACGCGGTCCCGGGCGGTTGCTGCATGGGCCCGGTCTGCGGCCGTGGCGTATCTTTCCAGCGTTTTCTGTACAGGTACATGAACACGACCTGGATCGCCGACAGGATGGGCACCGCGAGCAGCGCTCCGACCAGGCCGTAGCTGTGCTCGCCCAGGAACAGCGCGAAGATGACGAGCACCGGATGAATCTTCGCCGCGGTCCCAATGATCTTCGGGTTGAGCAGATTCGCCTCGAGGAAGTGGATGCCGACGATCCACAGCGTCATCGCAATGCCGCGGAACAGATCGATACCCGATTCGCCCGACACCAGCGCAACGAGCACGATGGGTAGCGATGACAGGATCGAGCCGAAGATCGGCACGAGGCTCATCACCCCCGCGATGGTCGCGAGGATCAGGCCGTACTTCACATCGAACACGAGCAGGCCGATGTACGTGAGCACGCCGTTGACGAGGCAGATCAGCAGCTGGCCGCGAATCACGCCCGACAGGCCGCGGTCCATGCCGGCAACGATGACGTCGTAGTCTTCGCGAACGTTCTGCGGGAACAGCCCGCGCATGAACCCGTGCACCTTCTCGAGATCGATCAGGATGAACGCACCGATCATCAGCGTGAAGAAGAACAGGAAGATGCCCTT
The DNA here is from genome assembly GCA_038322185.1 of Haliangiales bacterium. GTDB lineage: Bacteria > Myxococcota_A > Polyangia > Haliangiales > Haliangiaceae > JABFXX01. Next base: position 11,673 of record JBBQFU010000167.1, read on the forward strand.
GATGAAGCCCGCGATGACTGCCTGCCCGAGGCGGACGGCATCGTTGAGCTTGCTCTGCATGCCCACCATCCCCTTCTTGAGATAGGTACGCAGCTTGTCCTCGAGCGTGAGCGGCTCGGGCTTCTCCTCGAGCGTGCGGATGTGATAGCCGCCGTCCGCGTTTGGATGAATGCTCAGGCCGTTCGGCGTGAGCTGCACCGCCATGCGCCCGTCGGGCAGCGGCGTCAAGGTGAACGCGGTGCCCGGTGGCTCCGGTACGTCGGCAACGGTCAGCTGCTCCTCCTGCACGGTCTCTTTGGCGGCCAGCGACGGGAAGCGCTTCTCTGCCCAGCGCGCGATGCCAGGGACGTACTCCTCGTTGATGCGCTTGTAGAGACCCGGCGCCTCCTTGCCAAGGCGCGCGAAGTCGCCGGACAGGCGCGGCACGAGCAGGAACATGAAGCCGGTCACCGCGGCGAGGAAGATGATGTAGCAAATGATGATCGCGAGCCCGCGCGGCATGCGGTGCGTGCCGTTCTTGCGCTCGCTCATGCGCTTCACGACGGGCGCGAGCACATAGGCGATCAGGAACGCGAAGATGAACGGAAGCAGAACCTTCCGGCCAAGGAAGATGACGAGGATGATGAACAGCGGGAAGCCCCACCGCGAGAAGAACTTCCGCGACGGGGCAGCCTCGCCGAACCAGGTATCGCGCGACCTGCCACGCGACGGGACCTGCGTCAGCGTGGGTCCGCTGTCGACGGGACGCGGAATTCCTTCCGACGGAGGCGGCGTGGATCCTGACGGCGGATCGTCCGGCATTTGCGGTGCGGGTATACCAGACGAATCAGGGGCTGCGACGCCAGACGCCCGAGAACCAGCCGCCAACACGACCGAGCAGTGACCTGCGCGTTCCCGCCCGCGCGAGCTCCTCATCGGTCAGGCCGGGGTCCAGCGTCGGCGCCGGCAACGCGGAATCCGGCGCTGCACCGAGTAGGCCTTCGGGCCGGATCGATCGCGGGGCCGCCCGGCGCTCGCGTGGTGCAACCGGGGGCGGCTCGATGCCGGTCTCCATGCTCAGCGACGCCCAGCGGCGGCACTGACCGCAGCGCCAGCTGAAGTCGCCCGGCCGGTTGCCGCAGTGCGAGCACTGCCAGCGCCCGCGCAGTGCCCACGCGAGCGAGCCGCGCTCGCCGGCGAGGATATCGAGGGCCTGGCGCACGCTCTTGTCGTCGCCCTTGGCCAGCGCGAGGCGTGCAGCGGCGACGCGCGCCGCGAGTGCGTCGGGGAATGCAGTCGCGAGCTCCTGCACGAGGTCGTCGCGCACCGAGATGTCGCGGGCAGCGTCGCTACCGCCACCGCTCGCGAGCTGCGCACGGATCAACGCGAGCTCGAGACGCGGCCCGAGCTCGGCTTCGACCTCGGCGATCAGCGCGAGCACGCGATCGGTGACCGAGCCCTTCGGCTTGATATCGGGAACGAGCGGGACCGTCCCCGGCACGACCGTCACGACCGTCGCGGGTAGCGGAGTGGCGACGCCGGTCTCGCCTGCGACGGTGAGCGACACGCCGGTTGGCGGCGTCGAGGTTCGCGAGGTGAGCCCCGCTTCGGTGAGTGCGCGGGCGGACGTAATGGTTCCCTCGGCGAGCTTGGGCTGCTCGTCCTCGACGAGCTCGTCACGGCGCGAGCCCCGCTTGCCCGCGCGCTCGGCGTCGTCGATGCCCTGCTCTGCCGCGATCAGGCCGGGCAGCAGGTGGGGTGCGAGCGCAGGATCGGCGAGCAGCGCCTGCTTGAGCCGCTCCTTGGCACCGCGGTGGTTGTCGCGTGCAGCCGCGAGCTCGGCGGCGGCGGCGAAGAAGTGCGCGGTCTCCTCGAGCTTCTGCGCCTGCTTGAGCAAGTGCTTCGCGCTCTCGAGATCGTCGCGACCGAGCGCGGCCTGGCCGGCAGCCACGAGCAGGTGGTGCTCACGCACACTGGTGTCCTCGTTGCGCCGGCGACCGAGCCGCTGCCACAGCCCGGCTGCCTCGTTGAAGCGCGCCTGCTCCTCGTAGAGGGCAGCCAGTGAGCGTAGGCCACCCTCGTGGGCGGGATCCTCGAGCAAGACCTCTTCCATCGCCTTCGTCGCACGACGCGGCATGCCGGCAGCGCGGAAGTCGAGGCCGAGCTCGTACATCGCGCGCTGGCGGACCTTGCGCTTGTCACGCTCGCGCAGCGCGAGGGCCTGGTGCACGCGGATCGCACGCTCGTGCTCGCCGCGGCTGCGAAACATCGAACCGAGTGCAAAGTACGGCTCGACATCGTCGACGCTCTCCTCGACGACACTGCGCAGCTCGTTGATCACCGTCTCGTGATCGCGCGCGATCAGAAACCCGAGCGCCTTCATGTACGACTTGGCGTGGCGCGCGGTGCGCCGCAACTGGCGATCGTCAGGCACGTAGTAGCGACCGATCAGCACGCCCGCGGCCAGGCTGCCGAGCCCGACGAGCAGGAGGACGAGCGCGGCGCCCACTAGGTGCCGAGCCCTTCGTCATCATCGAGCGCGCTCATCACCTTCGCCGCCGCAACGCTGGGCGTCTCGGGGAGATCCTCGAGCGGCGCCGGTTCGGTGAACGGCAGGTTGCGCAGCTTCGCGAGCTCGCGCTCGAGCCGGACGATCAACGACTCGTACTGGCGGCGGCGCCACACGTAGAACATCGACCACAGCACGAGCGCTGCGGCGAGGATCGCGGTCGCGAGCCAGCCGGCGATCAGCGCCGGAAACCACACGTCGTGCTCCTTCTGGCCGAACAGGCCCGTGAGCCAGCGCGGGATCGTGACCGGGATCCAGCCCGCGTTGGCGGTCAGGAACAGCCCCCCGATCACACCGAGGCCGATCATCGACAGGATGATCGTCGCCGTCGCGACCAATCGCAGCCACCGGATCACGCCGCGACCTTACTACGGTTTCTACGCGAGCGCGGCGCGGGCGGTCAGTCGCAGTTCTCACAGCGGGAATCGTCGTCGTCGTAGCGGCTTTGTCGCTTCGTGCGATAGGTCCCCATGTCGATCGAGAAGCCGAGCGTGAGGCCGACATAGCGAGCGCCGAGCGACTCACGATAGTTCGCCGCCACGAAGTAGCCGTCGCCCGTCGGAAAGCCCCACTCGTTGTAGCCGCGACCGAGCCGCAGGCCGAGGCTTGCCTCGAGCTCGTCGCCGAACGACGTCGACACACCGCCGTCCATGCGATCGCGCGCGTTATTGACGTAGCTCACGCGCGCGCGACCGAGCACGCGAATGCCCCGGCCGACCTCGAAGCGCAGCTCGAGCGGGATCGTGGTCGCATCGTTCAGGGTGCCGACCGCGCCCATCGCGCCGATGCCTGCACCAAGCGTGATGAACGAGGTCTCGGCGAACCGCACCGCGAGACCGATCGGGAAGAACGCAACGTCGTAGGCTAGAAAGCTGTGCGGGCGCGCTGTCTGCCCTGCAGCGAGATCGAGACCGACATGATAGCCGAAGCGCTTGCCGCCGACGAAGCCGTGCAGCCGGGCACCTGCCATCACGAAGTCTTGCGGCGTCGGCCTGCTCGCCGCGGCGTCGTGGGCGATGTCATGCAGCGTCGACAGCTCGTAGTGCAGCTGCGCTCCACCGCCGATACCGGAGAACGGACGCGCGTCCGCGGCGCCGGCTGCCAGCGCGATGATCGTGAGCGCGATGCGCACGCTCATCGGTCCGCGAATCCGATCCGGCCGGGACCCACGGGAACGATGATCGCGGGCGGCCAGAAATCGATTCCGAACGACAGCCCGATCACGTGGACCTCGATGCCTTCCTTGAGCCCGATCTTGAGGCCCAGCACCGGCGTCTCGATTTGCACGCCGGTGCGCTCGCTCGTGATGCCCGCACCGAACACGCCGCGCCAGTCCTTGCCGACCGACGTCGACGGCAGGCTCGCGGCGAGCTTGCAGCGGCGCAGCACGACATCACCGAACGTGTTGCTGTTGGGCCCCGGGTAGAAGATGTAGTCGCGCTGGATCTGCTGCTTCACCTCGGGCCCCACGCGCCCGACGCACTCCGCCGCACGCTCGCCCTCGGCGCCGCGCCACAGGCCATGCAGCATCGGATCGAGATACGGGTGATTCTGGCTGGCCTCCTCGCGCTCGCCACCGCCGCCGACCTCGTAGATCTGCCAGCGCTTGTCGCCCTTCTTGCGAACCGCGAACCACGGGTGCCGCGCGATCCCATCCATCGGCCGGCCCAGCCCGCCGCTGAACAGCGCGACCGTGGTCTCGCTGTTGTCGGGCATCGCCAGCGGCCGCTGGAACGCGACGCATCCAGCCGTCACGGCGAGCAGCAGGGCCCAGCGGATCGACATCTGCCCTACTAGACGCGCGACCCCGTCAGATCGTGCCGATTATTTCAGCAAGCTCTCGAGGAACACCAGCTGGTCCGCGGTGCGCTCGACCTGCTGCTTGACCATGTCCGCGCCGCCGTGACCGGCGTTGCGCTCGATGCGGAGGAGGATCGGGTTCTTGCCCGGGTCCGCCGTCTGCAACTCCTGGAGCGCCGCCGCCAGCTTGCGGGCATGCGCCGGGTCAACGCGGTCATCGTGGTCGGCCGAGTCGAACATCACCGCCGGGTACGCGCGCGGTCCGGCATCCACCGCGAGCCGGTACGGCGAGTAGGCGTGAATCGCTGCGAACTGTGCCGCATCCTCCGCCGAGCCGTACTCGGGCACCCACGTCTTGCCCGAGCCGCTGAGGTGGAAGCGGATCATGTCGAGGAGCGGGACCGCGCAGATCACCGCGCGAAACAGATCTGGTCGCTGGGTGACGGCCGCGCCGACGAGCAGGCCGCCGTTGGACCCACCCGAGATCGCGAGGTGCTCGCGCGAAGTCCAGCCGTCCTTGACCAGATGCTCGGCCGCGCCGATGAAGTCGTCGAACACGTTCTGCTTGTTGAGCAGCATGCCGGCACGGTGCCACTCCTCGCCGTACTCGCCGCCGCCGCGAAGATTCGGAATCGCGTACATACCGCCGCGCTCGAGCCACACCGCACGCGACGATGCGAATGCGGGCGTCATGTTCACGTTGAAGCCGCCATAGCCGTAGAGGATCGTCGGGTTCTTGCCGGTCTTCTGCGTGCCCTTCTTGTAGAGCAGGAACATCGACACCCGCGTGCCGTCCTTCGACGTGTAGAACGTCTGCTCCGCCGCGAGCTGCGACGTGTCGAGCGGCAGCTTCACGCGCGCCCACTCGGTGGCCTTGCCGCTCTTGATCGAGGTCTTGTAGATGACCTGCGGCTCGGTGAACGAGGTGTACGAGAAGTAGCCGGTGTCCTCGTCGGGATTGCCGCCGATACCGCCTGAGGTTCCGAGCGCAGGCAGCTCGACCTTGCGCACGTGCTTGCCATCGAGCGTGTGCACCGCAAGCTCGGTGGCCGCGTTGCGCAGATACGCGAGCACGAGATGACCGCCGACGACGTTGACGCTCTCGAGCGTGGCGTCGCTCTGCGGGACGATCTCCTTCCACGCATCGCGCGCGAGCTTCTTCGGATCGACCTTGAACACCCGGTAGCGCGGCGCGTCCTCGTTCGTCGTGACGTAGAGCTGGTCCTTCCACACGTCGACGCTGTACTGCGCGTCGGTGCCCTTCACGAGCGTCTGCCACGCTGCGTCCGGCTTGCGCGCGTCCTTGATCATCACGTCGGTCGAGTTCCAGCCGTGCTGGATCGACACGACGAGCCAGTGCCCGTCGCGCGAGATGCCGCCGCCGATGAACGTCTTGGCGCTGCCGGTCGCCGGATGAATGACCGGATCCTTCGCCGCATCGGTGCCGAGCTTGTGAAAGCGCACCTCGGCAAAGCCGGGCCGCTCCGCGACCGTGACCGGGCCGCCGGCCGGCGGAACCCAGGTGTAATAGAAGCCCTTGCCATCGGGCGTCCACGATGCGCCGGAGTACTTGGTGCCGGCGATCGCGTCGCTCAGGTCCTTGCCCGTCGCGACCTCGTGGATCCGCGTCGTGGTCTCGTCGGAGTTGTTCTCCTTCACCGAGTACGCGACGTACTTGCCGTCAAGGCTCGGCCACCACCCGCCGAGACCCTTGGTGCCGTCGGTGCTCCACGCGTTCGGATCGAACAGAACTTTCTCCGCGCCCTGCTCGCCCTGTTTCCAGTAGACGATCGTCTTCTCCTTGTTCGCGTGCTTGCGCGTGTAGAAGTAGCGCCCCTTCCGGTGCGACGGCGCGCTGATCGCGTCGTAGTAGAACAGCTCCTTGAGCCGGGCCGCGATGGCGTCGCGACCGGGTAGCTTTGCGAGCTCGACGCGCGTGAAGTCGTCCTGGACTTTCATCCACTCGATGACCGCCGGTGCCTTCTCGTCTTCGAGCCAGCGATACGGATCGGCAATCTGCTTGCCGTGGATCGTGTCGACGATGGCGTCCTTGCGGGTCGGTGGCCAGGGGTGCTTCGGCATGGGCACTTCAGTTGGAGTGGTGGGTGTGATCGCAGCAGGCACGGCCGGAGGAAACTCGACAGGCGTCAGCGGCGGCGACGAGGAACTGCCGCATGAGGCGAGAATCATGAGGGCGCCGAGCGCGCACGGGCTACGCATGCCGCGAACCTACCCGAACCGAGCTACTGTCGCCGCCGAAAGGATACTTATGACTCGCATCACTCTCGCTCTCGCTCTCGCCCTCGCCGCGCTGGTCGCTCTCCCCGCCTGTGGCGGAAAGAAGGACGAAGGCGGCGCTGCCAAGACCACCGAAGGTGGCAAGGCCGTCGAAGGCGCCAAGGAAGCCCCGAAGGCCGCCGCCGCGCCCGCGATGGACGCGCCCGCCCTGTGGACCGACTACAACGCGCCCGGCCAGGACGGCATGGCGCTCATGAAGAAGTGGGAGAACGGCGTTGTTGTCACCGGCACGGTCAAGAACACGATCACCGAGGAAGCCGGCAACATGTCGGTGTGGCTCGACGGTGGTGACAAGCACAACGTCACGCTCGGCTTCAAGGATGACGGCAAGGCCGCCAAGGAGAAGGGCATCAAGAAGGACGACAAGGTCACCGCGCAGTGCTCGATCGGTGGCAGCGACGGTAACAACATGATGATGCTGACGGACTGCGAGCTGAAGTAGCTCGTCGTCGGGTCGAGCCGCTCGTACGGCCAGCCGAACTGACCGTCTGCTCGTACTCGTGCTCGTGCACGTGCTCGTGCACGTGCTCGTGCTCGACGAAGAACGCGCAACGCGTCACGGCGGTGTCGGATCGCGGGGGGCGACTCTCCCGCTCCGTGCACGTGTACGTCTCACGAGCACGAGCACGAGCACGAACGACGTCGCGTCGGCCGTCCGCGCCGGAATGAGCGTCTGGGTTTGCTCGAGCCGAAAACAGCAAAGCCACCCGGGTGGGTGGCTTTGCCTTACAGCGCGCGCGTCTGGTGACCGCGCGTTACGAAGTGCTTACTGCACGTCCTTGGCGCCGCTCTTCAACTTGTCGAGCTTGCCGCGGAACTTGTCGCCGAGCGTCGCACCACCAGCATTGGCGGTGTTGAAGCCCTGCGCCTCGGCTGCATCCTTGGCGCGGCTCGCGCCCTTGATGGACAGACCGATCTTGCGCTCCGCGCCATCGGCGTGGAGAACCTGGACCTTGACGGCCTGACCCGGGGTCAGAACCGTACGCGGATCCTCGACGTGCTCTTCGCTGATCTCGCTCACGTGAACGAGACCCTCGACGCCCTTCTCCAGCTCCACGAAGGCGCCGAAGTCGAGAACCTTGAGGACCTTGCCGTCGACAACCTTGCCAGCCGGGTACTCCACGGGAATGCGATCCCACGGGTCCTGGACCAGCTGCTTGATGCCGAGCGAGATCTTCGGCTTGTCGCCGTCGCCGGTATCGATGTTGAGGAGGACAGCTTCGACCTCCTCACCCTTCTGGAACAGCTCCGAGGGGTGCTTCACGCGCTGGGTCCAGCTCATGTCGCTGATGTGAACGAGGCCGTCGATGCCTTCCTCGATCTCAACGAAGATACCGAAGTCAGCGATGTTGCGAACGTGGCCCTTCACGACCGTACCCGGCGGGTACTTCTCGGTGAGCTGCTCGTACGGGTTCGGCTCGAGCTGCTTCATGCCGAGCGAGATGCGGTTCTGCTTCACGTCGACGTCGAGCACAACGGCCTCGACCATGTCGCCCACGGCGACCATCTTCGACGGGTGCTTCACGCGGCGCGTCCACGACATCTCGGAGATGTGGACGAGACCCTCGATGCCCTCTTCGAGCTCGATGAAAGCGCCGTAGTCCTTGAGCGAGACGACCTTGCCGCGCACGACGGTGCCCGGCACG
>JBBQFU010000168.1:0-19921 GCA_038322185.1 Haliangiales bacterium
TGATCCCGCTGGGCCCGGCGGTCAGCAGCGCGCCACCGTCGAGCGCGGTCACGCGACCGTGGAGGCCGGTGATCCGCGTCGCGGTCGTGTCGGCGAGCGCGAATCGATCGCCGGTCTCGGGCTCGCCAAAGCCGCCCGCGAGCACGAAGCGTTGTGCGCCGTCGAGCTGCTCGCCGAGATCGAACACGCGTGCACCATGACGGATCGCCGTGGGGTCGAGCGCCGGGCCGCGCTCACGCATCGTGACGTCGAGCAGATCGTAGACGAACCCGGTGCGCAGCGACGGGCCCGTGCAGGTCCCGGTCGCGACGTCGGCGCAGCCGCCAATGATGAGCAGGCGGTCATCGGCCACGCCGAACCCACCGTGGAACGCGCGGTGGTCGAACAGGCTCGGCGCCGAGAACCGACGGGTCAGCGGGTCAAAGATCGAGAGCGCATGACTCGCGGTACCGGTGAGCACGACGCGGCCGTCCGGCAGCTCGCTCAGCACCACGCCGGCGAGGCCGTTCTCGGGATCCATCAGGCTCGGCGGGATGGCGACCGCAGAGAACGCGGTGGTGGCCGGATCGTAGAGCTCGGCGGTCGCCAGTTGCTCGCCGCCTGCCCCCGTGCCGCCAACGATCAGCACGAGGTCTCCCGCGCGAGCGACCGCCGGTGCCGCGCGCGGCTCGGTGAGCGGACCGACCGGGCACGCACCATCGAGCGGGGCCATCACGATCGGAATATCGGTGCCAGTCTCGAGCGTGGCGTAGACCAGCGGCGCGGTCTTGCCGACGGCGACGATCCGGCCGCTGTCGCCGATCACCTCGACGCCGAGCTGCTCGGTATCGGCGGGGAACGCATCGATCTGGGCCGGCGGTACGGTTCGGCGCAACTCGCCGCCTGCCGTATAGGCGACCACACGAAGCGCTGTCTCGTTTGTGACCTGGCCACACGGCGAGACCGGCGCGAGCTGAACCCGGGCCGCGGGATCGCTGCAGGCGAGGAGCACGACAAGAACCGCTGCCCGGGGCATCACGCGCATCTTACTCGCGCGGTGATACTCTTGCCGCTCGATGACCGAATTGCCGACGACGTTCGGCAAGTACTACTTGACGGAGAAGCTGGCGACGGGCGGCATGGCCGAGATCTATCTCGCCAAGCTGATCGGGCCCGGCGGCTTCGAGAAGCAGCTCGTCATCAAGCAGATTCTCCCGAAGCTCTCGGGGCAGCGCCACTTCGTCGACATGTTCGTCGCCGAGGCCAAGATGCTGGTGACGTTGACCCACGGCAACATCGTGCCGGTCTACGAGCTCGGTGTCGTCGACGATACCTACTTCATCGCGATGGACTACATCGACGGGCCGACGCTGTACCGGCTCACCGAGACCATGGCGCGGCGCGACGCCCGGATGGAGCCTGCCCTCGCCGCCTGGATCACCGCGCGCATGCTCGAAGGCCTCGACTACGCGCACCGCAAGGGCGAAGGCGTGATCCACCGCGACCTGTCGCCTCGCAACGTGATGCTGTCGCGCGACGGCGAGGTCAAGCTCGTCGATTTTGGCATCGCGGTCACGCTCGGCGATCCGGGCGAGAGCTCGGGGGCCGAGGCGGCGCCCACGGGATCGTTCCCGTACATGTCTCCCGAGCAGGTTCGGCGCGAGCAGCTCACGGGCAAGACCGATCTATTCTCCGTCGGCGTGTTGATGTGGGAGATGCTGGCGGGCCAACGGCTGTTCGCGCGGCCCGACCAGGACGCGACGCTGGCCGCGGTGCTGCGCGAAGCGATACCGCCACCGTCCACGGTACGCACTGAAGTTCCGACCAAGCTGGACGAGATCGTGATGCGCGCGCTCGAGCGCGAGGTCGATGCCCGGTGGCCGAGCGCTGCCGACATGCTCGGCGCGATCAACAAGTTCCTTTACAGTCTCGATGTCACGCCCGGACCGCGCGAGGTGGGTGCACTGGTCGCGCGCCATTGCCCGCCCGAAACCCGGCGGCTGCCGACGCACCTCGAGGCGATGGCGCAGGACGTGATCGAGGGGCCGATCGGCAGCGGGCCGTCGACGGCCGTCATCCCGCGCGATACCGCTGCGCGCGGTCGACCGCAGCGCCTGAAGTCATTCGCGACCAACATTGACCTCGCGCCCATCCTCGACGGCACCGGCGCGCTGCCCGCATTTCCCGATGAGGAAGCGGCGACCAGCGAGGACCGCCCGCGCTCGCCGCGAGCCTCGGACACGGTCCCCGACGAGAGCGCGCCGCCCACGCGGCCATCACCGACCACCTACGACACCGAGCCGCACACGCCGCTGGCGGAACCCGAGGAGCCGGTGATTCCGCGGCGCTCGCGGCCACGCATGGCCGCCGTCGAGGAGCCGATCGCAAGGCCACCGCCCAGCTCACTGGGGCTTCCCGGTCGCGTGGCGCCAAGCCGCGGCGTGCTCGTCGCCGCAGGGCTGGGGCTGTTCGTCGTCGCCGGGATCGCGGCGTGGATGTTCTATCGCGGGCGCGATGCCGTGCTCGCGAACGAGCGCGACGCCGGCGTCGCGATGCTCGGCGATGCGCGCGTCGACGGTCCACCGCTCATCGTGATCGTCGTCGATGCGCCGCCTGCGCCGATCGACGCGGCGCCAACGCCCGCGGACGCGAGTACGCGGCGCAGCGACAGCGCGGTCACGATCGCGCGAGTCGATGCGGGCGCGGCCATTGTCGCCGACGCAGCGATCGGGACAGCGGTGCTGAAGATCGGCGCGGACCCGTGGGGCGAGATCTATATCGACGGCAAGCTGATGGGCCGCACGCCGCGCGAGCTGGTGGTGCCCGCCGGCAGGCACACCGTCGAGATCGTGTTTCCGGCGGAGACGCCGCCTCGCAAGCAGACGTTCGCGGTCGACCTCACGCCCGGCGAGATCAAGCCGCTACAGGCCGACTTCTCCAACTAGAAGTGATCGCGGTCGACGCCGAGGATCGGGGGCGGCTGCGAGCCCGATACGACGGCGATCACCACGATGGTGCCGATCAGCGCGGCCGCGCCGAGGCTGCCCCACAGGATCGGGCTGCGGCACAGCTTGCAGCGATCATCGCCCTTCATCCCGCTCGTGCCCGCGTCGGCGAACACGCTCGGCGGGTAGCGCAGATCGGCGGCGCGCACGGTCTGCCACGCCTCGCGAGCAGCGGCCGACAAGCCGCTGCGATCGGTGTAACCCACGTCGACGACCGCCGTGCACCGCGCGGGCAGCCCGACGCAGCGCTGGACCAGCAGTGCCGGTCCGCCGCGGCGATCGGTACTGGCGACGAGCACCACCTCGTCGAGATCGCTGAACCGCAACGTCGCGTCGGTGAGCTCCTGCGCGCCGGCGTCGGCGAGCCCGATCGCGGGTCCCTCGGCGAGGCGCGACCACGGCACGTCCGGACGCAGCTCGAGTGCGACCTCGGGCGAGCTCGCATCGACGGCGACGGCGAGCGCACGAGTCTCATGCAGTGCGTGACGCGCGACGATCACGTGCTGGCCGTGGGTCACGTCGAGCGAGAGCGGCGACGTGCCAACCTCCTTGCCGTCGACGGTGATCGCAGCGCCGGCGGGCTCGGTCGTGATGCGAAGCGGCCGCGCCGGCAGTGTCTGCGACCGGACCGCATCGACGGCTGCGACGACATCCGGCGAAAACTCGGCGAGCGTGATCGGACGATCGGGGTCGAGTGCGAGCGCCAGGGAGAGCGCCGCGTGGGACTCGGGCAGGCGGCCGAGGTGACCGAGCACGGCGCCCAGACGCAGCGATGCGTCGGCGTAGAGCGCGGCGCCACCGGGGAGCGCGACGATGGACTCGGCCTCGGTGCGCGCGGCGCTCAGTCGCGACGCCGCGAAGTCGACCTGGACCCGCACGAACGCGCGCCAGCCCTCGTCGATCTGGTCACGGACCCGGCGAAAGCGCTCGAGCGTGCCGATCGGCACGGCCCCGGCGACGATGGCCGCCCTCGCCTCGCCCACCGCGTCGACGGAGGTCCGCTGGGGCCGCCCTGGGCCGGCGTCGATCGCGCTGGCCATTGCCGCCCCGACGGCGACACGCTCGCCCGCCGTGGAGCTGACCGCGACGACACCGACGCCATCGGCGTGTGCCAATGGTGTGGCGGCAGCGATCGCGATCGCCCACGCGGCGAAAACCCTCACGTGCACGAGTATACTCGCGCCATGTCCTTCGAATGGCTCGATAGCACCCCTCGCCGCACCGATAGCTCCGACAAGCGCTCGCAGGTCGCCGCGGCGGAGCTCGCGAACCGCGCCGGTACGATGTTCCGCCTCGGCTACACCCAGGCCGACTGCTGCAAGCGTCTGTGCGAGCGCATCGCGTGGGAGTTCGACCAGCCGTCGAAGTACAGCAACTACACGCGCCCCGACGCGCTGTCGGACGAGGCGATCAGCAAGATCGTCTCCGATACCTACGCGCGCCGACCGGGCGGCTGATGATTCGCACCCTGCTCCTCGCGCTGGCCGCGTGTCAGGCGCCTACAAGCGCACGCGCGCCGCTCGTCGAGCAGGACGCGATGATCGACATGGTCGGCGGCTGGCGCTGGCTGCATCGCACCGAGGAGAACGGCACCGTCCGCATCGAGGACGAGCAGTGGCGACTGCATTACACGCAGGGCTCGCCGCTGGCCGGAAGCTACCTGCGCACGGTCGAGATCCGGTCGACCGACGCGCTCGGCTTTCCGTGCAATCAGCGGCCGTGGTACCGGCAGCGCGCGCTGTTCGACGTGGTGATCGAGCTCGACGGAGACGGCGGCTACCGCGCGCGAGAGACCGGCTACACCGCCGAGCCCTCGCCGTGCGATCACGAGTTTCGGCACGTCACCGATTATGCGGTCGAGCCTCGCGGCAACCGCATGGATCTGCGCTGGGACGGCGGCTCGCAGACGCTGTGGCACGTCGACGACGAGAGCGTCGCGCTCGCGAAGCCGTGGGCCGACACCCCGACCACACCGGCCGGTGCATGGCGCTGGCAGACCCGTTCCGTCGACGACGATCGCAACCTGCGCGAGGAGACCGAGTGGTGGGAGATCACACCGCGCACGGACACGCTGTTCGATGCCACCTACCGCCGACGCGTCCGCGTGCACAGCAGCAGCGGGCAGCCGATCGCGTGCGCCAATGCACCGAGCTGGACGTTCGACGACGCCTATGTCCTCAGCGGTGAGCGCGAAGACGAGCACTGGCACCTCGTCGAGCGCGCCGTCGATGCGGGAGCGCATCCGTGTCTGGCCGCGACACCGCAGCGTGCTCTCGACGAGGCGACCGCTGAAGTGGTCGGCGACTTCGTCGTGCTCGAGTGGCGCGGCAAGCGGCGCCAGGTTCTCTACCGGCCCTGACCGTTGTACACGCGCGTGACGTACTCCTCGATCATGCGATCAGAGGAGAAGCGCCACTGCGACATCGAGATCGACGCGCGCATCACCGCGACCCACCTGGCGCGCTCGGCATACGCCGGGAGGACCTCGGTCACGAGCACGCTGTGGAGTAGCTCGCGATCGCGGCGATCGACGCGCGCTTCGTCCTTCTCGTCGAATGGATCGTCGCTGGGATCGGGGTCACCGATCTTCCAGCCGGTCACGCCGTGCTCGCAGCCCTCGGGCCACCAGCCGTCGAGGATCGAGACATTCGGCACGCCGTTCATCGCCGCCTTCATGCCGCTGGTGCCCGACGCTTCGAGTGGACGGCGCGGGTTGTTGAGCCAGATGTCGACGCCGCGCGTGAGCAGCGCGCCGAGGCGCATGTCGTAGTTCTCGAGGAAGATCACCTTGCCGGGATACTTCTTCGATGCGTCAACGAGCTTGCTGACGAGCGCCTTGCCGGCAAGGTCACGCGGGTGCGCCTTGCCCGAGTAGATGAGCTGCACGCCGCGCGCGAACAGCTTGCTCAGCGCAGCGTCCTCGGCGAGGACCAGGTCGGCGCGCTTGTAGGCCGCGGCGCGACGCGCGAAGCCAACGAGCAGACCATCGAGCGCGATGTCGACACCGTTGCGGCGCTTCACCTCGGCGGCGAGCTCCCGCTTCATCGCCTGGTGCGCGGTCCACAGCTCTTCGTCCTGCTGGGGACGCGGCTTGTCGGGCACGAGCGCGGCGCGGATGCGGGCATCCTGCCAGGTCGGCGCGTGCACGCCGTTGGTGACGCTGATGATCGGGGCGGCCCCGGTCACGTCTTTCCACATGCCGCGTGCGGTCTCGCCGTGAAGCGCGGCCACGCCGTTCGCGAGGCGCGACATGCGCAGGCCGGCGACCGTCATCGAGAACGGAGCGCCGCCGAGCTGGGTGAGCTCCTCGTGCGAGAAGCCGAGATGCGCGTCCATCTTCCGCATCAGCTCGAGGTCGTGGACCTCGTTGCCGGCGGGCACCGGCGTGTGGGTGGTGAAGACCACGTGTGGGCGAAGTCGTTCGATCCGCTCCGAGAAACTCCCACCGCCGAACGTCTCGCGGCGCCGATGCCGACGAGTGGGACCCGCAGGTCGCCCACGGACTTCATGTGGTCGCCGGCCAGGATTCCCAGGCCGCCGGCATAGATCGGGAACGCTGGATCGAGGCCGTACTCCATGCAGAAGTACGCAACGCGGGAGCACGGCGTCATCGGCCGGAACGTGCCTTGACGCAGGTCACGCTGCAAGTGACCGGCCGGGGGAAACTCGTCAAAGCGCCCGACGTTGCGATTAGCAACGATTTCTGGCGAGCGGCCCGGGCAGCGAGTACACAATGGGAGGATGAAGGGGAAGTCCACCAGCAGACGTGAGAAGCGTCCGCTGCTGTCTCCTGAAGATGAGGCCCTGTTCCGCGACGCCATGGGTGACGTGCAACCGCTGGGATCTCGTGACCGCGTGAACGTTTCGCCCCCGCCGCCGTCTCCAGTACGGGTGGTCGAGCTCCCCCCGGAGACCAAGTTGACGATCGATGGAGATTCCCAGCGCTACGCGGCGCGCGCTCCCGGCGTGTCGCACGCCCAGATCACGGAGCTGCGCGGTGGAAAAGTCCGCGTGGACGCGACGCTCGACCTCCATGGCCAGCTGGTCGCGCCCGCGATCCAGCAGCTGCGTAAGTTCCTGTTCGAGTCGCGCAAGCTCGGCCGGCGTTGTGTCCTCGTGATCCACGGCAAGGGCACACACTCCGAGCATGGCGCTCCGCTGCGCGAAGGCGTGCTGCAGGCGCTGCTCGGCGAGCTCTCGGGATTCGTGCACGCGATGGCCTCGGCTTCGCCCGCCGATGGTGGCGATGGCGCGACCTGCGTCATGCTGCGAGGTCCCAAGTGAAGCGCTCGCTGCTGCTCGTACTCGCGCTCGCGATGCTCGCGTCACCAATCGCAGGTGCGGGCCCGCGCAAGATCGCGACGCGCCCAATGAAGGCCGTCTCGCCGAAGTCGCTCGAGAAGGCGGTCGGTGTGAAGACCGGCGCCAAGGTCACACCGGCGAAGATCAAGACGCGGGACTCGAAGAAGCCGGCGCCCCGCGGTGCTGCGCGCGTCGCGTTCTCGCTCGCCGGCGAGATGCGCCCCACGAGCGAGGTCGTCGGTCGCAAGCAAGAGACGCTGTCGCTCGAGGAGAACGTCGCCAAGCAGATCGAGAAGCTGCTGCGCGGTCCGCTGCGCCGCGGAATCACCGGCATCTACGTCGCCGATGCGCGCACGGGCGAGCCGCTGTTCGCGGTGAACTCCGACGATCCGCTCAATCCCGCGTCGAACGTAAAGATGATCTCGACGGCGACAGCGCTCGAGCTGCTCGGCCCGACGTTCCGCTACTCGACCCGCGTGCTCGGCCACAAGCCCGACACCGCCGGCGTGATCAAGGGCGATGTCTATCTGCTCGGCACCTGGGATCCGACGCTCACGATGGGCGATATGGACAAGCTCGCCGACCAGATCGCTCGCCGAGGCGTGAAGCAGCTGGATGGCGACGTGCTGGTCGGCACCGATTCGACGCGCGACGGCATGTACCGCGCGATGGTTCCGATCGCCATCAAGGCCGGCGAGCCCGGGCAGCCTCCAACGGCAACGGTGCCGGCGGGCTTCGACTTCGTCGAGGTCGACGTCAAGGCGAAGACCGAGAAGCACGTGCGCAAGCGGCACAAGCTGAAGTTCGCCACCACGACGATCCAGAACCCAAACGGCAAGAAGCGCCTCAAGCTCACGATCACGGGGCTCATCGGCAAGACCGGCGAGAAGACCTACTCGCTCTACACACGCGAACGCACGTGGATGGCATCGCACGCCCTGCGTGCCGCGCTCAGGGCGCGCAATGTCACGGTCAACGGCGACGTGCGCAGCGTCGAGCTCGGTGACTACATCGGTGATGCAGTCGGCGCCGCTGGCCTGCCCGTCGAGCTGGCGCGCCACGACTCGGATCAGCTTCAGGACATCGTTCGCCGCATCAACAAGTGGAGCGTGAACTGGCTCGCCGACCGCGTGATCATGACCGCGGCCGCGCTGTCCCGCCGCACCGCCCCGTCGATGCAGGTCGCCGTCGAGGCGATGTACGACTGGCTGCAGCGCCACCCTCAGCTCGACAAGAAGTCCGTCATCATCGACACCGGCTCGGGTCTGTCGTACCGCACGCGGATGACGACGAACGAGATCGTCAAGATCGTGCGCTCCGCTGCCGGCTTCGTGCCCGGCGGGGACGCGACGCAGTCCAAGGCGTGGACCGAGTCGCTCGCGGTGGGCGGTACCGACGGCACGCTGCGTAGCCGCTTCCGCCGCCTGCCCGACGTGCGTGGTCACCTGCGCGGCAAGACCGGCTCGCTGTCGACCGTGATCGCGCTCTCTGGCATCATCGATATCGACCCGACGCGCCCGCTCGCGTTCTCGATCATCACCAACACGCCCAGCCCGCTCAAGAAGGGCTTCGTTCGCAAGGCGCACGAGCAGCTCGTGCAGTTACTCGCGGAGTACGTGACCGCGACCGCGAAGCCGTCGTCGATGCCGGCCGGTACGCCGGTCAAGGTCGGCGCGCCGGTCTCGACGCCGCTCCCCGAGCTCGACGAGAACGCGCCGTCGCTGCCCGAGGAGATCGCCGAGCCGCAGCCGGATCCCGAGCTCGACTACGAGGCTGCCGGCAAGTCGAGCGGCCCCGAAGAGACGGAGTAGCTCAGGCGGCCGGCGCTGGCGGCGTGCGGCGGCTCTCGGCCATCACGTAGAGCACGGGCAACAGCACGAGCGTGATCACGGTCGACACCAGGAGGCCGCCGAGCACGACGCGCGCGAGGGGCGCCTGGATCTCGGCGCCCTCTCCGATCGCGAGCGCGATGGGCAGCATGCCGAGCACGGTGGTGAGCGTCGTCATCAGGATCGGCCGCAGGCGGCGGCGGCCGGCCTCCACCATCGCCTCGATCGCATTCATGCCGCCCTCGCGCAGGAGGTTTGCGGCGTCGACGAGCACGATGGCGTTGTTGGTCGCAATGCCGACGAGCACGATGCAGCCGAGGAACGCGTTGAGCGAGAACGTGGTGCCGGTGACGACGAGCGTCGCGACCACGCCGACGAAGCCATAGGGCACGGCACACATCACGAGCAGCGGGTAGCGCACCGACTCGAACTGGACCGCCATCACGGCGAACACGAGCAGGATCGCAAGCGCGACTCCAATCGACAGGCCTGCGAACGTGGACTCCTGCTCGCGCGCCTCGCCGCCCACGATCACGGTGAACCCGGCCGGCATCTCGATCTGCGCGATCGCAGCCTCGAGGTCCTTCACCACCGCGCCGATGGGCCGCGTGCCGAGACCGGCGACGATCGCCAGGAAACGCTCCTGCCCTGACCGCTCGATCGAGCCCGGGCCGCGCTGGACGCCGATCTGCGCCACCGAGCTCAGCGGTACAACGCCCCGGATCGACATGATGGGCAGCCCGCCGAGCTGCGCGGTCTGCGCGCGATCGGCCTCGCGCAGCATCACGCGCACGTCGTACTCGTCGCCGCTCTGGCGCAGCCGGGTCGCGACGCGGCCGAGGACGTAGGTCTCGAGCGTGCGTGCGATATCGGTCCGCGTGAGGCCGAGGTCAGCGGCGGCGGCGACGTTGATCGTCACCGTGCGTTCTTCGAGGCCTTCGGCGCGCTCGACACGCGCGTCGGCGATACCGGGCACCGTCTTCATCAGCTCCTCGATGCGCCGGCCGAGGGCCGCGCTCGTCTCGAGGTCGTGACCGCGAATCTCGACGACCAAGCGCTCGCCTTGCGAGCCGCGCATGAAGCGCTGGAGCGGGTTGGTCGTGCGCTGGCGGATGCGAATCTTCACGTCGGGCATGCCCGCCGTCGCCTCACGAATCGCGGTGAGGATCGTGGTGCCGCTGCGGTCGCGTTGCGAGACCGGGACGAGCGTCACCTCGACCTCGCCCTCGTGCCCGCCACCGGGGCGATACGGGTTGTCGGGCCCTGCGGAGCTGACGATGTTCGCGACCTCATCGGTCTTCACCGTCGCGCGAATCCGGCGCTCGAGCTCGAAGACCACGTCGCGCGTGCGCTCGACCGGCGTCCCGACCGGCATCTCGAAGTCGAGATCGATCAGGCCCTCGTCGGTCTCGGGCATCAGCTCGATCTGCACCGCGTCGAGCAGGCGGTAGGCGCCGAGACCGAGCACGAGCGACGCGACGATCACGAGGGCGCGATGGACCAGGACCGCACGCAGGATGCGGACGTAGAGGTTGTCGAGGCCGGCGAAGCCGCGATCAATCAGCGCGACGATCCGATTCGAACCTTGGCGCGGCGGACGTGCCAGCAGCCGGGCGGCCAGGGCCGGCACGACGGTGAGCGCGACCAGCAGCGCGCACGCGTTCGAGAACACCACGACCATCGCCATCTCGGCGAAGAACACGCGGGAGAAGCCCTCGAGGAACAGCACCGGCGCGAACACCGCGATCGTTGTCAGCGTCCCTGAGATCACGGGTGCGGTCACCTCGCGCGCTCCCTCGATCGCAGCCTCGTGGGGCCCGAGCCCCTGCTCGCGCTTGCGATAGATGTTCTCGAGGATGACGATCGCATTATCGACGAGCATGCCGATGCCGAGTGCGAGCCCGCCGAACGAGATCAGGTTCAGCGAGTAGTCCGCGAAGTACATCAGACCGAACGTCGCGAGCATCGAGAATGGGATCGCAACCGCGAACACCAGCGTCGCCCTGAGGTTGCGCAGGAACAACAGCAGCACGAGCACCGCGAGGACCGAGCCCTGGATCGCGGCTTCGCGCACGTTCGTGATCGATGCCCTGATGAAGGTCGCGCTGTCGTTGACGACGATCACGCGGAGGCTCGCCGTTGATCTGCGCGATCTCGGCATGCAGGCGCGTCACGACGTCGACGGTGTTGACGCCGGGTTGCTTGGACACGCGCATGATCACTCCGGGCTTCGCGTCGACCCACTGCTCGCTCTTGATCTCCTGGAATGCGTCGCTGACCGTCGCGACGTCCTTCACGTAGACCGGGCGCCCGCCCGGGTCGTTCTTGACCAGCACGTTCTCGATGTCGGCGACCGAGGTGAGCTCGCCGAGCGTGCGCACGAGGACCTCCTTGCCGGAGTCCGCCATGTCGCCTGCGGAGACGTTGCGATTGTCGCCTGCGAGGGCGCGCACCACGAGGTCGCCGGTGACACCGAGCGACGTCAGGTTGCCCAGATCGAGCTCGACGCGGATCTCGCGCACGCGGCCGCCGTTGACCTGGACCGACGCGATGCCGTGCAGGCGCTCGAGCCGGCGCGTGAGCACCTCGTCGGCGAGGTAACGCAGGCGGCGCGGATCGCCGGTGCCGCTGAGGCCGAGCGTCGCGATCGGCGTTGCTGAGATGTCGAACTTGAGAACGATGGGCTGGCCTGCATCCTCGGGGAGCTGATCACGGATGCGGTCGAGGGCAGCGCGGATGTCGTTGGCCGCGTTGTCGAGGTTCACGCCCCACTCGAATTGCATCTGCACGCGCGATAGGCCCTCGGCCGATTCGCCCTCGAGTGCGGTGACCCCGTCGATCGTCGAGACCGCGCGCTCGATCGGGCGGGTCAGGAGGTTCTCCATCTCTTGCGGCCCGACTCCCTCGTAGTTCGTGACGATCGAGATGCGCGGGAAGTCGACCTCGGGGAGCAGGTCGACGGGAAGTCGGGTGACCGCGAGCCAGCCGAACACGCACACCGCCATGCTGATCATTGCGACGCCGATCGGGCGCCGCACCGAGATCGCCGGCAGGCTCATTTCTGCGCGGCTCCCGCGACGCGGATCTTGCTGCCGTCCATGAGATCGATATGACCGCCGACGAGCACCTGCGCGCCCTCGGTGAGCGGCCCCTCGACAGCGACCGAGTTGCCATCGCGCGCTGAGATCGTGACGGGCACCCACTTCGCGACGCCCGCCTGGTCGACGAACACGCCCGTCGCCACCTGCCCGGTCGCCTGGAGGCGCTGCAGCACGGCCTCGGACGGAATCACGATCGCGGCCGTGAGCGTGCGGCGATCCACCACCGCCTCGGCGTACATGCCCGGCAGCCAGCCCTCGGGTGGCGTCGGGATCAATGCCTCGGCCGTGGCCGCTCGCTGCTCGCGATTGACCTCGCTGCCGATGCCGGTGACCGTGGCCGACGTGCCGTCGCCTCCGGCCTTCGTCAGCACGCGAACCGCCGTGCCGACGCGCATGCTCGGGACATCTTGCTCGGGCACCGCGAACCGCACGTGAAGCGGCGAGATCGCGACGAGCCGCACGAGCCTGGCGCCCGCAGGAACGACCGTCCCCGGGTCCACGTACCGCTGAGCGATCCGGCCGGCGAACGGTGCAATCACCTTGCTCTCCACGCTTCGCGAGCACCGAGACGCGTGCACGGGCCTCGGCGCCACTGGCGGCGGCCGCCTCGACCTGCGCGCCGAGCGCTTCGGCTCGCGAGCGCTGGCGATTGATCTCGAGCCCGGAGATCAGCTTGTCCCTCGCGAGCGGCTCGAGCAGCGAGGCCTCGCGAACCGCGGCGTCACGCTCGACGCGGGCACGCCGCTCGTCGGCGGCGGCCGATCTCGCCTGTGCTTGCGCCTGCGCGATCTGCTGCTTGGCATCGATCGGATCGAGCTCGGCCACGACCGCGCCCTTCGCGACCGTGTCGCCGACCCGGACGTTCACCGAGCTGACCCGGCCCGCGTAGAACGCCGCGACGTCGGCGGTGTCGGCGACGAGCTCGCCCGGATAGCGGCCGCGCTCGGTGAGGTTTGCGCGGGTGACCGTGACGGCCGAGACCGGTGTGACCTTCGGGCCACTGGCGGCCTTGTCGGCGGGCGCGTCCTCGCTGCGCAGGAAGAACGACGCGACCACGGCGATGCCGGCGAGCGCGACGAGGATCCAGGCGAGGGACGGACGCTTCACGGCAGGGAATTGTGCCCCCGAGTTCCGCGAACATGCGCGCGCTTCACAGTCCTACACGATCAGTTCCTGCCCCTAGGCCATTCCTGTAGGGTCGCCTCGATGGTTCCTGCGCGAATCGCCCTGCTGGTGCTCGCCCTGGTCGCAGCGGCGACCGATGTCCCTCTCGCAGCACCCGCGGACCCGCCCACGGCGCCGGCTGAGCCGCCGGTGTTGCTGCCGTGGAAGATCGGCCAGTCGGTGACCTACGAGGTGACCGACAAGCAGCAGACGAAGACCGTGACCCTGCGTGTCGTGGCCGAGGACGCCTGTGGATTCTGGCTCGACGTCGACAATGGTGATCAGACGCTGCGCATGTGCGTGACCCGTGCGCCGCTTCTCGAGGTGCACACCCTTGTCGTCCGCAAGGATGGCCTGACCACCGCCGTCACCGACGGTCCCCCGGCCGACGCCAGCACCGTGGCCCCGCTCCTCGAGCTGCTCACCGCCGACTGGAACGGGCGCCGCGGTATGCCGCGTGAGGATGTGACGACCCCGGCGACGACCTTTCCGGCCGCGCTCAAGGAAGTGAACGGCGGCCGCACGCGCTGGTCGCACCCGGCCGTGCCGCTCGGCGGCGTCGTGCGCGAGACCGAAGGCGATGTGTCAACCATCCTCGTCGATTTCGCGCTCACCGGCGGCAGCAGCGTGATCGGCGCCGACCAGCGGCGGCTCCACTTCCATGGCGAGCAGGAGCGAACGCGGTCACGCATGCAGCGACTGTGGCTGGGCATCTCGCTCGGCAACGACTTGCTCGGCACGATCGATGACCATGCCTGGACCGAGAGCTTCGGGTTCGGATTCGGCTACAAGCTGACCCGCAGCGTCGCGCTGTTCGCCGACACCATGCGGACCGGCTACGCGCCCTACCCTGATGATCCCGTGCTCGCGGAGGTTCTCCTGCAGGCTCGTGTCGGCGTGCGGTACTTCCCGCTCGCAGGCTCGACGGGACGCTGGTCGCCGCTCACGCAACCGATCTATCTCCAGGCCGATGTCGGCTACGCGCAACTCGATCGCGGCACGGTGCTGATGGGCGAGTCGACCGTCGGCCGTGGCGTGGTGGGCGGCGCACGCCTCGGTACCTCGTCAGGTTTCGCGCGCGACTGGCGGGTCGCGATCGAGCTCCACCAGCACACCGCGCTGCTCAACGGCGACGAGGGTGTCCGCGTCGTGTACGGCCTGAACGGCGTGTTCGAGCTCTACTTCCGCTGACCTACTCGTCCGACGCGAACGACTGCGCGAGCTTCTCGAGCACGCCCTGATCTTCCAACGTCGTCGTGTCGCCGCGTGCCTTCGAGCCACTGGCGACCTCGCGGAGCAAGCGCCGCATGATCTTGCCCGAGCGTGTCTTGGGCAGCGCCTCGGCGAACCGAACCTCCTCGGGCCGCGCGAGCGCACCGATCTGAACGCTCACGTGCTCGCGCAGTTCCTTGGCGAGTGCGTCGTCGGCAACGAAGCCCTGGCGCGGCGTGACGAACGCGACGATCACCTGCCCCTTCAGATCATCGGGCCGACCGACGACCGCTGCCTCGGCGACCTTGGGATGCGAGACCAGCGCGCTCTCGACCTCCATCGTCGACAGGCGGTGACCGGCGACGTTGATCACGTCGTCGACGCGGCCCATGACCCAGATGTAGCCATCAGGATCTTTGCGCGCGCCGTCGCCGGCGAAGTACATGCCCTCGACCTCGCCGAAGTACGTCTTCTTGTACCGCTCGTGATCCCCATAGATCGTGCGCAGCATCGACGGCCACGGCTTCTTGATCACGAGGAAGCCGCCCTCGTTCGGCTTGCAAGGTGTGCCGTCGCGCTGCACGACATCGACTGCGATTCCGGGCAGCGGCCGCGTCGCCGAGCCGGGCTTCGTCGGTGTGGCGCCGGGCAGCGGCGAGATCATGATCGACCCCGTCTCCGTCTGCCACCACGTGTCGACGATGGGGCAGTTGTTGCCGCCAATCTGCTCGCGGTACCACATCCACGCCTCGGGATTGATCGGCTCACCGACCGAGCCGAGCAGGCGCAGTGACGTCAGGTCGTGCTTCGCGGGCCAAGCGTCGCCCCAGCGCATGAACGCGCGGATCGCCGTCGGTGCCGTGTAGAACACGGTCACGCCCCACTTCGCGATGATCTCCCAGAACCGATCCGGCCCGGGCTGGTTCGGTGCGCCCTCGTACATCAGCACCGTGGCGCCGTTCGCGAGCGGTCCGTAGACGACATAGCTGTGGCCGGTGACCCAGCCGATGTCGGCGGTGCACCAGAAGATGTCGTCGTCGCGAAGATCGAACACCATCTTCGTCGTGTAGTACGCGCCGGTCAGGTACCCACCGGTCGTGTGCAAGATGCCCTTGGGCTTGCCGGTCGTGCCGCTCGTATAGAGCGAGAACAGCGGGTGCTCGCTGTCGAATGCCTCGACCTCGGAGCGTGCCGGTGCGCTGTCGACCACGTCGTGCCACCACACGTCGCGCCCCTCCTGCATCGCCACCTTGTTCTTGCACCGGGCGACGACCACGACGCGCTCGACGTTGGTGCCCTCGATCGCCTTGTCGACGTTCTCCTTGAGCGGAATGATCGCGCCGCGGCGCCAGCCGCCATCAGCGGTGATCACGAAGCGCGCCTTGCAGTCCGCGATGCGGTCGCGGAGCGCCTCGGCCGAGAAGCCGCCGAACACCACCGTGTGCGGTGCGCCGAGCCTGGCGCACGCGAGCATCGCGATCACCGACTCGGGAATCATCGGCATGTAGATCGCGACGAAGTCGCCTTTCGTCACGCCGAGCTCGACGAGCGCGTTTGCCGCCTTGCACACCTCGCGGTGCAGCTGGCCATACGTGAGCACGCGGGTGTCGCCGGGCTCGCCCTCGAACAGCAGTGCCGCCTTGTTCTTGCGCCACGTCTTCACGTGCTGGTCGAGGCAGCTCGCGCTGGCGTTCAGCTTGCCGCCGACAAACCACTTCGCGTCGGGCAACTTCCACTCGAGGACGCGGTCCCACTTCTTGGCCCAGCTCAGCTCACCAGCCACCTCGGCCCAGAACCCCTCGGGGTCCTGTTCCGCGCGCTGGTACAGCTTCTCGTATTCCGCGAAGCTGCCGATGCGGGCGGCCTTCGCAAATGCCTCGGGTGGCGGAAAGCTACGCGTCTCGGTGAGAACCGATTCGATCGACGACGACGACATGAATTCCTCCTCGGATCAGATGACAGCGATCGCAGAAATCTCGACGAGCCCGCCCTTGGGCAGCCCGGCCGCCTCGACCGTCTCGCGCGCGGGCGGGTCCGTCTCGAAGCGCTCGCCGTAGATCGCGTTGACCTTGGCGAAGTCGCCCATGCTCTTCAAGAAGATGGTCGTCTTCACGACGTGCGCAAACGACGCGCCGGCGGCGGTCAGCACCGCCCCTAGATTCGCCATCGCCTGGCGGGCCTGGGCCTCGACGTCGCCCTCGCCCACCATCGCGCCGCTGACGGGGTCGAGCGCGATCTGGCCGCTGCAGAACACCATGCGCTGGCCGCCGACCGGGACGACCACTGCCTGCGAATACGGCCCGATGGCGGCGGGCGCCTCGGCCGTTTTTACGATGTTGCGCTGCATCTCCGCGTCGTAGCACGGGAGCCGATTGACAGTCGGCGCCTGGGGTTGCTACACACAGGCCCTCTCACGGGCGTTTAACTCAGCGGGAGAGTGATTCCTTCACACGGAATAAGTCGGGGGTTCAATCCCCTCAACGCCCACAAGAAAGCAGAGACGAGACGGCCGGTTGCGAAAGCGCCGGCCGCATTCGTTTTCGGCGTAGGCGGCCATGACCACGTGCATGACCACCGGCGAGGCACCGTCCTGATACCGCTACCGCGATGGCTGAGCCGAACCCTACGCGGATCAACATCACGAGCATCGGGCGCCCGCTCGTGCGCGTTATGTATGGCGCAGACGAGACGACGATTGAGGCAAGCCTATCGCCGCCTGCGGCCGCGGAAGCGATAGGCGAGGCGATGCTGCGATTCGCCCAGAGCGCGCGTCAGGATGCGAGGGCTCGGGCGGAGCTCGGCGAACTCCGCGCTCGCGGGGCCGATGCCCCCCTCGCCTACGCCAACGCTGTCGGTCGCATGTGTTCGGAGATGTTCGGGACGATGATCGCCAGCGGCCTTGCGGATATCGATATCGATCTCGAGGCGTGGTCGCCGAGCTCGAGCTACCCCGCGGCGAACTAGGCCGCGCGACGTTCGCGCCCGGTCGCGATGTCGATCACCTTAGCGAGGCCCGCGCGCATCTCGGCGCCGGACACCGTCGAGTAGTGCCGTTGCATTTCCGGCGTTGCGTGACCGCTGATCGAGCGGGTCACGATGTCGCCCACCTCGGCTTCGCGTGTGAGGTCCTGATACGTCCGTCGAATCGCGCGCGGCGCGCCTTGTAGCCGAGCTCGAGGACCTCGGCGACCTTGTCAAATGCCTTGCCGAGGCACAACGGCGGGGATTCCGGTCGTCGGTGGGATGTATCTCGCGCTGGCACGCACTGTCGTCATGGCCACCCGACGATGCGTGCTTGATCGAGAATCTCCGTTTGAACGTCGGCGAGTCCGCTCTGCTCTGTGAGCTCTGCGGCATAGCGCAGCGCGATCACGAGCCACTGCTCGGCAGAAATGTCGTTCTCTCCCACGTGGGTGACGGTGCGCGTCATGATCCCCTTCACCTGATCGCGCTCGAAGCCGCGGCCACGCAACGCCTCCTTGGTCTCGACCTCGCGTGTCGCGCGCGTGAAGCGATTGCGTCCCTCCCGCCGGAACGTCACCTCTTCCCCAGCGCGTTCGATCACGAGCGTACCGGCGTGGTGCGCGAGGTGGTGGGCTTCGCACAGCGTCAGCAAATTCAACAGGTCGTTCGTTCCCCCGTTGAGGACATGCAGGATGTGGTGGATGTCGAGGTTGCGGTGCGCGTGGCAGCCCGGCACGCGGCATCGCCCCTGATCTCGATGCAGCACCTTGCGACGCGTCGCAGGCGAGATGTCCTGTCGCGCTCGCTCGACCAACCTGGAGTCGATGTCACCGATCCACTGGCCATCACACATGGCAGCCTCGACCGCCGGCGGCGTCATCTCTTCGACCGCGCCGCCGCCGTGCTGCCAGCCCCTCTTGCAATCGCTGCACACCGTCACCGCAATCCTGTAAGGCGCGCAGCCGGCGTGGGACGCCAGCTGAGGTCGATCGCTGTCGAAATCCTGACCCGCATTCGCACCCACGTGGGTGGAGATCGATGACCGCTGGTCGTGGTCGGAATCCTGACCCGCATTCGCACCCACGTGGGTGGAGCTCGACGACCGCTCCTGGTCGTGTTCACCGTCCTGGTCGCGATCACGATCGTGATCGGAATCCTGACGCGCATTCGCACCCACGTGGGTGGCGCGATCCGCTCGCGTCCCGTCACGACGCTCCGTCCGGTTCAAGAACGTACGGCACAGCGCGTCCAGCACGGCATCCTCGTCGAGCTTCTCGCCGCGCTCCTGGTCGAGTTGCTTGCGAACCTCGCGAAACAGCACCTCGGTCTCGGGCCGCACGCTGAGCCACAGGGTCTTGCGGACGAGCCGCGGATCCACGGGATCCTCCGGCAGGTCGCCCTTGCAGTGACCGGCAACGGCCTGCTCGGTCTCGCGAACATTCAAGTCGAGCGCCTTCTCGATCCACTTCTCCTCGGTCTCGGGCGTGGCGACGCGCGCGATCTCCCGCGCCTGCGAGACATTGAGCTCGCCGCTCTTCAACGCCTCGGTGAGCTTGGGCAGCTCGGGCAGCGCGTTCGCCAACCGCAGCCGATCCTCGGCCACGCGGAACGACGAGTAACCAAGTTCCTGGACCATGTAGTCGACGAGGCTCACGTGACCGAACTGCTTCCACAGCTGAAGCTGCTGCGCCTCACGAAGTGCCTCGGCCTCTTGCGCGTCGAGGTGCGCGCGCGCCTTCGCGATGCGCTTGAGCTTGCTGTGCAGCAGCACGAGCCGCTCGTTGCCGCTCACGAAGCCAACTACGCCCGCGCCGGCGGCGCCCGCCGCCGCACCGCGACCACCCTCGCCACCACCAATTTCGACAGGTGCATTCATGATCATGTTCGACATCTAGCACGGACAATTTCGACGCTCTGATTCGCGCTGTGCCGCACGTTCTCGAGTCTCTATCGCGCGAAACGAGGACGCACTCGAAAGATCCGCGAGACGCGAACCTGTGATGCGCCGCGCGCCCGTGAAGACGAACGCGACGATTCGTCGACGAGAGCACACAGATTCCCGTCAAGTTCGACGTGCGATTTATTTGGTTCAGACCAAAAATAGTTTCGTGCAACGCCGCAAACGTATCGATGAGTCCGAATCCCGGACAGCCAAGATCGGGCTCCGTTCCTCTGCAACCGATCGTTCTCGCGATCGCGAGCATCGGACACTGCCACCAACAGGTCGAGATGCTGCGGACCGTGGCGGTGCTGCGGACCGTGGCGGTGCTGCGGACCGTGGCGGTGCTGCGGACCATGTGGCGGTGCTGCGGACCATGTGGCGGTGCTGCGGACCATGTGGCGGTGCTGCGGACCATGTGGCGGT
>JBBQFU010000169.1:0-19833 GCA_038322185.1 Haliangiales bacterium
CTCGAGCTGCTGTGCAGTGATGAGGCCCGCGGCCATCAACACCTCTCCGATGCGCATCCCGCTCACTGTATCGCAGTGCGCTCGCTTGACCCACGCAAAGGCTGCGGGGACAGTCCACGCCATGTCCGACGCGCCGCCGACCAAGGTAGAGCCATACATCCCAGCTAGCCAATCGCTACCCGAGCTCACCGTCGGGGTCCTGATTCTCGGCAGTGTGCTCTCGGTCATCCTCGCAGGCGCGAATGCGTACCTCGGCATGTTCGCGGGAATGACGGTCTCGGCGTCGGTGCCTGCTGCCGTGATCTCGATGGGTCTGTTCCGGCTCGTGCGTCGCGGCAACATTCTCCAGAACAACGCGGTGCAAACGGCTGCGGCTTCCGGTGAAGGGCTCGCGGCCGGCGTGATCTTCACGCTGCCCGCGCTGATCCTGCTCAAGGAGTGGTCGCGCTTCAGCTACGTCGAGACGACCCTCATCGCTCTCTTCGGTGGTGTGCTCGGTGTGCTGTTCACGATTCCGCTGCGTCGCGCGCTCATCATCGATCAGCCGCTGCAGTTCCCCGAGGGTGTTGCGACCGCCGAGGTCCTCAAGGTCGGTGCACAAGGTGGTGGCGGTGTCGGCGTGCTCGTGACCGCCGCCCTGATCGGTGCCGTCGCCAAGGTCGGTGTCACCGGTCTCAAGCTGTGGGCCGAGGTCGTGCAAGGCGCGGTGTGGCTCGTGAAGCCCGCCGCAGCCACGGGTGCAACCGCCGCCAAGGCCGGCACGCCGTTCTACTTCGGCATCAACGCATCGCCCGCGCTCCTCGCGGTCGGTTACATCGTCGGCTTCAACGTCGCCCTCGTGATCTTCTCGGGCGCCATCATGAACCGCTGGGTCGCGATCCCGCTCTATACGCTGCTCGGTGATCCGGCGACGCGCATCGTCGATCCGGACACCGGCGCGACGCTCGCGCAGGCCCTCGTCGGTGCAGACGCGCGGCAGGCCGCGGACGCAATCCATGGTGGTGTCACGCGCTACCTCGGTGTCGGCGCGATGCTCGTCGGTGGTGTGTGGTCGCTCATCAAGCTGCGCAAGTCACTGCTCGGTGGCATCAAGGCAGGGCTCGACGCCTACAAGCATCGCAAGGCCGGCAAGGGCTCCATCGTGCGCACCGAGCACGACATGCCGATGAACATCATCCTGATCCTCATCGCGGCCTCGGTCATCCCGCTCTTCTTCCTGTTCAATCACTTCGTCGGTTCGATCGGCATCTCGATCGTGATGTCCATCGTCGTGATCGTCGCGGGCTTTCTGTTCTCGGCGGTGGCCTCGTACATGGCCGGCCTCGTCGGCAGCTCGAACAACCCGGTCTCGGGCATCACGATCTCGACGATCCTCGTCTCGGCCGCCTTGCTCGCCCTCATGGGCATCGACGAGAAGGCCGGCCCGATCGCCGCGATCCTCATCGGTGGTGTCGTGTGCTGCGCGGCCGCGATCGGTGGCGACAACCTGCAAGACCTCAAGTGCGGTCAGCTCGTCGGCTCCACGCCGTGGAAGCAGCAGGTCATGCAGATCCTCGGCGTGGTCGTCGCTGCCCTCGTGATGGCGCCGATGCTCAACCTCCTTCACGACGC
Organism: Haliangiales bacterium; assembly: GCA_038322185.1. Lineage (GTDB taxonomy): Bacteria > Myxococcota_A > Polyangia > Haliangiales > Haliangiaceae > JABFXX01. Next base: position 1,612 of record JBBQFU010000169.1, read on the forward strand.
CTACACGATCGGTAGCGAAGGCCTCTCCGCTCCGCAGGCCAACCTGATGGCGACCGTCGCCAAGGGCGTGTTCGCCGGTGGTCTGCCGTGGACCATCATCGGGATCGGCGCCGGAATCGCCGCCGTCGTCATCATCATCGATCACCAGCTCGGCAAGGCAGGCTCGAAGTTCCGCATCCCGGTGATGGCCTTCGCCGTCGGTGTCTACCTCCCCTATCACCTCTCGACGCCGATCTTCCTCGGGGGTGTCATCGCCCTCCTCGTCCAGCGCAAGCTCGACAAGGAGCAGGCGGGCGAGCATCGCCGGGGTCAGGTCGAGCGGATGGGCCTGTTGGCGGCTGCGGGATTCATCACAGGTGAGGCCCTGATGGGTATCGGCCTGGCCGTCCCGGTCGGCCTGAAGCACGACGAAAACGCGATTGCCCTGTTCCTGAACTCCGAGGGCTGCGCCCCGAAGCACCCGAACTGTCACGCTCAATACGCAGACTTTGCCCTCCCATCCCTCGTGTTCGTGGGGATCGTGTTGATCTTGCTCTACATCCTCTCCCTCAGGCCCGAGAAGGCGCCGCGGGCGAAGTAGACGGGTCCCAACAGAAGCCGACAGCGTGATCTAGGCGACTGCCAGATCCTGATATTCGCTGTTGGCCGACCTGCTGGGATATCATCGGCTTATGCGAGCAGCCCGCCTCGTCGTTGCCCTCACTGCGTTCGCCGCGTTTGCTGCCTGTGGTGGCAAACCCGGACAATCGATTTGCGACAACGCTGTGCCGCCGCCGGCCGCATGCATGTCGCAATGCGATCCATCTCCGTCTGCACCGAACACGTGCCCGTCGGGCTATCACTGCGCCGCTGACGGTTTCTGCGATGCGCTTTGCACGCCGGGTGGCAACGAGTGCGGTGACGATTACACCTGCACCGCCGACGGTCGCTGCAAGGGCGATGGTGAGTGCGAAGGCCTCGAGTGCAACATCACGGCATGCCAGGCGAAGGGCATGCCCGAGACCTCGATCAGCGGAACGGTCTACGCGCCAAACGGCGTGCTGCCGCTCTACGGCATCACGGTCTACATCCCAAACGCGCCGCTGCCGGCGCTCCCCGAGGGCGCCCAGTGCTCGCGCTGTAACGATGACCTCCCGGGTCAGCCCCTCGCTCGCGCGACGACCGACGAAATGGGCAAGTTCACGATCCAGGGCAATGTCCCCTCGGGTCAGAACATCCCGCTCGTGATCGTGAGCGGAAAGTGGCGTCGTCAGATCACGATCGCAAGCGTCGGCGAATGTGCCGATACCACTGTTGCTGCCGCGGATGCGCGCCTGCCGAAGAATCGCACCGAGGGCGACATTCCGAAGATCGCGCTGTCGACGGGCCGCGCCGACTCGCTGGAATGCATCCTCCGGCGCATGGGGATCGACGACAGCGAGATCGGCAAGGAGGGCGGTGCGCAGCGCATCCACCTCTACACGAACACCCAGAGCGGCGGCGAAGGTGTGGATCAATTCAAGGCCGGATTCCCGGGCGGCTCGGGTTCGTTCACGGATTCGCAAGGGCTGTGGAACGACGCGACCAAGCTGAAGACGTATGACACCGTCATCCTCTCCTGCGAGGGCCAGCACTACGAGGGCACGAAGACACAGACCGCGATGAACGCAATGGAGGAGTACGCGAACATCGGCGGCCGCGTGTTCATGTCTCACTGGCACAACATCTGGATCGGTGGCGGTTTCTTGGAGGGCAATGCCCAGCCGCAGATCGCTGCGTGGAACGGAATCGCCGTCTGGGACGAGGACATCAACCAGGGCTCGGGGACCGACATCATCGACGAGATCAGCAATCCGAAGGGCAACTCGTTCGCGACCTGGATGCAGAACGTCGGCGGCTCGATGACGCGCGGCGTGATCAATATCACCGACTTCCGCGTCACGTCGAGCAGCCTGGACGCGACGCGTGCCGAGCGGTGGACGTACACCCAGGGGGATATGAAGCCGCAGAACTTCCAGTTCACGACGCCGCAGAACGTTCCTGCGGACCAGCGCTGCGGCAAGGTCGTCTTCTCCGACATGCACGTCTCCGGCAACGGCGGCCGGCCGGGCGAGAGCTATCCCGACGACCCCTGCGGTGACACGCCGCCACGCGCCTTGTCGGCACAGGAGAAGGCGCTCGCCTTCATGCTGTTCGACCTGTCGAGCTGCGTCGGCGTCCTGCTCTAACTCGACGCGAGAGCCGCACCTGGACGCGCCCTACGGGGCGCGTTTTGCGTTTCGGGCTTCATGATCGGCGGGGTAGTAGGCCCGTGCCCGGCCGGCTATCACTTAGCGCCGTTCTCGCCGGAGCAAGTTGAACGAGGCAGGAACTGGGGACGCCGAGCCCCTCGTCGGAGGCGGATGTAAACGCACGTATAACGGGTTGGACCTCCTGGCCGCCGGGTCGCTGAGCTCCTCGTCGGAGACCGTGGACATGACTCTCAGCAGCAAGCCGTTATACGTGCGTTTACACCGCTCAGCTGGGACGCCCGCGTGGGCGCGTTCCGCGTTCGGCTTCGGCGATCATCCGCCGGGCGGTCCGGGCTATCATGGGGCATGCGAGCAGTCCCCCTCCTCGTCGCCCTGGCCGCGTTCGCGGCCTGTGGCGGCAACAACGGCGCCCAATCGATTTGCGACAACACGGTCCCGCCACCGGCCGCCTGTATGTCGCAATGCGATCCGTCGCCCGCGGCACCGAATACATGCCCGTCCGGCTATCACTGCGCGGCCGACGGTTTCTGCGATGCGGTCTGCACGCCCGGCGGCGACCAGTGCGGCGACAACGCCACCTGCACCGCGGACGGTCGTTGCAAGAGCGAAGGCGACTGCGAAGGCCTCGAGTGCAACGTCACCGCGTGCCAGATGCAGGGCAAGCCGGAGACCTCGATCAGCGGCACCGTGTTCGCACCGAATGGAACGCTGCCGCTCTACGGGATCACCGTTTACATTCCGAACGCTCCGCTACCGGCGATGCCGGACGGCGCGCAGTGCTCGCGTTGCTCCGACGACCTGCCTGGTCAGCCCCTTGCTCGCGCGACGACCAACGAGAGCGGTCAGTTCACGATCACCGGAAACGTGCCGTCGGGGACGAACATCCCGCTCGTGATCACGAGTGGCAAGTGGCGTCGTCAGATCACGATTCCGAGCGTGACCGAGTGCGCCGATACGGCAGCCTCGATCCAGGACACCCGCCTCCCCAAGAACAAGGCCGAGGGTGACATCCCGAAGATCGGGCTCACCACTGGCGACGCGGACTCGCTCGAGTGCCTCATCCGCAAGCTCGGCATCGACGATTCAGAGATCACGAGTAGCGCCGGCGCCGGTCGCGTGCACTTCTTTCACGGCAATGGCGTCGATGCGTTCAAGGGCGGTTGGGCCGGCGGTGCGGGAGCCCTCACCGAGTCCACCGCGTTCTGGAACAACGCCAACAATCTGAAGCCGTACGACATCGTGATCCTCTCGTGCGAAGGGAACCAGATGGGCACCACGAAGGTGCAGACAGACCTAAACGCGATGAAGGAGTACGCCGACCTCGGCGGCCGAGTCTTCGCGTCGCACTGGCACAACGTCTGGATTGGGGGGCACTGGACGCAGGGCGGCAGTGCAACGAATCCAACCCCGGTCATCCCCGACTGGCGCGCCGTTGCGCAGTGGCAGAACAACCCCAATCCGACCGTCGACCTGATCGACGAGGTCAGCAATCCGAAGGGAACCGCGTTCGCCAACTGGATGAAGATTGTCGAACCAGCGATCCCCCGCGGCGAGATTCCAATCACGGAAGGCCGTTCGACGGTGCAATCGCTGACGCAGCTCCTCGCCGAGCGCTGGACTTACGTCAAGGGCAGCACCGAGCCGCAGAACTTCCAGTTCACCACGCCGCAGAACGTTGCTGCAGACCAGCGTTGCGGCAAGGTCGTGTTCTCCGACATGCACGTGTCAGGCGGCCCGATCAAGAGCGGCGGTAACGTCCTCGACTACCCGGACAGCTGCAGCAACCCGACCACACTCAGCCCGCAAGAAAAGGCGCTCGCCTTCATGCTGTTCGATCTCTCGAGCTGCGTTGGCGTCCTGCTCTAAGCACACCGACTACTGCTCGAAGCACGACGCGCCCACGTGGGCGCGTTTTGCGTTTCAGGGCGCGGCTTCGTCGGCGCCGATATCGAAACGCGCGCCTTGCGGTCACGCGTCGCCCTCGAAGTCACTTGTCGGCCCGCTGTCGACTGCGTCTCGGGCCGGGCTGCCGACTCCGAGGTGGTAGTTGTTCTGCGAAAGGTCGATGAACAGCGGGTCTGCGTTCGATGCCCCAGCGACCACCGCCGGCCCTGCGATCACGTTCGTCATACTGCAGCCCGAAATCGGCACGCTGGCGCCCGCTCCAGGCGCCCATACGATCGACGAACGAACAATGACCGTGTTCGGGCAGAGCACGGCACGGGCACCGGTCGCGAACCCCGGCCCAGAAGTGACGAACGTGGACGTAGTCACGGTCCCGGACGTGCCTGACGCGAAATCGAGCGCACGTTCACTGGTGTCATCCACGAGCAAGTTCGAAATCTGGATCGTGCCCGCGCCGTAGTTTTGGATCCCACGTCGGACGCCGTGAATCACGCCACGTTCGAGTGTGAGAGAGCCGCCGGAGCCGACGACGACCCCCTCGTATCCCGCGGACATCGTGAATTCCCGCACCGTCGCCGTTGCTGTGACCTGGATGCCGCGCGCACCGTCACCGCCGGTCGTGTCTACGCGTTCGAGTACGGTCGGTCCCGCGCTCACGCAGATTGCAGTATGCGCACCGCCCCGAACGGTGACCCGAAGATCACGCACGGTTGTACTCAGCCCCAGGTCCATGACGCAGCCATCGCCACCGGTCGGGCCTTGCACCTCGGCGCCGTGGCCGTGGAAGAACAGCGCAGGGGCTTGGGTGTCGGTCGAACTGTAGTACTCCTCGTTAGAGGAGTACTGCCCGGGCTTGAAGACGATGTGGTTGCGGGCTGCGGTGGTCACCGACACGGCGAACGCCAGTGTCTTGCACGGTGCCACGCGGTTGCAGGAACCGACATCCGAGCCATTCGGGTCGAGGTACACGACGTCGGCCTCCGCAACGCACCCGACATCCTCGGCGATCGCGCCGGATGGGCACTCTGCATCGACGCAAGGCGCACGACACGCGTTCGCGTCGCAGACCGGCTTCGTTCCCGGGCAGTCGCTTGCGATGACGCACTCGACACACGTGTGAGAGGCGGGCTCGCAAACGGGCGTTGCCGCGAGCGCTGCACAGTCAGGCGTCGCCAGGCACTGCACGCAGCCGCCCGAGGTCGTCTCGCAGACCGGGGTGTCACCGAAGCGCGAGCAATCGTCCGAGGACGCGCACGGGTCGCAGACGTCCGTCGTCGTGTTGCACACCGGCGACGCCGCGGCGCAGCCCGCCGCAGCGCACGACGGCACCTCGCACTGGTGATCGACACACGCGAGGCCGGCGGCACAGTCGCGGGGCTCGGAGGTGCCGACCTCGCTGCAGTCGGCGGTGTCGAGACAGCAGACGGCTGGGTTGGGCTTGGTGCAGGCCGCGGCGCCGAGTAGCGCTGCGAGGACGGCGGAGAGAAGCGACGGAGACCACGACCACGACGACGACGACATGAGGCGTTTCATAACCCGGCCCGGTTGCTTCCGAAGTTGTGCATGGTTGTGCACGACTGTGGCCTGGCGACTCGGCTCCTCCAGTTTCCATGGGGGCGTGGCCCTCCCTGGGGACAAATGACCATGGGCGATCGAGAGGCGTAATTGCTCGATCGCATTGGCGCGCCCATCCACCTACCCGTGGCGCGGCGCTTGCGTAAGGGGTCAGCAGCCTTTCAAGGAGCCTCCGATGACCCGCCTCACCAACCTCGCCGCTGTTAGCTCTGTGTTCTGCCTGACCCTCGCCACCATGGGCTGCGCCCCGACGGTGGGTGACGACCTCAGTGACGAAGGCGGCGGCTCCGGCGGCGGCAGCAACACCGGCGGCGGCGGCGTCGATGCCGGCGCCTGCGCCTCGGTGAACTTCATGGCGACGCAGGTCATCCCGTCGATCCAGCTGCTGATCGATCGCAGCGGCTCGATGGGGCAGAACCTGGCCGGAACGAACACGTCGCGTTACCAGGCGATGCGCGATGCGCTCGTGGGTAACAACGGCGTCGTTGCTTCGCTGCAGGCGAAGGCACGGTTTGGCGCATCGCTGTACTCGAGCGACTCGCCCTGCCCGCGCATGTACAACACGGCGAATCGCGACCTCATGAACTTCAACCAGGTGAAGACGCTGATCGAGAGCCAGGGTCCGGCGGGAAATACGCCGACGCCCGACGGCATCAACCAGACGGTCTCGCTGTTCGCGGCAAACCCGCCTCCGATGGGCAGCCCCCCGATCATCGTGCTCGCGACCGACGGTCTGCCGAACAGCTGCGCTGGCGCTGACACGCAGGCGGAGTCGGTGGTCGCGGCGAAGAATGCTTATACGGCCGGCATCCGCGTGTTCGTGCTCGGCATCGCCGGCGTGAACGACGGCTTCCTGCAGAACGTTGCGAACGCGGGCCAGGGTGTTGCGGCGGGTCAGCCCGACGCGAAGTACTTCACGGCAAACAGCCCGCAGGCACTGCAGGATGCATTCGAGCAGATCATCGGCGGCGTCGTGTCGTGCGAGCTCAACATCAACGGCACTGTCGATGTCGAGCAGGCGAAGGGCGGCACCGTGTCGCTCAACGGAACGCAGCTGACGTACGGCACCGACTGGGAAGTTGTGAACCAGACGACGATCAAGCTCGTCGGCACCGCGTGCGATACGATGAAGAGCTCGCCGAACCCGCAAGTTCAGGCCTCGTTCCCCTGCGGCGCGGTGATTCTGTAGCTCGCGATTCGTGAGCAGAGAGTTTTCTAACGGAGCCCCAAAGGGCATGCGGAAAACTACGGAGACGATTTTGATCGCGTAGCTGACCGCGCAGCACCCAGTGGCCGCGCCATCCGAAGCGCCTTCTGACCACGGTCGTAGGTCGCAGCTCCTTCGACGTTGTGAAACCCGGTGCGCGCGTAGAGACGCTGCGCACCGGTGTTATTTTCGGCGACGGTCAGCCGGAGCTGATGGATGTGACTCGCGGGAGCTACGCGCTCCGCGACCTCGATGACGTGATCGAGAAGCTTGGAGCCGATGCCCCGCCGCTGGAACGTGGGCAGGACGGCGAGCGCGAGCAGGTCGGCGATGACCTGCTGGCGATGAATGCCATCCGGGGCCGCGAGGGCCGCAGCGGCGGCGGCGGCGGTACCACCCGCCCGGGTGTCCTCGGTGTAGAAGCCCAGCATCGCGAAGCCCCGCCCGCGACCCTGCATGTCGTGGTCAATCCACGCCAGGACGCCGGGCTGCTCCAACCACGAGGGCAGGATGCGCGTGTAATCCCCGAGGTCGTGATAGGCCTCAGCGCCCGTGGCCACTATCCACGGGTGATCCTGTACCTCCGCACGTCGGATCATCGTGACAGAGCGTAGCGCGACACCTCAGGTGCTACTACGAGGCGTATCCGCCGCCGTCAGCGGTATCTGCACGCCCGCCGGAAGTGGCGGATGCAGAAGACGTGGCAGCAGGGCGTACCGTGGAAGGCGCAGCCGCGGCCGGCTTGCGTGCGGCCAGCGCACTCATAGAGGCGCCGACCATACTGGTCACCGGCGTGATGCCAGTGGCGAGCGTTTTCAGAGTGTAGCGACCTGGCGATGTGCGGCAGAAGAGCGATCCGTCGCCCTTCTTTTTGATGTCCATCGATAGATCACGCGCGACGACTGTATCCGGTGTCTTCGACTTGCTCGGCAACCGCGCCCCCGCCCGTTCAACGATCTCGCGGACCGACATAGGAACAGCGGTCTCGCGAAGGATCTCCTCAACCACAGCAAGCGTACTCATGACCTCGTGCCTCCAAAAAATTCGAGCTGGTTCCGTCGAGAGGATGGCCATCCTAGCTCCGGTCTTGTCCGGAACCAGTCTTGACATCGTTTTTTTTTGAGAGTCGTTGCAGAAGGCTCAGGACACGTCCTTCGAGGTTGAATTTTCCAGGCTTCTCGTTCCGTCGTATTGCGCGGCGCAAACAACTGGGCGAATGCTCGGCCGGGTGCGCTTGGCGTCACACTGCGAGGGAAAACATGTCATTCGGAATGGTCGAGCTCATCACGCTGCTCATGGGTATCTCCGGCTTCAGCGTCGGAACGAACCCCAACGCGCCCACACCACAAGCCGCGCTGGAATACGCGATGCCGGATGCCGATGTCGTGGCCTACGCTGACATCGGCGCGATGGTGCCCGGCAACTACAAGGTGCTCACGAACCTCGCAAACCAGCCGCAGATCAAGGCATCGCCCGAGCTCGCGAAGGCCGTGCGCAAGATGGTCGCCGAGATCGAGGGCCCGCGCGGCCTCGTGAAGGGGATGACCGGCATCGACCTCGCGACGGACGTGTCCGATGTGACCGCGTCGCTCAAGATCGTGCCCAAGCGCGAACCCGACTTCGTGGTGGCCGTGCACGGCAAGTTCACCGCGGCCACGATCGACAAGGTCGCCAAGCTGGCGAGCAAGCAGACGATCAAGGTCGGCGCGAATGTCTGGTTCGATGCCGGTGACGGCAACGCGATCGGTCTCAAGAACGGGGTGATGCTCGCGGGCTCCACGCAGCTCGTGAAGGACCGCATGGCGGATACGTGGAAGGCGCCCGCCTTCACGGCAGGCACGAACCTCGGCACCGCCTCCGACGCACTCGGCGCCAAGCCCGTGTTCGCGCTTGTCGTGGGCCTGTCGCAGACGGCGCGCACCGCCGCCCTCGCGGACATCAAAGGCCAGAACTTCCTGACCGACATGATCAAGCGCCACAAGGTGTGGTCGTTCACCGTTCACAAGGACGGCATCGGCTGGACGTGGACGGACAGCAACAAGACCGGCCTCGACTCGATGGCGCAGATCTGTGACGGCGCGATCGACATCCTGCGCGCGGCGCAGATCGCCCCGCGTGGCATGGCGAAGATTGCGCTCGGTGCGCTCGACTCCTACAAGGGCACCAACAAGCAGATCGACGACCTCGTTCGCCGCAAGGCCGACATCATGAAGATCGTCGACATGAACACCGGCGACGGTCAGTTCAAGGCACAGGTCGACAAGGACCCGAAGACGCTCAAGCTTTCGGTGCGGCTCACCGGCAAGACGCTCAGCGAAGTGGTGCCCGCGGGCGGTTTGCTCCCGCTCGGCGGCTTCGCCTACCTCTTCATGTTGCGCGAAAGTGGACCGAAGATGGAGTCGTCCATGCCACCTCCCACACCTCTCCCTGCACCTGCGAAAAAGCAGGGTACTGCACCGAAACGTCCGTGATGTAGTTCCTTGTAAGGTGTTTAGATTTTTGAAGAAATCAGCACCTGTTACTTCCCCAATGGGTGGCCCGTCCTTAGATTGGAAACATGGGTCGCTTCTCGTTGAGTGTTCTCCTTCTTGCTGGTGCCTGCGGTGACAATACCGACCTCGATCTGGGTGGTTCCCCGGACGACCAGGTCGAGCCGGGCGAAATCGGTAGCCCGGCCACCCGCTATTCACCCGCGGTGTGTGGCGTCATGGCCTGGGACCCAAACCTCGGGCTCGACAAGGCACAGGACGTCTCGGTAGCGGCTCGCCCCAACGGCGGCGCCACGTTCTTCTCCGCGCCGCTTGCCGGCGGCACGCTGACGGGCTTCCAGCTCGATCCGCGTATGAACATGGAGAACGGCGCGGTCGTGAAGCTGCCGATCAACAACGCGGCGTTCGACAAGGTCGGCGTCTCCTATATCCAGGATCGCCCGGTGTCGACGGCCATCGCCGACGGCGCCGTCTACATCCACATGCTCGACAACAAGCTCGAGACGGCCGAGTACATCGCGAAGCTGCCGGCGATCTCGATCTCGGAGCCGACGTTCCTCTATGCCCAGGGGAATTTGGTGATGCCGGTCGGTACGAAGGACGGCCTGGTCATGCACCGCTTCGTCGACGACTCGCTCGAGCCGCTCGACAGCAAGATGTTCGCCTCGACCAAGCCGGTCATCTCGGTCACGTCGGCGCAGCTGCAGACGAACATGATGACGGCGTTCTCGACGGAGACCGAGTGCTACCTGATGGTGAACTCGACGTACGAGCCGGGTGTCAGCGCCCGCGTCGAGCGCGCGTGCCCGTCGCCGCGCCTCGCGGTCAACGAGTTCAACGGGGACGCCAAGCTCCTGTTCGATAGCCCCGAAGGTATCCGCATGATGCCGATCCATCTGACGATGTTCGGTGGCGACGCGCCCGTCATCCGCGCGGATGCCTCGTCGCCGCGCACCGTGTTCGACGGGGAGCGCTTCTGGATCAGCTACCTCGACGCACGTGGCGACGTGGTCGTTGGCTTCCTCGACGGCAACAGGCCGGTCACGATGTCGCTGGGCGCGCCGCAGCCGGAGCGCTCGAGCTACGAGCTCGTGATGCTCGACGGCGCCCCGACCGTGTTCTCCGTCGACGACAGGGGCTACACGGCGTACAGCATGTGCGTCGACGCGAACGAGTCGTCCGAGTAATCGGCTTCGCTCGTGTGAACGTGACGCGCCCTGCCGGGGCGCGTTGTCGTTTTCGAGCTACGCCAGCCCGGCCGGACGGAGCTCGCGGACGAGCTCGCGAATCTGCGTGATGTCCTCGTAGTTCGGCTCGGCATCGGTGTCGACGGAGACCTCGATGATCATGTCGTCGTCGACGGCCGGCAGATCCTCGCGGCCCGACCGGCGCTCGCCGACGCGGCGCTCGTACACGAACACGCGACCGTCGGGCTTGCCCCAGCGGCGGTCGCGCGTGCGGCGCTCGCGTGAGATTGCTTCCTTGAGTGCCGAGATGGTCCGGGGCATCGGCTGGAGCGAGCACAACACGCCGGCGCAGTTGAAGCACATCGGCTTCCAGGCGCCGAACAGCTCGACCGTCTTGAGGAAGCGCCGGCGTTTTTCTGGGCACGTCGTGCAGCGGGCGCCCAGGCCGACTGGACGCTGCTCGACCCAGCGCTCGTAACACCCCCAGCACCGACCGCGACGCAGCTCGGTGACCTGAGCACGGCAGACTTCGCAAACGCTCGCGGGGATGCTCACCCCACGGTGGTAGGGCCGCGCCGGGGACGGGGCAAATTTTCAGCCAGCGTCGGATCTGGCAGCGGATTACCAATGCGAGGTCAGCTCACCGCCGATCGCGAGGACAGCGCAGCACGCCGCGATTTTTCGGCTACCCTGAGGCCTCCGTGCCGTCGACGCGCGCACTCATTCACGCTCCGTGGTCGGCCTCGAAGGTCGCAACGGCACTGCGTTGCCCGCGTCTGTTTCACTTCAAGTACATCAGGAAGGTCAAAGAGCCTGAGGTGATGCCCGAGACGCGCATCGGCAAGGCGATCCACAAGGCGCTCGAGCTGGTGCTGCAGGGCAACGGCATCCAGGAGGTCACGCAGACCGTCCGCGCCGAGCTGCAGAACGAAACCGAGCAGGCGCGCTTCGATAACATCGGCAGCAACATCTCGCCGTTCGCGTCGCGCATCGCGCAGTTCAAGCGGCGCCGGCGGGTCGCGCGCCAGCTCGTCGAGTACTCGCTCGCGGTGCGCGAGGACATGACCACGACCCAGTTCTACTCGGGCGATGCGTACTACCGAGGTGTGCTCGACCTCGGCTACATCTTCGAGGACGACTCGATCGCCCTGCTCGATCACAAGACCGGTGCGCGCATCCCGGGCAGCTCGATCACCGATCAGCTCGAGGGCTACGCGGTGCTCGCGGCCTCGGCCTTCAAGCACGTGCGGTCGTTCTGGCTCGGGATTCACTGGGTCGCCGAGCGTGCCGTCGAGTGGACCAAGCCGGTCCCGTCGCGCGTGATCGTCGACGACCTGATGCCGGATCTGCTCGATAACATCGAGGCGGCGGCGCTCGCCGTTTCCGATGGGCCTCGCGCCAATCCAGGGACATACTGCGATCGGTGTAGCTACCGGGACCTGTGCCCCGCGAGCAAAGAACATCGTTACGAACCCGTCGAGTACTACGAGGACGAGGACTGATGAAGCCGTTGCTGTTTACTACGCTGCTCCTGCTCTCGGCGTGTCGCGACAAGGCACCCACTCCTTCGGTCGCGCCGACCGGTACACCTGTCACCACGGTGACCTCGGATGCCGGCGTCGGTAGCGGCAGCAACCAGGCCGGGAGCAACGAAGCCGGGAGCGCGGAGGCGGTTCCCGTCGAGCGTGTGGTCCGCACCCCCGAGGAGCAGGAGCGCATCAACAAGGCCGCGAAGGCGGCCGCGAAGGACCTGGAGATCAGGCGCCAGTTGAAGACCCCGGAGCCGCCGCGTGGGCCCGCGCCCGAGCCCGCCTCGACGGCACCCTGACCTCAGCGAGGCGCGGCGACTGGCAGCTCGACGGCGAGCTCGAGTCCCGAGCGACCCGGCGCCAGCGACGCATCACCACCGGCAGCCTTCGCGACACCCGCGACGACGTGCAGCAGCGAGTGCGGCTCGAACATGTGCGCGAGCTCGCCATCCGACATGTGATGGCGATCATCGAAACGAAGTAGCTCGACCCAGCGCTTGTTCTGGATCACGCGCTCGCGCAGCACCAGCGTGATGTGCGTGGCCGAGGCCGCATCGAGAACGGCGGCGAGCACCATGGCCTCGAGCTCCTCGGCGCACGCGTAGGTCTGCACGGTGTCGGCGAGCTCGATGCGCAGCTCGAGGGCTGCCGGGACGGCAGGACGAACAACGTCGACGGCCGCGCGAACCGCCTCGACGACGGCGGGACCGATCACGTCGCGATCCGAGGGACGCGCCGTTGCGAACATCTGCGCCAGCACGGAGGCCGAGGCATCAGCCGCCGCGGTCATGCCGGCGACCAGCTCGTCGAGCTCGAGGCGCGACCTCGCGGCCTCGGCGCGCTTCGCCTCGGCGCGCTGTGCTTGCAGCGACGTGCCATGGACGTGCAGCGAGCGTGAGCGCGAGCTCGATGCGCCATCGACGTGCGAGCTCATCGCTCCGGCGCGCATGCTCGCGGCGTCATCGGTATTTCGCTGCGAGCCCATCGCGCTCCTGCTCGAAACGCCATCGGCGTGCTGCGAGCTCATCGTGCCGGCGCTCCTGCTGGACGCGCCATCGGAATACTGCGAGCTCTTCGCTCCTGCGCCATGCGCGGAGCCGTTGCCATTGCCATGCGCGGAGCCATTGCCATGCGCGGCCCGATTGCCACGCGAGGCGCCGTTGTTGCTGTCGCCCTGCGAGCTGCCATTGCCATGCGAGGCGCCGTTGCTGCCGTTGCCCTGCGAGCTGCCATCGGACGACGCAGCGGGAAGCGACGGCGACGAGCCCGATGCGCTGGGGATGGTTGCCGCGAATCCCGCCGCGAGCGCCGCGGCATTGAGCGACAGCGACGGGGACACGAATCCATCGACGGAAAGACCGTCGACACCATCGACGACGGCCGCGTCGGGATCGACACCTTCACGGTCGTCGGTGGCCAGGCGACGCGCCAGCTCGAGGGCCGAGAGCTTGAGGATCTGCACCTGGTTGCCGAGCTCGTGAGAGAAGCCCTTCATGAGGGCCGCGGCGATTCGCGCCTGCTCACTGCGAGCCAGCAGGTGCTCGATGCGGCGGATGCGTTCGATGACGCCCAACCGAGCATCGAGCATCCCCGCTGTCTCGTTCACTGACACAGCCGAAGTTTGGCCTATGTTCCGCGTCCTGGCCCGCGCCAACGCAAGATGCGTGAAGGCCAAGGAGGGAGCCCGTCCTCACGTTTTTTCGAGGCGGAACGGGCCGTCAGCTTCGCGAGCATCTGGAGGGCATCGAAGAGATCGTCCGAAGCCTTGGTAGGAGGTGCGTCGGCGCTCAGCTGGTCGGTGATGGAGGCCGCACCGTCGTCGGCCAAGGTCGCGGTACCTACGTAGGTGAGCGTGGGCGTGTAGATCGCGGTGCGATAAATCGCGCGCGTTCCGCCCTCCTCCTCGCGCTCACGCTCGAGATGGAACCGGGCACCCTCGGTCGGAGTGAGCGAATTACTCATATGAATGGTCCGGCCACCGGACGAGGCAGGGCTACTCGCCCAGGTCCGCTGCGAAGCGGCTCGAAACGCTCGCCGGATTGCCCCACTGCGACTTCTTCCACTCGACGTTGTAGCTGCGGTGCAGCCACATCGGATCGAGCAGGAGACGCGCCGGGATGGCCGCGCTCCCGAACATGTCCTTCTTCTCGTCGGGATCCTTCGCGAGGTTCCACAGGCGCGGCGAGGCGCCACCCTTGAGCTGGAGCTTCCAGTCACCCATGCGGCCCACGTGCATGTTCTCGTAGGCCGAGGACACCGCGAGGTTCGGATAGACATTCGCGCCATGGGCGAGCGGGAGGAGAGACGCACCCTGCCACTCGGCATCGGTCGGCACGCCGAGCACGTCGGCGATGGTCGGAACGATGTCGACACCCTCGGTACCTGACGCGATCTTCGCGGTCGGGAACATCGGCGGGTAGTGGATGAGCAGGGGCACGTGCACCACGGTCTCGCGCTGGCTACCGGCATGACCGACGCGGTCGTCGTGCTCCCACTGCTCGTCGCCGTGGTCAGCGGTGATGATGATCATCGTCTTGTCGTAGATGCCCCAGCCCTGGAGCTTCTCGATCAGCTTGCCGACCAGATCGTCCTGGTAGCTGACGTTCGAGTCGTAGATGGCACGGATGTGGTTCTTCTCCTTGTCAGAGAGGCCCTTGCCGAAGCCGCCCTTGCCGTCATCGCCGTACTGGGTCTCGTGCTTGCCCTTGTAGCCCGGGTCGTACTTGTCGAGCCACGGCTGCTTCGCGCGCCACGTGACGTGCGTGTCGATCATGCCGAGGTAGAGGAACCACGGCTGGTCCTTCTTCGGCGTGATGAACGCCATGCCCTTCTCGAAGATGTCGACGCCCTTGAGGCCGATCTCCTTCTCGATGTGGTTGATGTACTGGTCCCACTGCGGACCAAAGCCACGCGACGGGCGGATGTAGCCGTTCGCCGAGGCGCCCGCGGTGAACTTGCCGGCCTTCTTGGCGACCTCGTCGATGGTCATGTACGCGGCATCGGGCAGCTTGTCCTTCATCTCCTTCGCCTTGTGCTTGGCGAGGTAGGCCGAGGTCCACATCGACGCGTGCGAGACCTGCGACTCGTTGCCCTGCACGTAGTTGTGCAAAAACACCGTCGACGATTCGGCGAGCTTCTCCCAGTTCGGAACGTCGGGCCGGGCCTTGGGGTTGAAGACCTTGATCCGATCCGCGCGTAGCGAATCCATGATGATGAACACGATGTGCTTCGGCGGCTCACCACGCTTGACCTCGGGCGCGGCGCCCGGCACCACGAGGTCGGCCTTCGTGATCTGCGCCTCGGGGCAACCCGACGCGATGAGGTCGATGCGTGCGGCCTTGCCGGAGAGCGCGCCGAGATCGATCGCGGAGCCGGTACCCTCGAGCTTGCCGTCGACGCTGTTGCCGTCCTCGCCGGTGACGAGCACGTCGAGCGTGCAGCTACCGTCGGTGAGATCAGCGGTGAGCTTGGCCTTGTCGGGAATCGCGGCGAACCACGACATGCCCCCGTCCTTGGGGATCACGAGTGCCTTGGTGCCGGTGTTGTAGAACTTCACGGCGCCGTCATCGCCGACGGGCTGCTCGCTACCGACCTGGACCCACGCGATTTCGGTGCCCGCGCCAGCGAACATCGTGATCGCGTTCTCGCCCTCGACGAACTGGCCGTCGGGAATCTTGAGCTCGGTCGTCGACCAGCCCTCGGCGAGCTGGCCGTTGATGCGCTCCTTCTCGTTGACGCCGACCGACAGGGCGCCAGACTTGGTCGTGAAGGCGCGGATGCGCAGCGTGCCGCGCGCCGCCTGCTTGGCCGTGAGCGGGACGAACACGGTGCCGCTCTTGCTCTTGGGGCTGAGGCGCGCAACCTTGATCTCGCCCTCGGTCTGACGCATCTCCCAGGTGCGCTTGCCCGAGCCCATCAGGTTGCCGAAGCGCGTGTACTTCGCAAAGCCAGCCGACCCCGCGGGAACGAGCAGACCGCCACCACGGATCAGGTGCGCTGACAGGCGGCTGTCGACGAGCGAGTACACCGAGTGCTCGGGGCCGCGCGGCACGGCCTTGACCGGCTCCTTGGCCGGTTTGTTCATCGCGGCGGGCGTGCCGCCAGCGGAGCCGGGGACGGCCGGGTTCGCGGCCTCCGCGCTCGATTCAGGAGCCTTCTTGCCGCAGCCGGTCGAGATGGCTGCGAGAGCGGCGAGAACGTACGTGCGACGACGGGTCATCAAGGGCACCTGACCGTCGGTATCGCAGAAATGCCGCGAGGTCCAGTCGGCGACGATCTCAGGCGTCCCGACGGGCGGCGGCCTCAGAGAATTCGCCAAGCGTGGGAATAGACGTTCGCTCTGGTGCCGCGGACAAAGCCGGCGAGCGCGACGTTGAAGCGCTCGGCCAGCTCGACCGCGAGCGAGCTCGGCGCCGAGACGCTGGCGACGATCGGGGTGCCGAACATGATCGCCTTTTGCACCAGCTCGTAGCCCGCGCGGCCGCTGAGTAGCAGCACGTGGGCCGCCGGGGCGAGCGCCTGACCGAGCGCCCAGCCCACGAGCTTGTCGACCGCGTTGTGGCGCCCGACGTCCTCGCGTAGCGCCACGAGATCGCCGCGCGTCGTGAACAGGGCGGCGGCGTGGAGGCCACCGGTGTCGGCAAACACCTCCTGCGCCGCGCGCAGCTTGTCGGGCAGCGTGGCGAGCACCCGATGATCGACGGTGGTGTCCGCGCTGACCTCGCGGGCGCGAAGCTCCAGATCGGCGATCGCGGCCCGGCCGCACACGCCACACGCGGCACTCGAGAGCAGGCCGCGGCCCGCGAAGGCGGTCGCTTCGAGGTGCGTCTCGACCGCGTCCTCGTCGACCTGCTCGAGCCCCGGCGAACGCAATGACTCTGCGTGCAGGAGGCCGGTTGCCAGCTCCAGGTCATTCCCGGGCGTGCGCATGATCGTGGCGACCGGCACACCACCCGCGCGGAGCTGCAGCGGTGCCTCGACGACCACGCGATCACTGTCCGACTTCCGGACGTCCGCCTCGATGCGCTCGATGGAGATGTCACGGGTGCGCGGCACCCAGGACTTGTACCGCGGACCGCGGACTCAGAAGAAGTCGCACCCACGGACCGTGGACCCGCGAATCAAGGAAATCCACCACGCGTGGATGGAGACCGAACGAAACCGGCCGAACCATGAGGCAATGCGGACGAGAGAGACGTTGCTGCGGGCGGTGGGGCAGCAGATCCGGGACAGTCGGATTGCAGCCGATCTCACCCAGGAGCAGCTGGGGAAGCGCACCGGGATCGTCGGCAAGTACGTCAGCGAGATAGAGCGCGGTACCCGGGACGTACCCCTCAGCACCCTGCACTCGATCGTCGAGCGCGGCCTGGGCTTTCGGCTCGACCTCCAGTTCAGCACCAGGAGCGGGAGTTGCCCCAACCTCGCGCTGCCGCCGCTGCCCGCGCAGGTCGAAGAGGTGGCCCGCTTGCTCGCGACACTGCCAGCCGAGCACCGGACTCGTGTGCTCGCGATCGTGAGGACCATCGCGGCGCTCGTGACCGCGTGAGCGATCGCGATGTCGTGCCGGGCCGCCCGATCAAGCTGTTGATCGTGGACGAGCAGCCGATCAGCGCGAGGATATTGCACACGTTGTTCCGCCAGTACGGCTACGAGTGCGTCGTCGCGACAACCGCCGCCGAAGCTCTCGCCGCGATCGACGTGCACCACACCGAGGCCGTCGTCCTCGAATGGTGTTTCCGCGACGGGTCCGGTATCGGCCTGGCGGCGCGCCTTCGCGAGCGAGCGGCGGCGCAATCGCGCGACCTCGTCGTGATCGCGCTGTCGGCGCTCGACGAGCCGGACGGCTTCCGCGACCGCGAGCAGGTCGATGATTACTTCGTGAAGCCGATGTCCATCGCGCTGATCGATCGCTGGATTCGCGCCCTGCTCTGACTGCCACCGTCGGGGGTCTACTCTAGCCCTACCTTCGCAGAACGCGGTTCTTCGGTTGTTGTTTTGATGGTCGTTTTCGACGAAGAACGATCGCCAAAGCCCGGCCGTCCGGATACGTGTAAGAAGTGCACATCTTCGAGCGCGAAATCAGCGGTCGCCGATATCGCG
>JBBQFU010000170.1:0-19833 GCA_038322185.1 Haliangiales bacterium
TGGTCGCAGTAACGATGGGCTGAAGCGGTAACTCGACTGTGAACGTGGTGTGGGCCGCGTCGGAATCGACCTCGATACGGCCGCCGTGCGCACGGACGATCTCGCTCGCGATGTAGAGGCCCAGACCGAGACCGCCGGAGCCGCCCACCGGATGCTTCGTGCGGCGGAATGGCGCGAAGATGGTTGCCATCTGTTCCGCCGACAGTGCGGTGATGGACTTGTTGCGGACACGAAGCGCGGCGCTCTGTTCCGTGCGCGTGGTGTCGAGCCAGACCGGGCCTCCCTTCACGCCGTGCTGGATCGCGTTGCCAATGAGGTTCGAGATCACCTGGGCGAGCCGGTCGCGGTCCCACGCCCCACGAACGTCGGTGAGCGCCGTCTCGAACGCCGTGCCTGGATAGGCCAGCGTCATCTCGCTGAGCACGCTGCTCACGATATCGCCAAGGCTGACGTCCCGCGGCGTGACGGGAATGCCGCCACCGAGCTGCGTGCGCACGACATCGAGGAGCTGCTCGATGATCCCGCGCATCCGTGCTGCGGTGTTCTCCATGCGCGAGAGGTACTGCATGATCTTCGGGTTCTCCGAAGCCTGCATCTTGATGCCCTCGCAACCCATCATCAGTGTCTGCAGCGGCGAGCGCAGGTCGTGGCTGACGATGCCGAGCACGTACCGCTGGAACTCCATCGCCTGCTCGCGCTCTGCGGCCGCGATCCGTTCGGCGGTGATGTCATCGATCGCGAGAATTGCCGACGACACCGCTCCCTTGTTGTCGTAGATCGGAACGGCTGACGTGCGCAAAAAACGCCGCCTGGAGTCGTCGAACGTGGCCTCGACCTCGATGCCACGCACGGTCTCGCCCTCCAGCGCGCGTGATATCGGGCTATCTGCCAGCGAGATCACGTTGCCGTCGAGGTCGCGCAGGCGCATCCGATCGTGAACGCCACTGATCGTCTGCGACCTGATCGCCGGCCCGAGGGTCAGCGAGGTCTGATTCATGTGCGTGATCACGCCGGACGGCTCTGCGACGATGATGCTGATCGGCAGGTGCTCGAGGATCGTCTGCAGCTGCTTGCGCACCGCCTGCTCGGCGTCGAAGCGCAGGGCCTTCTCGAACGCCATCGCGGCGTATTCGAGGCACGTCTCGATCGTCACGATGTCCTCGGGCTCGAACGGGGGACCTCCCGCGTCGCGCATCACCGTGACCATCCCGCTGATGGGGCTGCGTGGCGCGAACGGAATCACCGCGAGTGCGCTCATGCCGAATCGCGCGATCGCGGCATGGTAGGCAGCCGGAAGCGCCGCGCGGGCTTCGCTCGACGACGCGAACGTCAGGTTGCACGGGTCGGCCGCGGCAAATGCGGTCAGCAGGTGCTCGCCGAGCCGAGACCGGTGTCGTGCGAGCGTGGTCCCCGGGATCACGCCGGGCAGCGCGGTGATCGTGCAGCCGTCAACGAGCCCGTCGACGAGCGATGTCGCGAGCATCTCGAGCACGGCCTCGAGCCGGCCGCCAACATCGACGAACGACCGGCCGAGCTTGTTGATCACGTCGAGCCGATTGCGCTCGCGTGCCGCGGTCTCGCGCATCCGCTTGGCGCGGATCGCGTTGTCGACGCGGGCGCGCAGCTCGGCCTCAGCGAACGGCCGCGCGACATAATCGTTCGCGCCGCTCGCCAGGCCGTTCACGATGTCATCGGTCTCGACACGCGAGGCGGTGAGCAGAATGATCGGGAGCTCGCGGGTGTGTGGCTGCGCGCGCAGGAAGCGACAGACCTCGTCGCCGCTGACCCCAGGCATGACCCAGTCGAGCAGGAGCACGTCGGGCTGCCGGATGCCGGCCGTCAGGCGCTCGATGACGATCGAGCCGTCGCTGAAGTACTCGTACTCGTACGCGGCCCCAAGGGCGTGCTGCGTGATGCGAGCTTCGACTGGACTGTCGTCCGTGATCCAGACGAGGGGGCGGTGCTCAGCTCGACGCGACATGGTTCCTGATCTCGTTAGGGATAAGCTCGAGCGGGGCAGAGCGGGCGCCGAGATTGGCTTCATCGACACACCGAGGCATGCCGTAGACGACACAGCTGGCGGCAGATTCAGTGACGAGTTGGCCACCGGCAGCTGCGATCGCGCGCGATCCGACGAGACCGTCGTCGCCCATGCCGGTGAGCACGACGCCGAGGGCGCGGTTCCCGGCAGCGGCGGCGCCCGACAGGAACAGCTCGTCGACCGACGGAATGTGGGCGTGCGACGGCGAACGATCGAGGTGGCCGATGAACCGGGTTCCGTCGCGGCGAATCTTGAGGTGCATCCCCGCCTTCGCGAGGACCGCGCGGCCAGCGCGCAGCTCGATGCCGTCGTAGGCCTCGAGCACCTCGAGCTTCGACGACTTGTCGAGACGCTGGGCGAGCGCCTCGGTGTAGCCGATGGGGATGTGGAGCACCATGGCGACCGGCGCCGCGAGGTCGCCCGGTAGTGCGGCGAGGACTCGGGTGAGTGCCTGCGGCCCGCCCGTCGACGTGCCGATCATCACGAGCTCCGTGCGGCGCTGGGTCGCGGGAAACGGTGCGAGCGGCGCGACGTCGATCACTGCCGGGCGCACGCTGGTCGCGAGAATCTTTGCGACGAGGTCCGCGCCGAGCTCGTAGAGCCGGTCGGTGGCGAGCGCGCTGGGCTTGGAGATCAGGTCGATCGCGCCGAGTGACAACGCCTCGACACCTTGCGCACTGTCGATCGTCGACACGCTGACCACGATCACGCGTGGGCGGTCGCGAGCACCGAGGACCCGCAGCACGCCGAGGCCGTCGAGCCGCGGCATCGTGAGGTCGAGCGTGATGATGTCCGGATCCAGCCTCTCGATCTGTTCGAGCGCATCGTCGCCATCGCGTGCCGTGCCGATCACCTCGATCGAGCCGGTCGCGCGCAGCACGCGAGACAGCACCGTGCGTGCGAACGCAGAGTCGTCGACCACGAGAACCCGCGGCTGCGCCATCAGCCGGCTCTCCGGTAGAAGAACGATCCGTTACGCTCCTCGCAGACGAGTGACGTTCCGAAGCGGAGCAGGGACTCCGAGACTCCGACGGTGAGCAGCCCATCGGGTCGCAACGCGCTGCCGAGTTGCTCGACGATCTGCACGACGCGCTGCTCGCGGAAGTAGATGAGTGCGTTGCGGCACAGCACCGCGTCGAACAGACCGAGCTTCGCGATCGCGCCCGCATCGATCAGGTTGAGGCGCTCGAACCGCACCGTGTTGCGGATGCGCGGTGCGACGCTGACTCCTTGCGGCGACACCTCAAGATAGCGCGCAGCGAGCGCGGGAGGGTGCCCGTCGCGCAACGCGCGCCGGCTGTACCTGCCGCCCGCCGCCCGGGCGAGCACGGCCGCGCTGAGGTCGGTGCCAATGATGTCGACGCGATCGAGGAGCCCGCGATCGTCCAGCAGCATCGCGAGCGTGAACGGCTCTTCGCCGCCGGCGCATGCGGCGGACCACACGCGAGCACGACCGCGCCGCGCGACGGCCGGTGCGAGATGACCGTCGACGAGCTCGACGAGCGGCGGCAGCTCGCGGAAGAAGTACGACTCGTGAACGAGCAGTGATTCGATCAAGCGACGGGTCTCGAGACCCTCGCGATCGTCGTAGCGAAGCCGGTAGTAGTAATCCAGCATCGACTCGAAGCCCTGGTCGAGCGCGTGGTCGGCAACCTTGCTGCCAAACAGCTCCTGGTCTTGCGGGCCGTAGTGAATCCCCGATGCCTCCTCGACGAGCGTCGAGAAGAGCACGTACAGCTGGGGGGACATGGTGAGAGACGGCATGGCGACTACGTCTTGGCCAGCGCAGCTGCGGAGACCTGTCGCACGTTGTGGTCGGGATCGGAAGCAGCGAGCGCGCCAACGGCTTGCGCTGCGCCGCGTGCATCGATGCCGACGAGCGTGGTCGCGGCGGCGGCGCGCGCGGCGGGATTCTCCATCTCCAGCGCTTCGAACAACCCGACGGTCGCCATCTCGAAGCTCATGCGGCCAAGTGCAGCTGCAAGGATCGGTGCGCTGCGGTCGTCGGCGTCCGGCATCCGCGCCAGGATCGCGAGCACGCGATTCGCACCGGGTCGAGACAGCGCGCGCTGCGCCGGGTGATCCGGATCGGACTTGAGAGCCCAGTCGACGAGCACGCGCGCGGCGGGTTCATCGTCGCGCTCGGCGAGCAACGACAGCGCGGCGGTGCGTACCTCGGGGCTCACGTCGCCGGCCGCCTCGTCGAGGAGCTGGACGGCGGACGCCCCCGATAGCCGGGCGATGCCGGCGATCGCCACGAGGCGCGTCGCCTGGTCGGTGGAGCGCGCCGCGTCGGTCAGGATCTGCATCGCACCATCACGCGCCTGCATGCCCACGCCGACCAGACCCGCTCGGCGCTCGTCGGGATCCGGCGAGGCGGCAGCTTTGCAGACCGCGTCCCACGCATCGCTCGAGCCGATGCGGGACAGCGACTCGATCGCCGCGATCCGGACCTGCGCGGCGGGATCGCGCAAGCGCTGGACGAGGAGCTCGGACGCGTTCTCCGCGGCGTCGGGACCGAGCCGGCCGTAGCCTTGAGCGGCGTAGTAGCGCACCCAGTCGGCGCTATCGGTGAGCCCGCGCGCGAGGAGCTTGCTCGCGAATGCGCCTCCACGTTGGGCAACAGCACGCATCACGGCGGCACGGAGCGCGTCGTCACGAGACGCCGCGATCTCCGACAGCAGTGGCTCGACACGCGCGTCGTCGATTCCACCGAGACCGGCGATCGCGAGCTCCGCGATCCGGCGGTCGGAGTCCGCGATCGCGTCTCGCAGCGCCCCGAAGCCATTGGGATAGCCGAATGCGCCGAGGATGCGGATCGCGTGGCGGCGGACCGCGGGCCGGTTCGACGTGACCGCCTGCAGGGCGAGCTTCTCGGTCTCGCCGCTGCCGAGCGTGAGGATCGCCGACACGGCCGCATGGGCGGCGCGCGGGTTGGTGTCACCCAGCATCTCGAACAGGTTCGGGACACTCGTGATGTCATTGATCCGCGCGAGCGCCTCGCACGCGCGTGCGCGCACCTCGGGATCCTCGTCGGTGAGGAGCTGGCGTACCGTGGGAGCGGCTGCCGGAGCGCGAACGAGCGGCAGGATCGCGACGCGCTTGAATGGATCGTCGGTAATGAGCGCGGCCACGAGCGCGTCGTCGCTCGTGCGCTCGAGATGATGGAGAGCGTTGGTCGCAGCGGCGACGGTCGAGGCATCCTCGAGCATCGAGGTGATCGCGGAGAGCACCGACGCATCGCCGGCACGGCCGAGCAGCAGCGCGATCGCGGAGCGCTCCTCGGGGTCGGCCCCACGGAGCGCGGCACCGAAGCGGCCGAGCCATGGCGCGAGGGTGTGGCGGAGCATGGTCGCAACGTGCTCGGAGCTGCCTGTCCAGTCGGCGCGCTCGATCAGCTCGGACAGCGCGAGCGCGACGAGCCGGACGATCGCGTCACTCGGGCTGTGCAGCAGCGACGTGATCGGACCGATCGCCTGTGGATGACCGGTGCGGCCTAGCGCGCGCACGGCTTCGAGCCGGTATGACTCGTCGGACAGCAGGGCCGCGAGCGGTGCCACCGCGCGCGGATCGCCGGTGCGAGCGAGCACCTGGATCGCCGGGAACGTGCGGAAGAACCGCTTGCTCTCGACGACGCGCACCAAGACGTCGACCGCGGCGGTGCCACCGACCATGCCGAGTGCCTCGATCGAGGCGACCGCAACGTTGTCGTCCTCGTGCTGGACCAGTGCGGCGAGGCGCGGGGTCGCTTCGAGCACGCGGCGGCGGCCGAGGATCATCGCGGCGTCGGCCGTGACGGCGGGATTGGGATCGTCAGCGAGCGCGAGTACTTCCGCGGTCACGGTGGTCCCGATCGAGGTGGCGAGGGTGTCGACCGCCGCGGCGATCGCGCTCTCGCTGCTCCGCACGGTACGCAACCAGAGACACAGCGGCGCGACCGCGTCATCGCCGAGGGACGCGAGACCAGCGACGACCGCACGGCGAACGGTCCAGCTCGGATCGCCGAGCGAAACGATCAGCTCGCGGATACCCCGCGGGCCAGCGGCGACCAGGTGATCGACGTGCTCGATGCGCGAGCGCTCGGCCTCGGTCAGTGCGTGACTACGACGACTCAAGCGGCCCTTCCTGGGTGCCGTTCGCGCCGAGCGCGGCTACCTGCGCGGTCATCTCGACGTTCGCGCGGCGGAGGTTGGCGATCTCCTGCGCGATCAGCGCGACATCCTGTGCGCTCGCCGTCGAGGTTCGGGCCTGTTCGTTGACGGCAACCGCGATCTCGCGCGTGCGATTGCGAACCGATCGGATCGTCGTGGCGACCTGATCGGCCGCGATCGCCTGCTCGCTCGCGGCTCGCGCAACGGATTGCACCATCGTCATGTGCTTGGCAGTGGCCGTTGTGACCCCGCCGAGCGCGTCGGCCTGCTCGGCGACCGCACGCGCAGTCTGGCGTGCGACCCGGCGCACCTCGTCGGCGTCGTTGGTGAGCGTTGCCAGCGCGGTGGTCTGCTCGGCCGTCGACGTGGTCAGCGAGTGGGCGAGGCGTGCGACCTCGCGGCTGGTGGCCTCGACATCCTTCGCGGCGCGCGCCTGCTCCGAGACGCCACGTGCGGTGTTCACCGACTGCTTGCGCGCCGCTTCGAGCGCCTTCGCGATCTCGGAACCGCCACGGGCCTGTTCGGCGAGCGCAGTCGCCGCGCGTTGCGTGGCCGTCGCGACCTCCGCGGCGCCCGAGGACATGGCGGTGAGCGAACGCATCTGTTCGGTCATCGCGGAGCTCGTACGGGTGGTCGCGGAGCGCAGCTGCATGGTCGCCCGCGCGAGCTGCTGCGCCGCCGTGGCCTGCTCCGCCGTGGCGCTGCTCACGCGCTGTGCGTGATCGCTGAGCTGCGCGTTCGCCTTCACCATGTCGCGCAGCGCCATGGCCTGCTCGCTCGTCGCGTCGCGGGTCTGCTTGGCCATCGTACGCATCTCGGCCGACGCACGCGACAGGTTCTGCGTGCCGCGCGACTGCTCCTCGCCAGCGCGCGCGATGGCGCGCGACTCGTCGCTGAGCTTCGATGTGGCGGCGACCACGGTGTGGACCGCCTGCGCCTGCTCGCCTGCGGCGGTGCTGATGTCCCTGATCGAGCGGTCGACCGTCGACACGCCCTCGAGGATGATCTGCAGACCGCCTCGGGCCTCCTCGGACAGCTGTGCACCTTCGTCGGCGATCTTCAGACCGTCGGTGTTCGCGGTGATCGCCTCGCGTGCAGTGGACTGCAGCCCGCGCACGATCTTGCTGACGTCGCCGGCGGCGGCTGCCGCGCGGTCGGCGAGCGCACGGATCTCCTCGGCGATCACGGCGAAGCCTCGGCCGTGCTCGCCGGCGCGCGCCGCTTCAATGCTGGCGTTGAGCGAGAGCAGATTCGTGCGGTCGGCGATCAAGTTGATCGCCTGCACGATGTCGCCGATCTCCTCGGCGCGCTTGCCCATCTCCTTCATCACCACAGAGCTGCCGACCATTGCCTCGCGAATCTTCACGAGGCCTGCGATCGTGCGACCGACCGTCGCGCCGCCGGCCTGCGCCTGCTGGGTGACACGTTCCGACGTGGTGCGCGTGGTGTCGACGAGTGCGCCGATGCGCCGGGTGGCGGTATCGAGCTGAGCTGCGGCGGAGGCACTGTTCGCGGCGAGCGAGCTGACCTCGGACGCTGCGGTGCCGACGATCGCTGACGAGCGCGCGACCTGCTCGATGGCAGCCGCGGTGCCGTCGATCGTCGTGGCGTTCTTCTCGGCCGTCGCCGCGACCTGTTCGACCGATGCTGCGATCTCGGCGAGCGAGCTCGCGGATGCCTCGGCCGTTCCTTCGAGCTTGTGAGCGAGATCCGCGACGCCGCGGATGGAACGCGCGAGCTCCTCGGCCGTTGCCGAGGTCTCCTCCACGCTCGAGGCAGACTCGATCGCGTCGCGAGCGACGGCGTCGAGCGCCGCCGTCATCGCGGTGAGGCCCGTAGACATCCCGGTCACGCGCTCACCGATTTGCTTGGAGTCGGCTGCGAGCCGGGTGATGCCAGCGGCCATCTCCTCGCTCGTCGATGCGACCTCCTCGATCATCGCGGCGCTCTCGGCGCCGCGCGATGCAAGATCGACCACGTTCGCGCTCGTCTCGGTGGCCGTCGCGGCGAGCTCGGCGCTGGCGGCGGCAAGCTCGGTGGCGTTCGACGCGGTTGCGCGAACCGAGCGGGTCACCTGCTCGAGTGCCGCGGCCGTCGAATCGACAGACTTGGCCAGCAGCTCGGCGTCCTTGCGAACGTTGGCGACCGATGACGACGTCTCCTGGAGCGCCGCAGCGTTGGACTCGAAGCCGGTGGTCAGCTCCTTGGCCGTGGTGGCGATCGCAGTCTGCGACCGCGTGAGCTCTTCGCTCGCCGATGCAGTCTCCTCGATGTTAGCGAGGATGGACTCGAGCGAAGTCCGCGTCTGGTCTGCACCGGCTGCGTGCTCGTTGCCTCCGGCAGCGAGGCGGCTGGCTGCCTGCTCGATCTGCTCCGCGCGATCGGCGGTCTGGCGCAGGGACTGGGCGACGGCGTCGACGCTGCGATTCGAAATTTCCGGGGTGTTACGCATGGGCGACTTCCTCTCCAATGACTCGCGGGACATCCACGACCAGAAGCATTCGGCTCGGCGCGATCGTGGCGATCGCCTTCACGAACCCGGCCACCTGCGCCTCGACCAGATCGGGCGGCGGCTGAAACGTTGACTCGTCGAGGCGCAGCATGTCACGCGCACTATCGACGAGCAGGCCCGCGACACGTGTGCCGACGGCGACCACGATGACTCGGTTGTCAATCGTACGCTCGACGGGGGCGAGCCCGAACCGCGTGCGCAGATCGACGACGGGCACCAGCTTGCCGCGCACCTGGACGAGACCCGCGACAAACGCGGGCGCGCCGGGAATGTGCGTCGCAGCGGTGAACGACTCGAGGTGCAGGACCTGTGAGGCCGAGACGACGTACTCGGCGTTTCCAACCTTGAAGGCGACGTGCAGCGTGGTCATGACGGTGGCACCTCGCGCCAGGTACTGATCGTGGCTCCGAGCTCGGTGAGATCGAGAAGCAGGGTGGGGCGACCATCGCCGAGATCCGTTGCGCCGGAGATCCCGGGGGCGCGAGCGAGCACATCCTCGATCGGCCGCACGACCACCTCGTGGCGGCCGAGCATGCGGTCGACAGCGAACGCGATCGCCTCACCGTTGCGCCGCACGACGAGCGCCTTGCTCGACGACGCCTTCTCGCTAGACAGGCGCAGCAGCTTGCTGAGCGACACGATCGTGACCGCGTCGCCGCGGCGCTCGGTCATCGCGAGCGGGAGGCGCCCGGTGCTCGAAGGCGCCTCGGTTCGCAGCGATTCGCCGAGCTCGAAGATCTCCTCGATGCCGGCGACCGGCACCACAAACATCTGGTTCGCGCACTCGAACGAGAACACGTCGATGATCGCGATGGTGAGTGGAACCTCGAGCGTGAACGTTGTGCCCTGGCCGACGGTGGTCGACACGATCAGCTCGCCGCCGAGGTCGCCGACGATGATGCGGCGGACGATGTCCATGCCGAGGCCGCGTCCGCTGGTATTGGTGACGGTGTCGCGGGTCGAGAAGCCCGGCGTGGCCAGCGCGTCGAGAAGCGCGATGTCGTCGTCGATCGGCTTGCCGGAGCGCTTCGCGATCGCCGCGCGATCGATACCGCGGCCGTCGTCGTGAATCGAGAGATCGAGCTCGTTGCCGGCGCCTTCGCGGCAGCTCACGCGAACCGTGCCAAATCGCGGCTTGCCGGCCTGCTCGCGCTCGGGGACCGACTCGATCGCGTGATCGACCGCGTTGCGCACGAGATGGACAAGCGCGGGCAGCAGACGATCGGCAACGGCCTTGTCGAGCTCGCTGTCGCGCACGTCGAGCTCGAGCTTCACTTCCTTGATGCCGGGCTTCGTCAGGCTGCGCACGATGAGCGACAGCGGCTCGAGGATCTCGGCGACGCGGACCATCCGTGCGCGCAAGATGCCGCGACGCAGGTCGCGCAGCTGGCGCCCTTGCAGGTCGCAGACCTCCCGCAACGGGCGGACGTCGGCCCCGGTCGCGGCGAGCGTGACGATCTGACGCTCGAGGCGAAACCGCGACACGACGAGTGCTGACAGCTGCTCCTGAAGCTCGTCGAGCCGCGTCAGCTCGACGCGAACCAGCGAGCGACCGATCGGGGCGTGATCGTCGTCAGCCCGCATCTCCGGCAGCATCATCGGAGCGACTTCTTCGCCGACCACCGCGATGACGCGTTCCACGGGCGAGGCCGCTGCCGCCGCGAGCTCCGCGACCGATGCATCGCTGACGACGAGGAGCTCGAACACCAGACCGGCCGGTGCGTCGGGGCTGGCCGGCTGCGAGCGCGGCGCGACCTTGATCAGATCACCCAGCGCGGCAACGGTAGAGCGGACGCTGGCGATCGAGACACCCTTGGCAGCGGTTTCGTCGCTCGGTGCGAACGAGAGCGTGTACACGCCGCGCTTGGCGGACAGCGCAGAGGCCAGCTGAGAGCGCTCGCCGGGCGAGAGCCGCTTGTCCCAGCTCGCGGCGACAAACGGCGCAGGTGCAGCGGCCGAGCCGGTGATATCGACACGTGCGAGCTCGTCGAGCAGCGCCTCGGGCGCGGGCGGAACCTTGCGGTCATCGGCGACGGCGCGCACGCGTTCGGCGATCGCGCGAACCGTGACAAGCCCGAGCTCGACGGCGCGCGCACCGAGGCGGCCGCCCGCCTGGTCCGCCGACCGCAGCACGGTCTCGAATGCGTGAGCGAGGTCGACGATCGGCTCGATGCCCATCATCCCGGAGAGTCCCTTGATCGTGTGGAGTGCCCGGAACAGGTCGCGCACCGTCTTGGGACGCAATTCGTTCGCCGCATTCGCTTGTTCGATCTCGAGAAGTCCGGCCGTCGCGGATGCGACGATCTGGTCGGATTCCGCGATGAATCCGCCGACAAACTCCTTGAGGTCGACTGTGTCGGACACGGATGCTCTCTATGCGAGGAGACCGCGAACGTCCGACAGGATCTGATCGGGTGCGAACGGCTTGGGGAGAAACCCCGAGGCGCCCGCTTCGAGGACGCGAGACCGGCTCGCATCGTCGCCGCGTGTGGTAACGACGAGGATCGGCAGCTCGCGCAGCTTCGACTGCTGGCGGATGAACTCGATGACCTCGATACCTCCGACGTCGGGCATGTTGAGGTCGAGAACCACGAGGTTGTACGAGCCAAGCGCGAGGCGCTCGATGGCTTCCAGCCCGCTCGCTGCGAAGTCGAAGGAGACGTCGCCCAGCGGCCGAAGACACGCAGCGACCATGTCGCGCATCACCTTGCTGTCATCGACGATGAGCAGACGTTGCGTCACGGGCGCCTCATGTGCACGAACTTAGCCAGCATTAACCCCGCGATCACGCCACGTTGCACTTTTCTTGATCACGCTGCTGTGGCAGCCACGCGCACGGTGTGCTCCAGCGCGCGCTCCGGACGTATCAGGGCCGAAGTGCCGCAATTCCCGGCAGATCGAGGCCCTGCACGAACTCGAGCGATGCGCCGCCACCGGTCGACACGTGCGAGACCTTGTCGGCCAGACCAGCCTGCGCGATCGCGGCTGCCGAGTCGCCGCCGCCGACCACAGTCAGCGCCATCTTGTTCTCGGCCAAGGTCTTGGCCACGGCCATCGTGCCGTTGGCCCACTGCGGCTTCTCGAACACGCCCATCGGTCCGTTCCAGAACACGGTGCGCGCCTCGGTCAGCACGCGACGGAACAGCTCCGTGGTACCCGGTCCGATGTCGAGCGCCATCTGATGATCGCTGATGTGGTCGACGCGCATCGCAATCGCGTTGGTATCGTCGAGGCCGGTGCCGACCATGACGTCGGTCGGCAGGTAGACGGCCACCTTCTTCTCGCTCGCCTTGCGCAGGAAGTTTCTCGCGATCGCGAGCTTGTCCTTCTCCACCTTGCTCTTGCCCACGTTCTTGCCTTGAGCCTCGAGGAACGTGTTCGCCATCGCGCCGCCGATCACGATCCCGTTGACGCGCTCGAGCAGCGCATCGAGGACCTCGATCTTGTCGGAGACCTTGGCGCCGCCGAGCACCGCGACGTACGGACGATCGATGTTGCCGAGCAGACGCGTGAGGAAGTCGATCTCCTTGGCCATCACGAAGCCGGCGCCCTTGTCGCCGACGAACTTCACCATGCCCGAGGTCGACGCGTGCGCGCGGTGCGCCGTGCCGAACGCGTCGTTGACATAGACGTCGCAGTACGACGCGAGCGTGCGCGCGAACGCTTCGTCGTTCGCCTCTTCACCGGGATCGAAGCGCAGGTTCTCGAGCATCGCGATCTGGCCGTCGCGCAGATCGCTGACGATCTTGCGCGCGCCATCACCCACCGGCTCGTCCGCGAGCGCGATGTCGATGCCGAGCAGCTCGGCCAGCCGAGCGGCGACGGGCTCGAGCGAGTACTCGGCCTTGACCTTACCGTCCGGCCGGCCGAGGTGGCTGCCGAGCACGATGCGAGCGCCGCGCTCGATCAGATGCTTGAGCGTCGGCAGCGTCGCCTTGATGCGCGCGTCGTCGCCGACTTTCTTGGTCTGCTTGTCGAGCGGAACGTTGTAATCGACCCGCACGAACACGCGCTTGCCCTCGACGGCAAGCTCCTCGACGCTCTTGATCCCAGCGGGCAGGGGCATGACTACAGGCGCTCCCCGACGTAGCGCGCGAGGTCGAACAGGCGCTGCGAGTAGCCCATCTCGTTGTCGTACCAGGACAGCACCTTGACGATGTCGCCCATGGATGTGGTCAGCGCGGCGTCGACCGTCGAGCTGTGCTTGTTACCGTTGTAGTCACACGACACGAGCGGCTCGTCGGACACGGCGAGGATGCCCTTGAGCGGACCGGCGGCGGCCTTGCGGAACGCCTCGTTCACGGTCTTCGCATCAGCGGCCTTCTCGAGACGCACCGTCAGATCGACGAGCGAGACGTTCGGCGTCGGGACGCGGATCGCCATGCCGTCGAGCTTGCCGGCCATCGAGGGGAGGACTTCCTTGAGCGCCTTCGCGGCGCCGGTGGTCGTCGGGATCATCGACAGTGCGGCGGCGCGAGCGCGACGCAGGTCCTTGTGCGGCAGGTCGAGGATCTGCTGGTCGTTGGTGTACGAGTGGATCGTCGTCATGATGCCGTTGATCACGCCGAACGTCTCGTGCAGGACCTTTGCGACCGGCGCGAGGCAGTTCGTCGTGCACGACGCGTTCGAGATGATGTGGTGCTCGCCCGGCTTGTAGGCCTCGAGGTTGATGCCCATGCAGAGCGTCACGTCGGGCTCCTTCGCGGGCGCACTGATGATGACCTTCTTCGCGCCGCCGGCGAGGTGCTTACCAGCGCCCGCCTTGTCGACGAACACGCCGGTCGACTCGATGACGACATCGACGCCGAGGTCCTTCCACTTGATCTGCGACGGATCGCGTTCGGCGCTGATCTTCACGGTGTCGCCGTTGATGACGAGTGCGTTGTCTTGCACCGTGACCGTGCCCGGATAGTGTCCATGCACCGAGTCGTGCTTCAGCAGGTGACCGAGCGTCTTCACGTCGGTGAGGTCGTTGATCAGGACCAGGTCGAAGGTATCCTTCGACTCAGCGAGACAACGAACGAAGCCACGGCCAATGCGGCCGAATCCATTGATGCCGACGCGTACCTTTGCCATGGCCGGCACCCTAGATCATGGATGCACGCAGTGCCAGGGACAGACCGAGAGGACTACAGGAGGTCAGCGACGCGTTGCCCCGAGGGCAACCGCGATCAGGCGACCTGCGACTGCTGCTTGACGTGATCGCGAGAGATCTTGCTGGTGACTTCGGAGATCAGCTCGGTCGCCAAGGCGACGATCTGCTTCTCATCGAAGCCCTGCGATTCGAGATCGCGGTAGATCGACTTCGCGAGGATCTTCACCGCACGGGCTTTGGCTTCACGGTCATTCATAGAATCGCTCTGTGACCAAGCAGCACAGCCCGTGCCAGGACGCACACTGATCCAAGCCGCTGAATTTGCGGGCGGTACATTTCACTGACGCTCGGTTCCAGTGCGTAACGACGCAGCGGGTGCGAAGTCTGTTACGCGTGCGGTCGGACCATTGAATCTATTCGCGATTTCTGTGCGACCTCGCTCCCGGTGGTGGCTCGACACGATGCGCCAAAACTATTGGTTGCTCCGATCCCCCCACCTCCGTCAAATCCAGGCCGCCCATGTTCAAGCGTCACGTCCTCGCATCCCTTGCCACTGGCATCCCCGCCAACGATGAAGACGTGGCGCGCGCGGCGATCAAGGCCATCGATCCGGTCGCGCGCGGGTTCGCTCGCCGCAAGCTCGAGGCCGCACTCATCGATGCGGCGCTCGCATGTGACGCGGCCCAGCTACCAGCGCCTGCACCGGCGCACGTGATGCGGCTCGCGGCGCTCACGGTCGCTGGCCGTGACAGCAACGCCGCCGATCCGGCGGCGGTCGAGGCTGCCTACGCGACGCTGGCGGCGCCGGCGATGCCGCGCTTCCCGCTGTGGACCGTGATGTCGCTCCTGATCACGCTGTCGCTCGTCGGCGGCGTCGCGGCCTACGTCGTCACGCGGCCCGGACCGCCGCCGCGTCCCTACGCGCGCCAACTGCCGCCGCCGTCGGCCGACGCATTCAAGGTCGGTGGCACGCCGCTGCATGACAAGGCGATCGACACGCTGCTCAACGATTCGCTCACCGACCTCGTGGTCAAAGCCAACCGTGCGGGCGCCAACGATCGGGAGAAGCTGTTTGCGGCCGTGCGCACGCCCGAGCCAATCCTCGCCGCGGGCAAGCCGCTCGCGAAGGCATGGGACGCGATGCTCGCTGCATTCGAGGCATCGCTCGTCGCTGCGCAACGCGACGGCGGTCCCACCGGACGCGATGACGACGTGCTGCGCGAATCCGTGCGCGAGCTGTCGGTCGCGTTCATCGATGCAGGTCTCGGCTATCACCTCGAGGGTCGCTTCCGTCGCGGCCATCCGATCATCCAGGCGTACTTCGTCGAGCAGGTCGTCTACGTCGTTACGAACGGTGTGCCGCGCCGCGTGCTGTCGCTGCGCCGCCTCGACAACCTCAACACTGCGTGGGCCGCGCTCGGCATGCACGACGAGGATGCGGGCGATCCGGTCCTCCATCTCGATCGCATCGACGTCAACGTCGCGAGCTTCGTGCTCCCCGTTCTCGCCGGCGGCCAGCCGTATCCGCTCGCCGATCAGGAGTGGATGCTGTGGCCGCAGAACAAGCAGCTCGCGAGCACGATCGGCGATGCGATCCGTCGCGAGTACGTCACGACGCTCGAGAAGGATGCGGTCAACGCGCAGAAGATCGCCGGCCTGCTCGTCAAGCGCGGCGACATCATCGACGAGTGGCGCGACAAGCTCGGCCGCAAGGACATCTACTTCATCAAGATCGATGAGCTGTTCGTGCCGCAGAGCCTCCTCGACTCTCTCGAGGAGCGCGTGCCCAAGTATCAGCGCACCAAGGTCACCGAGATCGATGCCCAGCTCGCCGCGCTCCAGGCGCCGCGGATCCACGCGCGCATCCACGATCTCGTCGCCGCCACCGTGCGTCGTCACGAGGCACAGCACGGCTTCGACTACGACCGCGACACCGAGCTTCGCTACCCGGCCGTTCTCGAATCGATGCTCGGCTCGCCACGCACCAACGAAGGCAACCCGCGCGCGATCGTGTCGAGCGCACGCGCCGAGATGGCCGCGTACCTGTCGCAGATCATCAACGACCCGAACACCCCGCAAGCCTCGCTATGGCACCTCGGTCGCCAGGTGTTCCACCGCGATCGCTGGGGCACCGGCGAGTTCTACGCCGGCCTCGTCGTCATCGAGGGCATCGCCAAGCAGCTCGGCGCCGATACCTCGACCCCGCGCTACACCAAGGGCCTTGACCGCGATCGCCTCAGCACCTTCGCGAAGCTGATCGCGGCCCAGTCCGACGACAAGCTGCGCGCGGCCGCGAAGGCGCTGTGGACCGAGCTCTACGGCGAGCCGGCCACGACGATCATCGATACGCCACCACGCGACCAGGTCGCACAGCACTAGAGCGCGAGCATGGCGATCTCGGCGTCGGTGAGCGCGCGGTCGTACAGCTGCACCTCGTCGACCTTGCCGTGAAACAGATAGGCCGGTGAGCCACTGTTCTCGTCGCCGCCGATGATCGCGTCGTGCGTGTCGATCAGCGACGTTGGCGTGCTCAGCAGCTCCGCCGCCTTGACGCCGTTGATGAACATCGCCTTCGCGCTGCCGGTCCATCGGCCGGCGACGTGAAACCACTGCCCCGCGGGCAGGACGGGCCCGCAGACGTTCTCGCTGTTCATCGCGCCGTCGACGGTCTCCAGGCAGGTGCCCGTGCCGAGCGTGGCGCCCGGACTCCACGCGGTGATGCCCCACGAGTCATATGAATCTGAACCCCACGGCTTCGCGAACGCGACCTGATCGATCTGCTGGTCGAGATAGATCCAGCCCGCGATCGTGTAGGCCGTGCTCGTGGCGAGCCACGGGCCGTACGTGATCCGCGCGTACTGAGTGCCGTCGAACGCCAGTGCGCTGCCGCGCTTGCCGGCGACCTGCGTCGGACAGCTCAACCCCGTCACGCATAACGCCGGATGACCTCCGCCCCCACTGTCGGCGATCTCGCCGTCGGCGGGCGAGTCCTCCATCGCATACCAGGCGATGAGGCCGGGCAGCCGCGTGTCGGCATCCGCCATGACGTCGACCTGGGCGTCAGTCTGCGGCGCGGCGTCGTCGACGCTGGCGAAGTTCTGGCGACCGCAACCACTCAGCGCGATGGCAGCTGCTGCGAGCCTCACGGCTCGATGGTCTACCTATTCGGTGCCCACGACGAGGACGTAACCCGTACGTGGCGTCTTACGCGCCGGCGTCGCATCGGGCTCGCACGACAGGATCTGCTCGTCGTAGCTGTACGAGTAGCGGTTCGTGCCGTCCGGTACCAGGTGCTCGGTCGCGAGCCACTCGCAGCCATCGTTGATGAAGGCGTGCGTCTGGAACGTCAGCGGTTGCGCCTTGCCGTCCACGACGCGAACGAACACGTCGCCGCGATCCCACGCGGTGAGGTAGAGCGCGCTCGGCTCTTCCGGCGCATGGAGCTCGAGGCGTTGCACCGTCGACGTGTGCTTCGTCGGGGCGAGCGCGAACATGCCCGCGAGGACCGCTGCGCCAGCGAGCGCTGACTTGAGGAGAGGGACCTGGACAGCTTGCAGCATCGTTCTCCATGGTGACGCGGGCGTCCGCGAACCGCCAGGCCTGTTTTTCCGGATCGATCACCCCGGTGGTGTAGGCGGAACGTCTACCGCGCTGCGTCGAGGCCGAAGAACCCGCGAATCCGGCTGGCGAGGTCGCGTTTCGCGGTCTCCATGCGGGACTTACCGTCGGTTTCGGCCTCGCCGCGGGCGGCGAACAGCTCGCTCCGCCGGGTCGCCAGCACCTCGGCGACCTGATCGGCGATCGCAGGTGCCTCCTGCAGAATTGCGTGGAACGCCGCCTTGCTCATCCGGTAGCAGACCAGATCCGTGGCGGCGACCACGGTCGCGGTCCGCGCCTCGCCGGTCATCAGCGACATCTCACCGAAAAACTGCCCCGCGCCGAGCTGTGCGACCTCGCGCTGGTCATGCCCGGTACCGATGCGGACCGCCGCCTCGCCTTCGACGATCATGAACAGTCCGTCGTCGTGATCGCCCTCGCGCGTCACTGCTTCGCCGGTGGCAAACGGCGTGAACTGCAGCTGGTCGGCAAGCGTGCGCTGTTGTTGCTCGGTCAGGTTGTCGAACAGATCGACCTTCGCGAGCGCGCGCAGCCGCTGCACCATCTCGCGGTCTGCCTTGCGCTGTCCACGCTCCGGCGTGTCGGGCGTGAGGAACACGTGGCTCGCCGGAATCGACATCGGGATGCCTGCGCGCCGCAGCGCGAACCAGATGCGCGTGCGCACCGCGCTGTCGGTCGGATCGTCGACGCCCAGATCGTCGAGCCAGTACCGCGCTTGATAGTGCGCGTAGCTGTCCTTCACGCCCATGAACAGCACCTGCGGCAGCGGCTCTTTCGCCATGTTCGGCACTGGATCGTTACGAAGTGCGCCGAGCACGGACGACTGCACCAGCGTCGGTGCACTGCGGAAGTCGATGTAGAAGTCGATGTGGCGCCGCTGCATCGGCGGCATGCCCTGGCGCTTGCCCATGATCACGACCTGGCTCTTCACGAGCACGCCGTTGGGAACGATCACGGTGTCCCAGTTGCGGGCCTCGAGCGCCGTGTAGCGCCAGCGCATCTCGATCACGCGGCCGTGCACACCGTTGACGGTGACCCAGTCGCCGACGGAGATCGACTTGTCGAGCTGGACGGAGAGTCCGCCCATCATGTTGCCGAGCGTGTCCTGCAGCGAGAAGCCGATCACCGCGGTGAGCACGGCACTCGTGGTGATGAGGCCCGCGACCGAGAACCCGGCGCGTCGGCCGACCGCGATGAATACGAAGATCACGCCGATCGCCGTCAACAGGTCGATGAGGATCCGCGGCACGTTGATCCCGACGCGCGGTAGCAGCGTGCGGAACACCGCCGTGAAGGCGATGCTCATCACGGCCAGCGCTTCGAACGCGTAGCTCGTGACCTCGGCGATCTTGCCCTCGTAGCCATGCGCTTGCTGGGCGACGCTGATCGTCAGCGCGATGATGTGGCCGAGCAGCAGCGTGCCGCCAGCCCGCAGCTGATAGCGCTCGACCGGGCGCGGTGCCGTGCGCGCGAGGATGCGCGTGAGCACGAACACGATCAGGACGACGGGCGTCCACGTGTCCCAGAGCGCTTCCGCGAGGCTGATCCAGAAGTCCACGGACCATCGAATGTAGTCCGAAACGCCTCCGAAACGGCGAAGGCGAGCACGGCAGCGTGCTCGCCTTTCTACATCGAAAGAACTAGATCAGTTCTCGACGAAGGCCTTGAGACGCTTGCTGCGCGACGGGTGGCGCAGCTTACGGAGGGCCTTGGCCTCGATCTGGCGGATGCGCTCGCGCGTCACCTCGAAGTCCTGACCCACCTCCTCGAGGGTGTGGTCCGACTTCTCGCCGATACCGAAGCGCATGCGCAGGACCTTCTCCTCGCGCGGGGTGAGGGTCGCCAGGACTTTTCGCGTCTGGTCCGCGAGGTTGACGCTGATGACGCTCTCGCTCGGCGAGATGATCGACTTGTCCTCGATGAAGTCACCGAGGTGGCTGTCCTCCTCCTCGCCGATCGGGGTCTCGAGCGAGATCGGCTCCTTCGCGATCTTGAGGACCTTGCGGACCTTGTCGAGCGGCAGCTCCATGCGCTCGGCGATCTCTTCCGGCGTCGGCTCGCGGCCGAGCTCCTGGACGAGGTAGCGCGTGGTGCGCACGAGCTTGTTGATCGTCTCGATCATGTGGACCGGGATACGGATCGTGCGGGCCTGGTCGGCGATCGCACGGGTGATCGCCTGGCGGATCCACCACGTCGCGTAGGTCGAGAACTTGTAGCCGCGCTTGTACTCGAACTTGTCGACGGCCTTCATCAGGCCGATGTTGCCCTCCTGGATCAGGTCCAGGAACTGGAGGCCGCGGTTCGTGTACTTCTTCGCGATCGAGACCACGAGCCGGAGGTTGGCCTCGACGAGCTCGCTCTTGGCGCGATCCGCCATCCGCTCGCCCTCGTGCAGATCGCGGAACGTCGAGCGGAG
>JBBQFU010000171.1:0-19808 GCA_038322185.1 Haliangiales bacterium
GACTGGAAGCCGAGCAGGCGCTCGGCGCGAGGCCGCCCCGGCACGCGCTCGTCACGCTCGCGCAGGTCACGCTCGCCGAGACCGGCAGCGACGCTGCGTTGCTCGAGTCCCGTATCAAGAGCGGGCTCATCGGTGATCAGGTGCGCCCGCTGCTCGCGATCGCAGCGACGCTGGTGCCGAACCGCGTGTCGGCGGGGCTGCACCGCGCGCTCGTCACCGCAGCCGAGAAGCAGATGCAGAAGGCGCCCGGCGTCGCGGCGCGCATCGGCCTCAACGCAGCCGAGGCCGGCGTCGACGTGCCACGTGCACTCACGCTGATCAGCGCCCGCGAGCTCGAGGTCTACGATCTCTCGCGCCTCGAGACCCTCGTGGCGAAGCGAACCGAGCCCGCTGCCCTGCGGCTGCGTGCCGAGCTGTCGATGCGCCGCGCCGACGGGCTCGAGGCTCCGTCCGTGGCCGAGCTGCTGCGGGTCGCGGCTGCCGACGCGCGCGCGAATCGCTATCAGGGCTGGGTGCTCAGCGGTGACGGCAAGTTCGCCGAGGCTGCGGTTGCGCTCAAGAAGGCCGGCGCCTCTCGCGAGCACGCTCGCGCACTCGCGCAGGCAGGCGACCCGAAGGCCGCGCTCGCCGTGATCGGCACGCCGGTCACCCCAGAGGATCACGTGATCGTCATGCAGGTCGCGTTGCTCGACAACCGCACCGGCGACGCCACCGCGGCGATCGCCACCGCGGAGCGACTGGCGCCGGTGAGCCCGCTCGTTCACCGCGCGATCATCGATCTCGGCCAGGTCGCGCCCGACCCACCGCGCGTCGCCGTCTCGCGCCTCGTGCTCGAGCAAGGCACCGGTACCAAGTCGACGATCACGCCGAGCGACGCGGGCGGCGGTAGCGCCGTGGCCACCACGACAGAGCTCGACACCGGCCCGACGATCAAGCTGACTGCGGTCGGCCTCGATCCGTCGCTGGTCGAGCCGCTGCTGTCGGCATTGACCGGCCTCATGCAGCTGCGAGGCAAGACGGTCGTGATCGCAGAAGTGCGCTGGGAGCCGAAGTGGTACTCGTTCAAGGTCGCGCATCCCGAGCCGCTGAAGAGCACGCTCGTCACGGCGCTGTCGGCCCAGCCGTACAAGATGAAGCTGCGTGCGGAGGCTGCGCTCCCCGACGAGCCGCTCACGGCCGCGACGCTGGCCCGGGTCACCGATGACGCGCATGCCGCCCTGCTCTATCAGGTCATCGCGACCGATCGCGGCGCCGAGGTGAAGCTGACGCTGTACGAGCGCAACGCGAGCGAGGTCGCGCACGTGTCGAAGGTGGTCAAGGCGCAGCGCCTCGTCTCGTTCAACGACAGCAAGCTCAAGATCATCCTCGCGTTCGCCGGGGTGTTCCTGCTCGCCCTCATCGTCTACATCACACGCGCGAAGGGTCGCATCAGGCTCAAGATCGAGCGCGCACCCGACGTGAGCGACGAAGTGCTGTGCGTCGAGATCACGAAGAGTCCGACGCGGCCGCGCGTCGACAACGCCGCAAAGTTTTCCCAGGACATGCGCAAGGTCGGCACCGTGATCAAGGCCCACTCCGCGACGCTGATCGCGAGCGGCTACACGGCGAGGGTCGGCGTCGGTGCCTGGTACGTGCACCTGTACGGCGTGTTCACGCGCGGCGGCAGGCTGCTCGTGGTCCCGGCGACGTGCACACAGGAGATCGTCCTCGAGCGCGGCGAGCTCGCCGAGCTCAAGTTCGATCTGACCTCCAAGCTCGCCGAGGTTCGCGTCGAGGTGTTCGCCAATCCGCGGCGTGGCATCCCGGTGTGGATCAAGACCGCCGAGCACGACAAGGTCTACACCGACGAGGAAGGCGTGGCCGTGCTCTACCTGACGGTCGGCACCTACACGATGTGCATCGAGACCAAGGGCAAGACCTTCGAGCGCCCGATCCAGATCACCGCGCCCAAGCTGCACCGCGAGTCGATCAACATCGAGCGCGAGCTGCGCATCGAGGCCGGGGTGAAGCTCGACCTTCCGACCGAGGAGCCCGACCCGATGCCCGCCGCGAAGCTGCGCACGCCAGCTGCAAAGCCTGCGGCCGCGCTCGCGGCGACCACCGCGCTGCCGGCGCCGCCCGACGAATCGATCTCGATCCGCGACCTCGGCATCAACATCCCGAGTGACCTCGGGCTCGCCCCGTCGGGCGGCGCTGCGCGGGGCGCCGTCGGTGCCGCTGCCACCGCCTACTCGCCCGAGCTGTCCGCGCCGCTGCCGGCAGCCGCAGCCGCGCGTCTACCGCGTGCTCAGACGCCGCGCCCCGGCGACACGCTGCTCGGCCGCTATCGCATCAAGTCCGAGCTCGGTCGCGGCGCGATGGGCGTCGTGCATCGCGCACGCGACGAGAAGCTCGAACGCGAGGTCGCGATCAAGGAGATGGCCGACGACCTGCGCGCGAATCCCGATGCGATGCGCCTGTTCACCCAGGAGGCCAAGGCGCTCGCGCAGCTCAACCACACCAACATCGTCGCGATGTACGACCAGATCACGGACCCGAGCGGTGTCTACATGATCATGGAGTTCGTCGACGGTCGGCCGCTCGCTGACATCGCCCGCGAGCGTGGCGCGATGCCATGGCTCGAGGCAGTCGGCATCGTCGACCAGGTCTGTTCGGGCCTCGCCTACGCGCACGCGCGCAAGATCATCCACCGCGACATCAAGCCCGCGAACTGCTTCGTCGCGAACGACCGCACGGTGAAGCTCGGCGACTTCGGGCTCGCACGCGTGATGCGCGAGGTCACGATCCATCGCACCGAGATCCGCGGCACGCCGCTGTACATGGCGCCCGAGCAGATCACCGGCACCAACGTCGATCACCGCGCCGACCTCTACGCCGTCGGCTGCATGCTGTTCGAGCTGGTGACCGGACGCCCGCCGTTCATCGACGGCGACATCCTGTACGCGCAGATGCATCTGCCGCCGCCACGTGCGTCGAGTATCGAGGAATCGATCCCGGCCGCGCTCGACGAGCTGATGCTGTCATTGCTGTCGAAGCAGGCCGACGATCGCCCGGGCTCGGCCAACGAGGTCCGCACGGCGTTCAAGCAGCTATTCAGCAGTTAGCTCGCGATCCGCTAGCCGTCACTTTTCGTGCGACATGCCGCAGGGACCCGGGTTAGGGGGGCATGAACAAGATCGCCCTCCTCGCCTTCGCCTCTGCCATGTTCGCCGCCTGCGTGATGCCGATGAGCTCACGCGAGATCCAGGAAGCCAACCAGCGCCACTACGCGCGGATGTGCGGCGACCCGAACTTCGCGTACGAGACCGGCAACAACGACGGACTCAAGCGCCGCCCGCTCGACACGTCGTGGGTCGACATGCAGTGTCACCCGCAGTCGCAGCAGCCGACGCGTGAGGCCTACCAGAGCGGCTACTCGATCGGCATGCAGAACGCGCCGATCGTCGTCGAGGGCCGTGGCTTCGGCGGCGGTGGCCGGTATAGCTCGGCACAGACGTGCCGGTTCTCGAGCGACTGCGGCGACGACGGCTACTCGTGCCGCGCCGACTCGTCGGGCACCAACGTCTGCATGGGCTACGGCTACGCCGGCGACCCGTGCTGGTTTGGCAGCGACTGCGTGTCGGGCTCGTGCAACGGCGGGGCTAAAGCGTGCCAATGAGGCGGTGCCTCGACGACGGCGAGCTTCTCGCGCTGATCGCAAGCCTTGGCTTTGCCGAGGCGCGCAGCGAGGAATACCGCATGACCCGAACCGCGCGTGAGCTCGCGTTCGTCCACGTCGACGCCTGCGTGGCATGCTTGGAGCTGGTGGTCGCACTGCTCCGCAGCTACGAAAGTCAGGAGCCACAGCCGCGAAGCCCCTAGCTCTGGGGACGCGAGCGCAGCAGCCGCTCGAGAGACAGCTCGAGCTGCGACTCGACGAGCGGCAGCAGATCGTCGACGCCGGACTGCGCGACACCGAGCTCGGTCGCGAGGATCTTGTGCAGCGCACGGGTGAGGCTGGCGCGCGCGGCCGTGACCCAGCGCGCCGCCGTCGCGCGATGCACGCCGTAGATCGCGCCGATGCGATCAATGCCGAGGCCCTTCACGATCGCGAGCCCGAGCAAGCTGCGCTCGCGCGGCTCGAGCGAGGCAATCGCATGCTCGAAGGCAGCTTTGAACGCGGTGCGATGCTGCGCCTTGAGCCGCGCCAGCTCGGGGTTGTCCTCGCGGACCGGGATGTCCTCGAGGTCGTCGCCGTCGCCGCCGCCCGGGGACGCGAGCCGGCCCCGTTCCCGGAGCAAGTTCAGCCCGGCGCGCACCGCGGCGACCCGGACCAGGCCACCGAGCTGGCCCTGCCCGGCATAGGCAACGACCCGGGGCGTCTCCCCGCCCTCGGCGACGAACAGCCGGATCCGCAGCTGCTGCTCGACCTCGGAGATCTCGTCGCGGTTGAGCGAGAGCCGGGACAGCGCCGCCGGGATCACGCCGAAGTACCGCTGCTCGAAGGTCCCCAGGGCGGTGCGGTCTCCGAGGGCGCAGGCGGCGGCGAGGTAGAGCTCGTCAGCGGCGAGCGCCTGCGGATTTTCCTCGCCTTCGAGGCGGGCGGCGACCAGCCGCGTGACCTCTGCCACGGGGACGCTGACCGTTGGGTGGGCGGCCTGGCCGTCGCGGAGGATGCGCTCGAGCGGGGTCACAGCCGGCTCATACTAGCGCAACGCGTCACGGCGATCTGGACGCATCGCTGGATTGAATTTCGCGAGGCGGAAGACGATGCTGCCCTCACATGCGGATCGGCGTACCCAAAGAGATCAAGACCCAGGAATTTCGCGTTGGCATGACTCCGTCGGGAGTCGCGACGCTCGTCGCCCGCGGGCACTCGGTGCTCGTCGAGCAGAACGCGGGCGTCGGCTCGTCGATCACGGACGAGGCGTACATCAAGGCGGGCGCCACGATCGTTCCGACGAAGGAAGAGATCTGGGCGTGCGACATGGTCGTGAAGGTCAAGGAGCCGATCGCGCCCGAGTTCGCGCTGATGCGCAAAGATCTGCTGCTGTTCACGTACCTCCACCTCGCTGCGGCGCACGAGCTCAGCAAGGAGCTGCTCAACCGCGGCGTCAACGGCGTCGCGTACGAGACGATCGAGCCCACGCCAGGTGACCTCCCGCTGCTCACGCCGATGTCGGCGGTCGCGGGTCGCATGTCCGTGCAAGCGGGCGCCACGTATCTCGAGCGCGAACGCGGCGGCAAGGGTGTTCTCCTCGGCGGCGTGCCGGGCGTGAAGCGCGGCCGCGTCACCGTGATCGGCGGCGGCGTCGTCGGTCAGAACGCAGTGAAGATGGCAGTCGGTCTCGGCGCCAACGTCACCGTGCTCGACGTCAATCTCAAGACGCTCGCGTACCTCGATGACATCTACGGTGGCCGCATCTCCACGCAGTACAGTGATCCGATCAGCATCGAGCGCTCGGTGCTTGAGAGCGATCTCGTGGTCGGCGCGGTGCTGCTGCCGGGTGCGCGCGCTCCGCGCCTCGTGACCTCCGCGATGATCAAGGCGATGGAGCCGGGCTCGGTGATCGTCGACGTGTCGATCGATCAGGGCGGCTGCGTCGAAGGCGCGCGCGCGACCTATCACGACAACCCGACCTACGATCTGCACGGCGTCACCGCGTACATGGTCGCGAACATGCCGGGCGCAGTGCCCCGCACGTCGACCTACGCGCTCACGAATGCGACGATCAAGTACGTCGTGACGCTCGCGGACAACGGTCTCGAGAAGGCCACCGCGGCCGTCCCGCACCTGGTGTCGGGCATCAACACGTACAAGGGCACGGTCCCGCATGCGGCGGTTGCCGAGGCCCTCGGCGTGAAGCACGAAGCCTTCCGCGCCTAACCTAGTACTTACGCGGACTTGGCATCCACTCCGATGTCGGGAACAATGTAGCCGTGGCGACCGGTAGAAGTCCTGGATGCTCGCGGTGAAGCAAAAG
This sequence comes from Haliangiales bacterium, assembly GCA_038322185.1. Taxonomy (GTDB): domain Bacteria; phylum Myxococcota_A; class Polyangia; order Haliangiales; family Haliangiaceae; genus JABFXX01. The sequence goes on from JBBQFU010000171.1 coordinate 5,964, forward strand.
CGTAACGAGTTCGAGCGCCAAGCGCTGGTCCACGTGGACGCGCTGTATGGAGCCGCGTACCGGCTGACGCGCAACCCGCGTGATGCCGAGGACCTGGTGCAGGACAGCCTGCTGCGCGCCTACCGGTTCTGGGACTCGTTCCAGCAGGACTCGAACTGCAAGGCATGGCTGCTGCGCATCGTCACCAACACGTTCATCAACGAGTACCAGCGCCGCAAGCGCTCGCGCGAGGTGCTCGATGCGGCGAGCGCCGAGCAGGACGCGACCGATGGCGTGCTGGTGCAGGCGACGGCGCACGACAAGATCGCGCCCGACCAGGCGATGATGTCGGCGAGTGTCTCCGACGACGTGCAGAAGGCGCTCGAGCAGCTGCCCGACGACTTCCGCACCGCGGTGATCCTGTGCGACATGCAGGGCCTGTCGTACAAGGAGATCGCCGACATCATGCAGTGCCCCGTGGGCACCGTGATGAGCCGACTGTTCCGAGGACGTAAGCTACTTGCTGCGGCACTCAAGGAGTTCGCGGTCGCAGAGGGCTACGTCAAACCGCAAGCAGGCAACGGTAACGAGACCACGATCGATCTCGATAAGTATCGCGCTGCACGAGCGCGAGAGGGTTCCAAATGAGTCTCTGTCAGAGCATCGACACTCTTGCGATGGCGTATCTCGACGACGAGCTCGCCGCCGAGGAGCGCCACGAGCTCGAAGCGCACCTCACCGAGTGCGCCGGGTGCCGTGGACACCTCGACAGTGAGCGCGCCGATCAATCGTTGATCCAGCGCGCGCTGATCGTCGCGCCCGCGCCTGATCTGCTGCGCGCGAAGCTCGGTCGCGTGCTCGATCGAGCCGACGCCGACGAAGCCAAGGAACAGCGCCGCCGCTGGTATCAGTACTTGCTGCCGGGCAGCGCGATGATCGCTGCAGCTGCCGCGATCGTGATGTTCGTCGGCATGCAGGCGCGGCCCGAGCGAGTGGCGGGCACCGTCGCGCAGCAGGCGACCAAGCACGCCACGCGCACGCTGCCCCTCGAGGTGCAGGGCGCCGGTACGGGCCCGTGGCTCAACCAGCACTTCGCCTCGGTCGCACCGCCGCAGTTCAAGGAAGTGCCCGACAGCCAGCTGCTCGGCGCGCGCTTGCTCCCCGGTGCGATCAACGGCCACGACGCGGCTGCCCTGTCCTATCAAATCCGCCGCGGTGGCGACACGTTCATCCTGTCGCTGCTCGTGGTGCGGGACTTGCGCACGGACGAGATGCGCGACGGCACCCCGATGACAGTGAACAACCGTACCGTGTACGTGATGGAGTCGCCGCAGGGTCAGGCCGTGGTGACCTACGTCGACCGCAACGACATGGGCTACATGTTCATGGCGCCCGAGCTGTCCGTGAACGAGCTGGTCTGGCTGGTGAGCCGGACGGACCTCGTCGGGCCGCAGTAGAAGCCCATCCGGGCAATTCTTACGCCGAGTTGGGATACCATCTCGGCAGGGGAATGAATCGACGCGTACTGCTCATCGATGGTGACTCGGCGTTTCGCGACATCCTGAGCCACCAGCTCGACCGGTATCGTACCGTTGTCATGACCGAAGCCGAGCCCGAGCGTGCACTCGCTCTGGCGGCGGCCGATCCACCGGACCTGATCGTCATCGCCGTCGAGGAGCCGGAGAAGCTGGGCTTCAAGACGTTCCAGAAGGCGCGCAAGACGGTTGGCGCCAAGGTGCCGATCCTGCTCGTCACGCAGACGCTGCCGCCGGAGAGCTTCGCCAAGCACCGCGGCATGAAGGTTCACGCCGACGAGTACCTCCACAAGACCGACCTCGATCCCGCGGTGCTCGTCGCGAAGATCGACGCGCTGATCAAGCTCGGCGAGCCCGAGGCCGACGACGATGATCTCCCGATCGGCGAGGACATCCCGATGGAGATCGGCGATGGCGATGTCGTGCTCGACGAGCAGCTCGACGACGATGACGATGTCGGAAGCTGCGCGCGCGCGCGCAACGACATGGCGACGGTGGGCCCCGGCAGCGAAGTGCTGGTCGATAGCATGGTCTCGCAGGAGACCGATGCCGCGTTCGATGCGCTGCTCGGTGACGACATGTTCGGCGGTGGCGGTGATCCCGTCGCGCCCGAGCCGGCAGCGACCGAGGTCCTTCCGCTGGAGGAGGCCGAGTCCGATGCGGCGCCGGAGGCCGTCGAGGATGCGCCCGTCGAGATTCCGCATGACGAGATCGATGCGGCGCCCATCGAGGGATCCGATGCCGTCGAGGCGATCGACTCCAACGAGGATTCTGCGATCCCCGAGCCGGTGCCGCACAAGATCGCCGAACCCGGCGATGTCGACAGCGTGCCCGCCCCGATCCGCGATGGTGGTCGCGAGACCGGCGACGAGCTGGAGAGCTATCGCAAGCAAGGGCAGTCGCACGACGATGACTTCGCCGATGAGGAACCGGTCGCGGAGTCGCAGGTGGCGATCCCGATCGGCGACGACGACATGGTCTCGCTCGATGACGTCGAGATGGAAGACGCGATCGAGGAGGTCGAGGAGGCGGCGCCCGAGCCGATCCCCGAGCCCGTGCCCGAGGCGATCGCGGCTGCGCCCGAGCCGGAGCCTGTCGATGCGGTCCCGCAGGCGCGCGCGAAGAGCCCGACCGGCTCGCAGGGCAATCGTGCGGTCGATCTCGGACTCGATAGCATCGCGCAGAACGTCGAGGCGGAGCGCGAGCAGTCCGGCGTCTACGACCACAAGGGCATCCGCAAGATCGGCGAGCTCGAGCGGCAGATCACGCAGCTCAAGGCCGAGCTCGATCGCAGTCGCTCGACCGATGCCGCCGCCAAGGGCAAGGATCGCGAGAGTCAGTTTCTGAACCTGCGCGAGCAGAACCTCGCGCGCGAGAAGGAGCTCAAGGACGCGAAGAAGACGCTCGAGGGTCACGCCAAGGAGCTCGCCGAGGTCAACGAGAAGCTCAAGCACGCGCAGCACGCGAAGGAGAAGCTCGAGAAGCAGAACGCCAAGCTCGAGCAGCAGATCTTCGAGGGCAAAGAGCGAGAGCTTCAGGAGACGCTCGATGCACTCGCCGCGAAGCTGAGCGCTGTCGAGAGCCAGCTCGCGGCCGCATCGAAGGCGGCCCAGACCGCCGAGACCGCACTCGCGCAGACGCAGCAAGAGCTCGCGACCGAGCGCGAGAACCGCGCGTCGTCGGCGTCGGACGCCGAGATGCGCCTGCGCAACGAGCGCGAGCAGCTGGTCCAGCGCCATCAAGCCGAAGTCGCCGCGCTCAAGGCCGAGGCCGAGACTGGGCGCGCCAAGCTCGAAGCGGATGCCGAGGAGGCGCAGGAGTCGGCGCTGGCGCAGCTGCGCGAGGAGCTCGAGGCCGCACACGGTGCCAAGCTCGATGAGACGATCGAGGAGCTTCGCCGCGCGAACGCACAGGAGCATCACGAGGCCGTCGCCGCGCTCGAGAAGTCGCAGAACAACCGGATCGCCGAGCTCGAGGCGCAGCTCGCGACGGCGAACCAGGCCCACGTGGTTGCGATCGCCGGTGCCGAGCAGCAAGGCGCACGCGCAGCGGCCGACGTCGAAGCGCGGTTGCAGCAGGCCAGTGCTGCCGCCGCTGATCGCGAAGCGGCGCTGCAAGGGCAGCTCCAGCAGCACAAGGCCGAGCTCCAGCAAGCCGCCGCAGCCGCCACCGAGCGCGAGGCAGCGCTCCGGGCCGATCTGCTGCACGCCGCCGGCGAGCGCGAGGCCGAGCACAGGACTGCCTTCCAGCAGGCAGCGGCAGCGCACAGGACCGAGACCCAGCAAGCAGCCGCAGCCGCAGCTGCCGCCGAGGCAGCCCACAAGACCGAGCTCGAGCAGACCCGCGCGAAGTACGAGGCCGAGATCGAGGCGCGCGACGAGGAAGCCAGCGAGGCTCGCGAGCGCGATGCCGAGTCGCATGGCCAGGCGATCGCGCAGCTCAAGGCGCAGCTCGATCGCACCACCGCGTCGCACGAGGTCAAGCTCGCGACTGCACAGCGCGAGAACCAGGAGCTCGGCACGCAGCACGCGGCTGCCATCGCCGACCTCGCCGCGAAACACGATGCCGTGCTCGCCGAGCTGCGGACCAAGCACGAGGGTGAGCTCGCTCAGCACGCCGATGGTGCCAGGCGCACCGCCGAGACCCATCGCACGGCGCTCGCCGAGCAGCAGCAACGGTACGAGGCGCAGATCGTCGAGCTCACCGAGTCTGCGCAGCGCGAGGTCGCCGAGCAGCGCGCGCAGCTGCATGCCGCCAAGAAGGCTGCCGAGGATGCGGCCGCTCGCCATCACGCCGAGCACGAGTCGCTGCAGCAATCACATGCCAGCGCGATGGGTGAGCTCGAGGGCAAGCACGAGCGTGCGATCGCCGTCGTCCATGGCGAGGCCCTCAAGGCCAAGTCGATTGCCGATGCCGAGCACAACCAGGCCATCTCCGAGCTCAAGGCCGAGGGTGAGCGCAAGCTGCGCGAGCTCGAGGAAGCCCACGCTCGCACCGTCAGTGACATGACCGCCGAGCGAGAGGAGCTCAAGAAGGGCCTCGCCGGCGCACGCGACTCCCTCAAGCGCTCCGAGAGCGAGCTGGCCTCCGCTGTCCAGACGATCGCGGATCGCAACGCCGACCTGCGCGCTCACGCGGCCGCGATCGCCGAGCGCGACCAGCGCATCACCGAGCTGCGCGGCGAGATCGAGTCGATCGAGGCGGAGAACGCCAGCTACCAGGAGCAGGTCCTCCGCGCCTATCAGAAGATCAAGAGCGACGAAGTGATGGTCGCCCGCGCCCGCAAGGCCATGGCGATCGCGCTCACGGTCCTCGACGATCAAGGCAATCCGACGACGACGAAGTCCGAGACCTAGTCGAGCGCGTGCTCCGCCTGGTCCTCGCGATCGCCTGCGTCTCCACCGGCGCACCGTTCGCCCGTTGGGCGGCCCCTGCCCCACCCCTCGCGATCGCAGCCCTGCGCGTCGGCATCGCGTCGCTCCTGCTGTTCGCAGCGGGCTGGAGAGAGCTTCGCAAGCTCGCAGCCATCCCCCGCCGCGATCAGATGCTCGTCGTGGCCTCCGGCGCGCTGCTCGGTCTCCACTTCGGCTCGTGGATCGCCTCGCTGTCCTTCACGTCGACGGCAGCGTCGGTGGCCCTCGTCGCCACCAACCCGATGTTCGCCGCGCTGTTCGGCACGCTGCTCGGCGATCGCGTCAGTCGCCGCGAGATCTTCGGCATCGTGATCGCGGCCTGCGGTTGCGCCGTGCTTGCAGGCGGCGACTGGCAAGCCGGCGGCACCGCACTCCTTGGCGACGGTCTCGCGCTGATCGGTGCCGCGGCGGCGGCCGCGTATCTCGTGCTGGGCCGTCGCCTCCGCGCGAGCGTTCCGCTGTTTCCCTATCTCGGCGCGGTCAACGCGATCGCCGCGATCGGGCTCGTGATCGCCGCGCTGATCACCGGCGCCGAGCTGACCCACCTGCCCGCCCATTCATATCTCGCGTGCGTGTGCGCTGCACTCGTCGCATCGTTCATCGGTCACAGCCTGCTCAACGCGGCGGTGCGCGTCACTCCGACGCACCTCGTCGCACTCGCGATCCTGGGCGAGCCACTATGCTCGTCGCTGATCACGTGGGTCGCGTTCGGTGAGGAACCACCGATTCATGCGGTATTCGGGGGCATCATCGTGATCGTCGGCATCGCCGTCGGTTTCGTCAAGAAACGCTGAGCGATCTGGCGCCTCGAGTAGCCAGCCGAAGTCCGATCGTATTCATGGGTGCGCCGGGTCGCCCGCCCGTACGGTTCGGCCCATGAATCGCTTCGCGTTGCTCGCGCTCGCTCTCGCTGCCTGCACTGGCTCTGAAGAGATGCCGCGGCCGCTCGAGTGTGAGGCCAAGCCGCTGCAGCAGCCGGGTGCGACGTCGTTCGTCGACATCTCAGCCGCGAGCGGGATCCAGGTCAACAACTTCACGCCGAACCCGGCGACCGCGATCCCGATCAACGACCACAGCCGGCTTGCGTTCGCCGATCTCGACGGCGATCACTGCGACGAGATCCTCGCGCACGACCTGTTCCCGAACCCGAAGGCCGGCATCCCGTACACGCACCTCGTGTTCAAGAACAACTGCGACGGCACGTTCACCGACGTCAGCCAAGCCTCGGGCCTCGCAGACATCCAGGCCGGCTTCTTCGCGTTCGGCGACATCGACAACGACGGCGACCAGGATGCGTTCGCCGGCCTCGACATCCCGCTACCTGGGCTCGCGAGCTCGCTATGGCTCAACGACGGCACCGGCAAGTTCACGAAGGCAGCGGGCTCGGGCGTCGAGGGTGCCATCGGGAACACGGCCGCGGCCAACGCGGTGTTCGCCGACTTCAACGGCGACGCCAAGCTCGACCTGTTCGTCGGCAATGGCCAGACCAGCTATGCGGTCGCCGACTCGCTGTACCTCGGCAACGGCGACGGCACGTTCAGCAACGCGAGCAGCAAGCTGTCCGGCAGCCCGGCCAGCCCAAGCAACGGCAGCACCGCGTGCGACTACGACAACGATGGCGACCTCGACATCTTTGTCGCGGTCTATGGCGTGTCGCTCGGCGGCGCGCAAAACATCCTGTGGAACAACGACGGCACCGGCGCGTTCACGAACGTCGCCGTCGAGACCGGCTTCGCGAGCCTCGCGACCGGCAACTACTTCATCGGCGCCACGGGCATGGGCCGCAACCCCGAGCCGAACAAGGGACCGGGCGCATACGTGGGCAGCAATGCGTTTGGCCTCGCGTGTGAGGACGTCGACCGCGACGGTGACCTCGACCTCGCCGTGTCCTCGATCTCGCACCCGGGTGGTGACTACTCGCGCACGTGGTCGGATCCGAGCGTGCTGCTCCTCAACACGGGCGCGACCGGCGGCTTCAAGTTCGAGAACGCGTGGCTCGATCGCAAGCTGCCGTACAACGAGGGAGACGTCGACCTGTCGCTCGTCGACTTCGACAACGACGGCCTGCTCGACGTGGGACTGTCACGTACCGACAAGTACGAGACCGGCTACACGACCGAGACCCAGCGTGGCTGGTTCGGCCTCATGCACCAGCAGGCGGACGGGATGTTCAACATCCTCGATCGCACCGTCGGCCTCACCGACGAGGACCACGGTCCCGGCATGAAGGGCGCGCAGAACCACGCGTGGTCCGACATCGATCGCGACGGCGACCTCGACCTGCTGGTCGGCGCACGTGACCAGGGCGGCGGCCGCGCAAATCTTTTGTTCCGCAACGACCTCGGCAACCAGCACCACTGGCTCGCGATCGCGGTCCAGGGCGATGGCGTCCATGTCACTCGCGATGCGGTGGGCACACGCGTCACGCTGACGTTCGCCGACGGCCGCAAGCTGATCCGCGAGGTGAAGACCAGCCGCGGCACGTACAACGCGATGGATACACGCCTGCTGTATTTCGGCCTCGGCGACAGCGACTGCAACTACACGGCAGAGATTCGCTGGCCGGATGGAACGCTGAAGTCCATCCCGGCGATCGACCTCGGCGTCGACCACCAGACGGTTATCAGCTACTAACGAGGCATGCCGATCACGGTCACCGGACTTGCCCACGTCGGGATCCGCGTTCACGACCTCGCGCGCTCACTGGCGTTCTACGAGCTGCTCGGCTTCACGAAGACCGCAGGGCCCATCGGCCCCGAGCCGGTCGCGATCCTCGACCACCCGTCGGGCCTCGAGCTCAACCTCGTCCTCAACGCGCCCTCCGCCGAAGCGCCGAACGTCTTGATGGACGTGCCCGACAAGCACCCCGGCATCACGCATATCGCGCTCGTGGTCCCCGACCTCGAGGAGGCGCGGGCCGCGATCGAAGCGGCCGGCATCGCGCTGTCAGGCGGACCGCAGCAGTTCACGCCGCATGCGCGCGGTTTCTTCGTGCGCGATCCCGATCGCAACGTGATCGAGTTTCATCAGCGCATGTAGCAGCTGGTACGCTGGCGTGATGCGCGCGCTATGGCTGGTTTCGATCACGATCGGCTGCTCGCGGCCGGCGCCCGTTCCCGAGCGCGAGCCCGTGCCCCCGGCGGTGCGCGTCGCGGATGCCGTGCAGCCCATCGATGCGGAGGTTGTCGATGCGGAGGCTGTCGATGCGCTGCCCGATGCGCCTGCGGCCGCCAGCCCCGTCGTCGTCGAGGCGGAAGGCTCTGGCACGTGCAAGCGCGACGAGGACTGCGAGCTATCGAGCTACCAGGCCGGCTGTAGCTGTACCGGGAGCTGCAGCAGCTACGCGATCAGCAAGGTCGAGCTCGCCCGCCGGATCAAGAAGGATAACTGCCCGAAGGTGCGCACGACGCCGTGCCCACCACCAGCGCCATGCCCGCGGCCGATGCAAAGGTCGCTGGATGCGTTCTGCAAGGCCGGAAGGTGCTGGGCGCACCGCCAGGTGCTGACACCCTAGGTACTGCGGTCACAGGCTCGTGTCACGTCCACGTGCACGTGCACGTGTCACGTGCACGTCCACGACTCTCTCAACCGTCGGATGCCGCGCCACCCGCGATGAGATGCTCGTCCTTTGGGACCACGGAATTGCGCTCAGATTGGTATCGCGGAACGTGGACCAACTTGCGATACTAAGCGTGAGCGTCGGCGCGGGCGACGTGCGTGTCCTTGCCCTGCTCCCACAGCATGCGCTCGATCGCGAGCAGCAGCGGACCGAACGTCGCGCGGTCGAGCGCGGAGACAACAAAGCCGCCACCGTGCTGCGCGAGATGATCGGCATCCGGCTCGGGGAGCTGGTCGGCCTTGTTCCACACGAGGATGCGCGGCTTGTCGCCCAGGCCGAGGTCGTTGAGGATCCCCTCGACCGCGCGGATGTGCGCGTCGCGGTCCGGATCACTCGCGTCGACGACATGCACGAGCAGGTCGGCATCGGCCATCTCCTCGAGCGTCGCGCGAAACGCCGCGATCAGCTCCTTGGGGAGATCGCGGATGAAGCCCACGGTGTCGGTGATCACGACCTCGCGCTCCTGCGGGAAGCGCAGCCGGCGGCTGATCGGATCGAGGGTGGCGAACAGCTTGTCGGCGGCGAGCGCGTCGCCCTGCGTGAGCGCGTTGAGCATCGTCGACTTGCCGGCGTTGGTGTAGCCGCAGATCGCGATGATCGGGACATCGCGCTCGCCGCGGCGACGGCGGCGCAGGCGACGATCGTCGGCGAGATCACCGAGCCGCTTCTCGAGCAGATGGATTCGATCGCGCGCACGGCGGCGATTGATCTCGAGCTTCGTCTCGCCAGGACCGCGTCCACCGATGCCACCGGTGAGGCGCGACATCATCGTGTTCTTCTCGATCAGGCGCGGCAGCGTGTAGCGCAGCTGCGCGAGCTCGACCTGCAGCTTGCCGTCCCGGCTCGTCGCGTGCTGCGCGAAGATGTCGAGGATCAGCATCGTGCGATCGAGAACCTTGATCTCGGTGACGTCACTGATCATCCGTGCCTGGCCCGGCGTGAGATCGGGATCGAAGATCACTGCCTCGGCACCGAGCTGCATCGCGCGCAGCAGGATCTCGTCGAGCTTGCCGCGACCGACCAGGTACTTCGGATCGGCCTCGGGCCGGCGCTGCACCATGATATCGAGGATCTTCACGCCGGCGGTGCGACACAGCTCGCGCAGCTCGGCGACGCGCGCCTCGGAGTCCTTCGAGCGCCCGATGTCGACATGAACGATCAGCGCGCGGTCCTTGCCCTTGTCGGTCGAGGCAACGCGATGCGCGCGACCGAACTGGGCCTCGACGCGCGTGATGAGGTCGATGAAGTCGGTCTTCGGCGCAGTGGCCTGCTCGGCCGGGAGCTCGGCCGCCGGCCCATCAGGGACCATGTGGGCGACGAACAGCTTGCCCGGACGACCCGCGGCATCGACCGTGATCGCAGCGACCGCATCGAGGCGAAGCAGCGCGAGATCGGTCAAGTCATCTCGCGTGAGTGCTTCCCCACGCAAGTGGGTGTGCACGAGGCGCAGGCCCCGGAAGCGGCCGCTACCGCCACGGATACGGCCGAAGTCCGGGAGCATGATCTTCGACGCATCGCCGACCATCACGTGCTGGATGGCGCCACGACGATCGATGAGCACGCCGACCTGGCGGTGCAGCTCCGCCGTCTGCTGGGCCAGCTGGGCCGCGAGCTCCGCGGACACGACATCGGTTGGTGCGACACGACGCCGATAGAGCCGCTCGAGCGCCTTGATCTCGCTCGCTTTGAGACCTTGCGTATTGCCCGTTACTTCTTCCGTCACCTGCGTGCAATGTAGCCGTTGCGACAGCGGACGCCACGGATATAGTCGTGGATGTGAAGGGGAAGTTCCGAGCGCTCGTGGCGCATCCTCAGCCCGAAGCGCTAGGCGAGCTGGCAGAGCTCATCGGCTCGAACGGGCTCGCAGTGGATACGGCCCGCTCGACGGTCGAGGCGCTCAACAAGCTTCGCACACAGCCGGCGCACGTGATCGTCGCGCATCACGTCAGCGGCAACTTCGATGGCGTCGGCATGCTCGAAGCCAGCGTGCTTCACGCTCCCGAGGCGCTGCGCATCGCGCTGGTCTCATCGCCCGATGAGGCGGTCGAGCTCGACTATCGCCCCGCACACGGCGGCACCATCATCCGCCTGATCGCGCGACCGAGCGAGCGCAGCCGGCTCGTCGCGCTCGTCAACGAAGGCGTGAAGCTGCTCGGCCTGGTCGAGCAACAGCGCGACCTCGTGCGCAGGCTGTCGATCGATCAGAGCAAGCTGCAGCGCCGCGAGACGTTGCTCGACACGGTCGTCAAGGAGCGAACCAAGGAGCTCGAGGAGAGCTACGAGAAGCTCAAAGCAGCGAACCGCCAGGCGCTGTTCGGGCTCGCCGAGGCGATCGAGGCGAAGGACCCGTACACCAAGGGTCACTGCGGCCGCGTCGCGGCGTACTCGCTGATCCTCGCGCGCGAGGCCGGCTATCCGGCCGAGGGCCTCGAGACGCTCGAGTTCGGCGCGTTCTTGCACGACATTGGCAAGATCGGCATCAAGGACGCGGTGCTGCTCAAGCCGGGCCCGCTCGACGACGCCGAGTGGATCCACATGCGCGAGCATCCGGTGAAGGGCTTCGAGATCGCGTCGAAGATCGAGATGCTCAAGCCAATCATGAGCGCGGTGCGCAACCACCACGAGCGCTGGGATGGATCGGGCTATCCCGACAAGATGAAGTCCGAGGACATCCCGCTCGCGGCACGCATCGTCGCGATTGCCGACGCGTTCGACGCGATGGCGACCGATCGCCCGTACAAGCAAGCGCTGTCCCTCGAGGAGTGCGAGTCGATCCTGCGCAAGACCGCGGGCAAGATGTACGACCCCGAGCTGATCGAAGTGTTCGTTGGTCGCCACCTCGGCGCGCTGTACCGCGAGGACTACGCGAACGAGGACTACGACGCCTTCCAGGGCGAAGCCGCCTCCAAGTGATCGCTCGCGCTGAGCGAGCTACTTGCGCGACTTCTTTTTCGGCGGATCGGCGGGCTTCACCTCACGCTGCTTCGCGAGGATCTGCTGCTCGATGTCGGCCATCTTCTTCGCGGCCGTCTCGTTGTCGGGTTCGGCGAGCAGCACGGTCTGCAAATGCGCCGCGGCCTCGGCGAGGCTGCCCGTCGTCACGGCCTGATCGGCGAGCTGCTCGAACTTGCGCGCGAGTGTGGCGAGCCGCTCGTTGACCTTGTCGTGCCTGGGATCGAGCGCCTTCGCCGCGAGCAGGTGATCGAGGGCCTCGTCACCGCCGGTTCCAACCAGGCGCCCGGCCGCGATGCGCTCGTCGGCGAGCGCGAGCTCGGTGTCGACCTTGGACGTCACGGGCTCGGATCTCGGCGCAGGAGCGCTCGACTCGCCCGAGGTGAGCACCGCGATTCCACCTCCGACGAGCACGAGCGCGACAACCCCGATCACCACGTAGCGCAGACGCGTACGCGGTGGGTGAACGCCAGGCGGGACATACATCGCCGGCGATGAGGCGTGCGGCGGTGGCGTCAGCGAGCCCGGTGCGGGCGTGCGATCGAACGGCACCACCGCCGGTTGTTGCCCCGACATGCGCACGGCCGTCGGCGCGCGGACCTTGAGCTCGTAGACCAGCCAGTCCTCTTGCTCGGCGATCTGCTCGAGGCGATCGACGACATGCTCCATGTCCTGCGGACGATCCGCGGGCTGCTTGGCGAGGCACGCGATGATGAGCTCGTCGAGCGCTGGCGGAATCTTGTGCGGCAGATCCGGCAGCTGACTCGGCGGAATCGGCGCGACCTTGAGCAGCTGCACGACCATCTCGCCGAAATCCGGCGCCGAGAACGGGATCCGGCCGGTCGCGAGCTCGTAGAGCATCACGCCGAACGAGTAGATATCGCTGCGCGGATCGACGGGCTTGCCACTCGCCTGCTCGGGGGACATGTACTCGGGCGTGCCGAGGATCGCGCCCTGAGACGTGCTGTGCATCGCGACGCGATCGAGGCCCGAGTCCATGAGCTTCGCGACGCCGAAGTCGCACAGCTTCACGAAGTCGCTCTTGCCGTTCTTCTCGATCAACACGACGTTGTCGGGCTTGAGATCGCGATGGACGACGCCCGCGCGATGGATCGCCGCGATGGCCTCCGCGAGCTGCGTCATGATTCCGACCGACCGGTCGAGCTCGGGCACGCCGCCGCTGTCGATCAGCACCGCGAGGCTCGCGCCCTCGAGCAGCTCCATCACGTAGTAGTTGGTCTCGCCCGGGCGCTCGACGAAGTCGGTGACCTCGACGACGTTGGGATGCGCGATCTTGTTGACCGCGCGCGCTTCCGCGAAGAACCGTCGGATCGCCTGCGGGTGATCCGAGTACTCGGACCGCAGGACCTTGATCGCGACGCGCCGCCCGAGCCGGGTGTGGGTCGCGAGGTAGACGATCCCCATACCGCCCTCGCCCAGCACGTCGTCGAGCGTGTAGGCGCCCAGGACCGTCCCCTTGGGGTAACGGTGGGTTTTCGCGAGGGCCGCCCCGCAATGGACGCAGCTGTCGCCTGCAGGGGTCCGTTGTCCACAATGGGGGCACGGAATCTCCTGCGGCGCGCTGGCCGAAGAGCCTACTCGGTGGAGGGTCACCCGTCGCTATCGTAGCCCAACAGGCTGTATGATCGAAGCGATGTGGGCACGCGCGCTCGCGATGAGCCTCGTCGCGCTTGGCTGCGGAAGCGAGCGCAAGGAGGCTCCGCCCAAAGCAACCGAGGGCTCCGCGGACACCAAGGTCGCGGAGGCGCTCGCCGACATCGTCGCGACCACGGCCGACGTGCTCGGAACGGTCGAGGTTCGTCGCAAGGGCTCGGCCACCTGGGAGAAGGTCGCGGTCGGCACCACACTGCGCGAGCGCGACTGGGTCCGCACGAGCAAGGGCAGCTTCGCGCGCGTCCGGTTCGGCGATCGCGGCTTCGTCGACCTGCGCGAGGACACGACGATCATCGTCGACACCGCGGTGAAGGTCGAAACCGGCACGCTGACCGGCCGCGCCGAGCCCGGCAAGGCAGCGATCGTGGTCCGCGCCGAGGACGGATCCGAAGCGAAAATCGCAGCCGCCGACGGCGCCGAGCCCGCCGAGTTCCGCGTGACACCGAACCAGAACAAGGGCGTCGAGGTCGCGGTCATGCGCGGTGCGGCAAAGGTCTCGACGGCGGGCGGCGAGCGCAGCCTCGTGGCCGGTCAGGCAAGCGACGTCGCCGGCAACGCCGCCAGCGACGCTGTACAGCTGATCACGTTCCCCAGGAGCGTGAGCCCCGGCATCGACGCGCGCTTCTTGTTCGTGAAGGACAAGTCGATCAAGCTCACGTGGCAGGCCGTGCCC
>JBBQFU010000172.1:0-19804 GCA_038322185.1 Haliangiales bacterium
CGCGGTCGCGTGACGGTAGTGCGCGTGGTCGCCGTCGCCGGTCGCGAGCAGCTCGCCCGTTGCAGCGAGCGTCGATAGCGGCCCGGTCAGCAGCTCGCCCGGAACCCCGAGCCGACGCACGAGATCGGCCACGCCAAGCCCCGCGAAGGCAGCGGCCTTGATGTCGAGCGCGACGCGCTGGTCGAGCCGCGCGGCAGCGAGCGCGGCCACGGTCTGCGCATGCGCCTCGCCTTTGCGCGCCTTCGGTGCGAGCACGCGGATGATGCGGCCACCGCCGATCGTCGAGCCGCCCGTCGCTGTCTCGACGAAGCCGCGCACGATGAAGCGATCGTCGGGCAGCGCGCCGAGCGGCGTGGTCTGGTCGAGGCGGAGCTGTGCGAGCGCGGTGGTCCCGGGCGCGAGCTCCTTGTGATCCACCAGAACGAGGCTCGCCAGCACCTGCGTGGTGGCGTGGTGGACGAGCACTTTGCTGCGCGCGGGGAGCGGGCCCGGCGCCGAGCGCAGATAGCGCAGCTCGACATCGAGGATGTGCGACGCGGCGACCTTGCCGGGATGCGCGAGCAGATCGCCACGCGCGAGATCGTCGACGGCGATCCCGCCGAGGTTCAGTGCCGCTCGATGTCCGGCAATCGCGTGCTCGACTGCGGCACCGTGAACCTCGATGCCGCGCACGCGCGTGGTGAGGCCGGTCGGGATCACGGTGAGCTCGTCGCCGTTCTTCACCTCGCCGCCGAGGATCGTGCCGGTGACGATCGTGCCGAAGCCCTTCACCGTGAACACGCGGTCGATCGGCAGCCGGAACACGCCGGTCTGCGCGCGGGGCGGTAGCGCATCGATGGTGCGTGCCAGCTCGGCCCTGAGATCGTCGAGCCCGACCTCGGTCTTCGTCGAGACCGGCACGATCGGCGACTCGGCGAGGAACGTCCCCTCGACCGCCGCGCGCACGTCAGCGGTCACCATCGCGAGCCACTCGTCGTCGATGAGGTCGCGCTTGGTCAGTACGATCAGGCCCCGTCGCACCCCGAGCAGGTCGCAGATGTCGAGGTGCTCGCGGGTCTGCGGCATCACCCCCTCGTCGGCTGCGATCACCAGCATCACCAGATCGAGCCCGGTCGCGCCGGCGACCATCGACTTCACGAAGCGCTCGTGGCCCGGCACGTCGACGACCGCGACGCGGCGCTCACCGAGATCGAGCCGGGCGAATCCGAGCTCGGTCGTGATGCCACGCGCCTTCTCGACGGCGAGGCGATCGGTGTCGATACCAGTGAGCGCTCGCACGAGCGAGGTCTTGCCGTGGTCGATGTGACCGGCAGTGCCGAGGACGATGGGATGGATCACGTCAGCCCAGGTCGCGCAGCTCGCGCTTCAGGATCTTGCCGGTCGGGTTGCGCGGCATCTCGATGAGGAACGTCACCTTGCGGGGGCGCTTGTAGTCGGCGAGCGCCTCGCGGCAGTAATTCACGACCTCGACCTCGGTGAGCTGCTCGCCATCGCGCAGCACGACGAATGCGCGCAGCGTCTCCCCCCACTCGGGGTCGGGGACGCCGATCACCGCAGCCTCGAGGATCGCCGGATGCGTGCTGAGGTGATCCTCGATCTCTCGCGGGTAGATGTTCACGCCGCCGGAGATCACCATGTCGTGCTTGCGCGACTCGAGGTAGTAGTGGCCGTCGGCATCGGCGCGACCGACATCTCCGACGGAGAAGTAGCCATCGCGCTGCGCTGACTTCGTGGCGTCGTCGTTGCCGTGATAGCCGCCGATCAGGGTTGGCGTGCGCGCGTAGAGCTCGCCGACCTGGCCGGGCGCCACGATGTTGCCGGCGTCGTCGAGCAGGCGAATGGCGACGCCGCGCAGGATCTTGCCGATCGTGCCGGGCCGCGACACGTGATCGTGCGGTCCGGCGAGCGTGACGAGGCCAGTCTCGGTCGCGCCGTAGAAGTTCCACAGCACCGGACCGAACGCATCCATGAACCGGCGCGCAGCCTCGGTGGTGAGCGGCGCCGCGCCCGACATCACCCAGCGCAGGCTCGACGTGTCGTACTTCTTGCGCGTGTCCGCCGGCAGGTTCGACATGCGGATCAGCATCGTCGGCACCATCAGCGAGCACGTGACGCGCTCCTTCTCGATGATGTCGAGTGCCTGTTCGGGATCGAAGTGGTTCTGCAGCACGATCGTCGCGCCGAGCGACATCATGATCGCGACGAACGCCGGTGCCGCCGAGTGATAGAGCGGGCACACGCACAGGTGCCGATCGTCGGCGCGCATCCCGACCTGGTAGATCATGTCGGCGACCGACTCGAAGCCGGTCTTCTTCCACGCGCGCGATGCACCCTTCGGCTTGCCGGTGGTGCCCGACGTGTACACGATCACGCCGCCACCGTCTCCGCCGGTCTGGCGAGGTGGCATCTCGGGCGAGGCACCTGCGATCGCGCGATCCCAGTCCTCGACGTCGGGCGCGCCGGGCGTTACGTCGCCGCCGCAGATGATCAGTGCGCCGGCCTTGCTCGCCTGCTTCCGCGCCTCGAGCATCGTGGCCACGTACTCGCCGTAGACGAGCGTCACGATCGGCTCGGAGTTCTCGAGGATGAACGCGATCTCGCCAGCCTTGAGGCGATAGCCGATCTGCACGGCAGAGGCGCCGAGTCGCGCGAGCGCTTGCTGCGCGATCAAGTACTCGCTCGAGTTCGGCAGCATCAGCGCGACGCGCGAACCGCCGCGCACGCCGCGCTGGATCAGCGCGTTGCACAGGCGATTGATCGTCGCGTCGAGCTCGCCCCACGTGTAGCGGCGCACGCCATGCTCGCCGTACTCGACGACCGCCTCTTTGTCGGGATGCGCTGCCGCGTGGAACATCACGGCGACGTGCGGGCCGAGCTTCGTGTGGCGAACGTCCTTGAGAAGCTGCGCGAAGCTCGATGGCCGGATTGGCGTCACGACCTTGCTGGCGTGCAGGGTCTTGGCGAAGAAAACTGCTCGGTCGATGCGATTACGCAGCTTACCCAGACGGTCCATCACCGTCGGAGCATACTGCGATCAGAAGTTCTTGCCCGTGGTGTTGAGCCAGTACTCAGCGGCCTTGACGCGATCCGACGGCTTTGGCTTGCGATCCACGAATCGGGTCCAGGCGCGCTTCTGGTTCGCCTTGTCGTTCTGCCCCTCGTACACCTGGCCGAGCCGATAGAACGTCTCGGTCAACCACTCGGGGGCCCTGCCGGTCTGCTTCTCGACCTCTTCACCGGTGCGCGTGGCCGCATCGAACGCACGTGCAGCATCGCCCGGCTTGTTCTGCTCGAAGTACAGATCGCCCAGCTTGTAGTTCGCCTCGGCGCGGTCCTCGAGGGACATCTCCGGCTTGTTCTTCAGCGCGGATTCGAACCACTGCGCCGCGGTCTTCTTGTACGGACCCGGCGTGGTGCGAAGCCCGTAGTACGCGAGGCCCATGTTGTACATGACCTCGCTGTTGGTCTTGTCGAGACCACTCGCGACGGTGAGCGCCTGGAGCGCCTCGTTCCAGTCGCCCTTGCGGACGTAGGAGCGACCCAGACCCAGGTACGGGTGGAACATCTTCGGGTCGGCCTTCGTCGCGCGATGGTACGCGTGGCGCGCGCCCTCGATGTACTTGAGCTCGTCGGTATCCGTGTGGCTGCCCTCGAACGCGCGGCCGAGCGCGTCGAGCGCCTGGGCATCGGTGATGTCGAGATCGCTCGCGCGGGTCAGCGCCTTGCGCGCGTCGTCCCAGTTCTTCGTGAGGATCAAGCCTTCGCCCTTGAGGTAGAGGCCGCCGGCGTTCTGCGGCTCCACCTTGAGGATCGGCTCGGCCTGCGCAGCCGCCTTCGCGAACTCACCGCGCGACGCGAAGTAGCGACCTGCGAGCATGCGCACGATCACCGGGACGTTCTCCTCGGTGAGCAGCTTGTCGTAGGCGGCCATCGCCTCGGTGTGACGGCCAGCATTCTGATACGTGCGCGCGAGCTCGAGCGAGACATCGCCGCGCTTCGGATCGATCGCGAGCGCTTCCTTGAGCGACGCCACCGCCTCGTCGGTACGGTTGAGCGCGACGAGCGCACGCGCGAGCTGCAGGCGTGACTCGGGATCTTTCTCGCGCATCGCGACCGCGCGGCGCAGGACGACCTCGGCCTTCGTCGCGTCGCCGGCTTGCAGATACGCAACACCGAGTGTCATCGCGACCTCGCCGTCCTCCTTTGCCTTCTCGGCGAGTGCAGCCAGTAGCTCTGCCGCACGGTCGCGGTAGCCCATCGCGGACGCTTCGTCGGGCGCCTTCTTCGCAAGCGCGGTGAGCTTGGTGACCGCAGCCATCGTCGGCGTCAGGTCGAGGTCGCCCGCGAGCTTGGCGCCCTTGGAGTACTCGGCGATCGCCTCCTCGTCCTTGCCCTGTGTCTCCAACAGACGGCCCTTCGCGACGTGCAGACGTGCGAGCTGCAGCGGCGGCAGCGGCGGCTGGCGTTCGAACAGCTTGGCGAGCTTGGTGTCGGCTTCGGGCAGCTTGCCCTCGGCGATATCGGCGCTCGCGTCGAGGAGCTGGGACTCGGCGTCGTTGGGATTCGCGGCGAGCGCCTTCTGCAGCAGGTCGCGCGCGATCTGTATCTTTCCCTCACGCAACTCGACGGCAGCGAGACCATTGAGCGCGCTGACGTCGAGTGCAGTGATCGCGATCGCCTTGCGATACCGCTCGCGCGCGATGTCGTAGCGGCCGCTGGTCCGGGCGACATCGCCGGCGAGGACCCATGCTCGTCCCACTGCGCGCGGATCGGCCTTCGCGAGCTCCGCCTCGGGCAGGTTGAGGATCGCCATCAGATCGGCTTCGCGTTGCGCCGACTGCTGCGGCGGCAGCGTGGCCGCGAGCCCGACCTGCGCGCCGATGTGCTTCTTGCCATCGGGCATCTCCAGCACCGTCGCGAAGTCGACGCGGGCGCCCTCGATGTCGGCCTTCAGTAGCTTGGCCTGGCCGTGACCGTAGAGCGCGGGGAGCTTCGTTGCCGCGTCGAGCGCGACGGCCTGCTCGAACGCGGTCTGCGCCGCAGGGGCATCACCCTTCGCGAGCAGCGCCCAGCCCATGTAGAGCTGCAGCCAGCCACTCTTTGGATCGGCGGCGATCAGCTGCTGCAGCATCGGCACCGAGCGGTCCGCTTGCCCGGCCGCAATCGCCATCACGGCCTTTGCGCGCTCGAGCTCGGTGCTCGTCTTGCCGACGCCGATGCCCTGCTGCGCGCGATTGCGACCCGTCTTGATGCGCGCGTCGTAGTTGATGCCGTTGTCGAGCGCACCGGCGATCGCCGCCTCGGCAGCGACGCCGAGTGCGGGCACGTGGTTCGGTTCGATCGCGAGGACCTCCTCGGCTGCCGCGAACGCCCTGGTCCAGTGGTTCGCGTTCGCGTCGCCGAGCGCCTTCTTCGCGATCGCAAGCTGCTCGGAGATCGTGTCCTGGCGCGCCTGCTCGGCCGTATGCTTCTTGTAGAAGTAGAAGCCGCCCGCTCCGAGCAGTGACAAGCCGAGCAGCGACGCGAGCACGATCCGCGAGCGCTTGCGCTTTGCCGCCTTGTCCTCGGCGGTCTCCTCGGCACTCTTGCCCTTGCGCTTTGCCGTCTTTCCGCCCGCCGTCGCCGCCGCCGCGGCCTTGCCGTCGTGCGGATCGTCGGCGAGGTCGAGCTTGAGATCGACGGGGCCCGCGTCCTTCTTCGGCACGGAGATCGCGATCGGCGTCTGCTTGCCGCCCGCCTTCGGCGTCTTGATCTTGATCGGCGAGCCGGGCTCGGTCGGCATCGCGGCTGCCTCGGCCGCGAGCTGCTTGCCACTCTTGGCGGACGGCTCGCTGAGATCGAGCTCGGTGAAGTCGGTGGAGTCGCCCATCGGCAGGCCAAGGTCGAGCTCGGGTCCACCACCACCGTCGAGCTCGAGCGGGCGATCGCCGCCGAGACCCGGCGAGAGCTCGATGTCGTTGCCGAACGAGATCGCGTCGGGACCGCCCTGCTTGCCACCGGCAGGAGCGAGATCGTCGAATAGCCCACCACCCTTGGCCGACTTCGATGGCTGCGGGAGATCGTCGAAGAATCCGCCGCCGCTCGCTGGCGCTCCGGGTGCGGGACTCTTCGTCGGCTGCGGGAGATCGTCGAAGAAGCTCTTCGGCGCGGGCAGCTCCGGTTTCGAGCCCGACAGTGCGGGCTGCGGGAGATCGTCGAAGAATCCCTTCGGCGCCGGGAGATCGATGTTGCTGCCCTTCTTCGCGGGCTGCGGAAGATCGTCGAAGAATCCCTTCGGCGCCGGAAGATCGTTGTTGGCGCCCGGCTTGGGCATCGGGAGATCGTTGTTGGCGCCCGGCTTGGGCATCGGGAGGTTGCCGTAGCCACCCCCGTGCGCGGCCGGCGCCGGCAGATCCAGATCGTCGTCGAGCGACGGCATCGATGCCGCCAGCGGTCGCCCGCCCATGCTCTTTGGAGCCGGCAGATCGTCGAGGTCGAGGGCGCCGGGCTTGCCCTTGGGCGCGGGCAGATCGGTGAGGCCCGGTTTGCTCTTGGGCGCGGGTAGATCCGCGAGCGCCGATGGCTTGGCCTTGGGCGCGGGCAGATCGGCGAGCGCCGACGGTTTGGCCTTGGGCGCGGGCAGATCGGCGAGCGCCGACGGAGCCGGTCGGCTCGCGGGTGCATCGCCAAGCGCCGAGCCGCGCGGCTTGGGCGTGGGCAGATCGGCGAGCCCTGCTTCGGAGCTCTTCGACGGCGGCATCAGATCGTCGAGGTCGAGTGCGGACGGAGCAGCCGTGGGCTTGGCCCCCTTGGGCGCGGGTAGCTCGGCATCGTCGAGCGCAGAGCGCGGCGGCGGCGGCTTCGGTGCATCGCCGAGCCCACCGGCTCGCTTCGGTGCGGGCAAGTCCGCGAGGTCGACCGTCGGCTTCGCCGACATCGATGGGATTGGCGGTGCTTTCGGGATCGCAGGAGGCCGGATCGCCGGCTTCCCGGCGGCCCCTTGCTGCGGCAATCCCACGCGCGACTTGCAGCTCGCGCACGTCACGAACTTGGCCCCTACGGGCACGTCAGATTCGGCGATGCGGGCAACAGTCCCGCAGGCCCCACACGTGGCCTCGATCATCCGTCGAAATCATACCCTGGACAGTTCGCCGGCGCTCCTTTGGACGCCGGCTTCGGGGGCTACTTGTTCTTGCAGCCGTGAACGCTCGCGAACGGGTCGCAGATTGGGTGCGTCTTGGCTGGCGCTGCCCGCTTCTTCGCGCCTTTGGGGTCCTCCACGATCACATCCTCGAGCTCGCCGCCCGTGCGCTTATCGAAGGGGACCTCCGCCTTGCCGGCCTTCTGGGCGACCTTGCGCAACTGGTTCTGGATTCGCCGCTCCATCGCCGGGAGTACGATCAGCGTGCGCGCGACTTGTGACGGCGTGAGGATCTTTCGGAGCTGGTCGAGGCGCCGCGCCTCGACGTCCCAGATCGCTCTCTGATTGGAGACGGCGTCGTCGATCACCTTGTCGACCGCCTTCGCATCCTTGATCGCGCCCGCGCCCTCGAGCCGCTTGTGTAGCTCCGCGCGCGCAGCGAGCAGCCGGTCGAACTCCTCGTCGTACTTCGCGAGCGCGGGAAACAGCTTCGCCGCAGTCGCCTCGTCGAGCGCGAGCTGTTCGGTCAGCGTGTACGCGCGGATCGCTCGCACGCGCTGCTTGATCCGATCGCGCCGCTGCTGCTGTGTGTCGGCCTGCGCTGCCGGCGCCGCGGGTTGTGCAGCGACCGGCCCGACGAGTGCCATCGCCAGAATTCCCACGACGAGCCCGATCTTCATTCGCATCACGATCGCTCCCTCGCTAGCCAGCTCTCGGCACGCGCGACACCGTCGGCATCGAGCGTATCGATCCAGCCGTCATCGATGACCGGCAGAATGCCATCGCTCGCGGCGTCGGAGGCGTCGTCGCCCTCCTCGTAGATCTCCGGATCGGGCACGACCTCGTCGAGCGCAGCCGGCGAGATCTCGTCGAGCTCGACGGGCTCACCGTCGAGCCACAGCGTGGGCGCTGGCTCGCGGATCGACGGCTCACCGCGCTCGCTCGTGCCCGCATCGCGCGGCACGGTCAACGAGGCCTGGCGCTGCGCATCGTTGGTCTTCATCACGACGAGCGCGAGCCCGGCAGTCGCTGCGAGCGCACCGAGCGGCACGAGGTACTGCCAGCGCTGCCACCACGGCCGGTACATCGGCTGGTCGCGCACCTCGCTGCGAATCGAGGCCTCGAGCGCGTTCCAGTCCGGCTCGTTCCCCTCGGGCAGCAGCGCGCGCAAGCGGCCAACAATCGCCTGCTCGCTCGGGTCGAGATCGGGACCGTCGTCGTGACTGCGCCGGTTGATCGTGCCGCGCATCTCGTTGCCCGCGGCGTGGGTCGTGATTCCGCTGTCATCGTCGGGACGCGAGCGTGCGCCGCGGGTCTCGGCCTTGGTCACGAGCAGCGGCAGGCCCTCGGTCGTGCTTCGCCTGGGCTTGCGCAGCTCATCGGCGGTGCCGTCGCGCAGCTTCTCGAACGCGATGTCACGCTCCTGCTCGGCGGCGGTGCGCGCGCGCTGCGTCACGATCGTGGCGTTGACATCGACGGCGTGAGGCGCGTCGCTGCCCGACGGCCGGCGGATCGTCTCGAGCTGATCCATGTCCCGGCGCACGTCGAGGGCGCGATCGCGCAGCAGCTGGGCCGGCTCCGCGTCCTGCTTCGTCACGATCGTGGCGTTGACATCTACGCTCGGCACCGAACCCTGACGCAGGGTCTCGAGCGAATGGACGTCGGGCATCATTAGATCGCGAACGTGCTCGAGCTCGACCGACGCCTGACCATCGCGGATCGCCTCGCGGATCGAAATCTCGCGCGCACCCGCGGGCAACGCCTCGACGTCCGTCTCCGTCGGAGCCGTGAAGTCTTGCGGCGAGCTCGACAGCGATGCGAGCTTCGACGCAAGCTGACCGCCGGTGCCGGTATTGACCGTGTCGCGCGAGTCGAATGCGTGGTCGATGTCGGCGCGCTCCGCGAGCGGCTTGCTCTCGGTCTCGTCGTCATCGCTCGGCATCGGTACCCCCGAGAATCTCACGGAGCCTCTTCACGGCGTAGTGGTAGCTGACCTTCGCGGTGTTCTCGCTGCAGTTCGCGAGCTCGGCGACCTCCTTGAATGACAGGTCATCGAACACGCGCAGCTCGAGCACCATGCGCTGCTTCGGCGGCAGCTCCTCGATCGCGGCGCGCAGGCGCTTGCTCTCCTGATCGCTCTCGATACGGCCGGGCGCCTCGGCCGCGGCGGACAGCGCGTCGTCGTCGATCTCGGCCGGCCACTCGCGGCGGTGATCGCGAATCCACGACAGCGAGCAGTTGATCGCGATCCGGTACAGCCAGCTGCGAGCGCTGGCCGCGCCGCGAAAGGTCGCGAGTCCCTTGAACGCGCGGACGAACACCTGCTGCGTGATGTCGGCCGCATCGGCGTCGCGCTTGATGTAGCGGCGAACCACGCGCCACACGCCCTTCTGATGGCGGCGCACGAGCGTATCGAACGCGGATCGGTCGCCGGCGCGGAAGCGCTCCACCAGCTCACCATCCGGATCGATCGAGTCGGTCACGCGGGTGAGCAGTACCGGCAGTGCTGCCGCAACTTGCACGATGGATTGGACCCGGTGCTTGCCAGGTCGGTTAAGCGCACGCTAAGGTCCGCCTCCAACCGCCGGTCATCATTGAGGTAACCATGCTCGATCCCACCCGAATGGACGACGTACTCCGCAGAGGGGGCGATGTTGCCACGGCCGTGGCCTCGTGGAAGACCCGCGACGAGCAACGCCGCAAGCTGCAAGGCGACCTCGACACCCTGCGCCAGCAACGTAACAGCGCGAACGAGCGCATGTCGAAGCTCGACAAGAAGGGCCCCGAGTTCGCCACCACGCGCGACGAGATGAAGGCGATCTCGACGAAGATCAAAGACGGCGAGGCGCAGTACACGACGCTCGAAGCCGAGTGCGATCAAATTCTGCTCGCGATCCCCAACGCACCTCATGCCTCGACCCCCGAGGGTACCAGCGAGACAGACAATCCGATCCTCCACACGTGGGGAACCAAGCCGTCGTTCGCATTCGCCCCCAAGGCGCACTGGGATCTCGGTCCGCCGATCGGTCTCGACTTCGAGGCGGGCGCGAAGATCACAGGCTCTCGCTTCACCGTGCTGCGCGGCGCAGCATCGAGGCTGACGCGCGGCCTCATCAACTACATGCTCGATCTGCACACGCAGCATGGCTACACCGAGGTGTGGCCGCCGGCGGTCGTCGCGCGGCGCTCGCTGCGTGGCACCGGACAGCTGCCGAAGTTCGAGGCGGATCTGTTCAAGCTCGAGATTCCCGTCGGGCCGGACCACGATCCCGATAACGATCTGTTCCTGTCGCCGACCGCCGAGGTTCAGGTCACGAACCTCTACGCCGATCACATCTTCGAGCCGGGTGAGCTGCCGCAACGGTTCACCGCGTACTCGCCGTGCTTCCGCGCCGAGGCCGGTGCCGGCGGCAAGGACACGCGCGGTCTCATTCGCCAGCACCAGTTCGACAAGGTCGAGCTCGTGAAGTTCGTCGAGCCGGACGCCAGCTACGGCGAGCTCGAGGCGCTGCGTCAGGATGCCGAGCGCGTGCTGCAGGGCCTCGGCCTTCACTATCGCGTCGCCACGCTGTGCAGCGGTGACCTCGGCTTCGCGGCCGCGAAGACCTATGACCTCGAGGTCTGGCTCCCTGGTCAGGACGCCTATCGCGAGATCTCGTCGTGCTCGAACTTCGAGGACTTCCAGGCGCGCCGCGCGAAGATCCGCTACCGCGTCGAGCCCAAGGGCAAGCCGCGCGCGCTCCACACCCTCAATGGGTCGGGCATCGCGGTCGGCCGGACGATTGTAGCGATCATCGAGCAGTACCAGCAGGCCGATGGCAGCATCATCGTCCCCGCCGCGCTGCGTCCTTACGTCGGCGGGCTCGAGCGCATCGGGCCTGGCTGACCGGGAGTTCCGGGTCCCTCAGCCCAGGACAACGGGAAAATCCGACAACCGGCTTTACAAGGGGTCGCTGATCCCTATACTGCCGACCACCTCTGGGACCGCCTGGAGGAGTGGCCGAGCGGCCGAAGGCAGCGGTCTTGAAAACCGCCGAGCGCAAGCTCCGGGGGTTCGAATCCCTCCTCCTCCGCAGACGTCTGATAACTGAATAGTTTCACGCAAGTGGTCAAATGATGGCCGGGACGCCCGTTCGGCGTATGAACGACGCGTCCCGCGCCACACATTTTTCAGATTTTTCAGATTCCGTTTTGGCAGGCCCCGGTCTGACGCCTCAGGCGCCGATAGATTGGACAGATGGCCGAGTGGCTGAAGGCACCGGTTTGCTAAACCGGCGTATGGGTTTTTTCCTGTACCGGGGGTTCGAATCCCCCTCTGTCCGCAAGGATTGTCCCATTTGGTTCCGTAGCTCAATGGATAGAGCACCGGCCTACGAAGCCGGGGGTTAGAGGTTCGACCCCTCTCGGTACCACGAAGTCGCAACGCAACTCGCAACGCGAAGCGAAGGTAGATGATGACTGATGAACAGTGGATGGCCGTCGCGCTCGAAGAAGCGCGCGCCGCAGCAGCGACTGGTGACGTACCGGTCGGTGCAGTGATCGTCTCCGCGGATGGAAACATCCTCGGGCGCGGTCGCAACCGGCGCGAGCTCGATCGAGATCCGACGGCGCACGCTGAGGTTGTTGCGCTCCGCGAAGCCGCTCGCGCGCTCGGACAGTGGCGTGTCGGCGGAATTCTTTACGTCACACAGGAGCCGTGTCCGATGTGCGCCGGCGCGCTCGTCAACGCACGCATCACACGACTCGTTTACGGTTGCCCCAATCCGAAGGCGGGCGCCGTGCACTCTCTCTTCTCGCTGGTCACGGACTCTCGCCTCAATCATCGGATGGAGGTCACGGCCGGTGTCCTCGCCAAGGACTGCGCTGCACTACTCTCGCAGTTCTTCGCCGAGCTTCGACGAGGACCGACGTACGGCAGCTGAAGCAAACGTTTCTGGACAGGTGTCCGAGTGGCCGATGGTGTCTGATTCGAAATCAGATGTACGCAAGTACCGGGGGTTCAAATCCCTCCCTGTCCGCAATTTCAGTTCCCTTCGGGAACACTTTCCCTTGGAGGGATGACCGAGCGGCCGAAGGTGTACGATTGGAAATCGTATGTACTGAAAGGTACCGAGGGTTCGAATCCCTCTCCCTCCGCCGCGATGACTTGCTTGCGTGATTCTTATGGTCCCGGGTGACGTTGAGGCTGTGAACCCCGCCAGGCCCGGAAGGGAGCAACGGTAGCGGAGTAGACGGGTATCTGGGGCCACCTTTTAGAGCGACGACTTTAACGAGTCGTCGCTCGTCGTTTTCGGGTCCGCGAACCGTGACCGGCGCCGGCGCGCCATTTCTGGTATCCCTGAGCGACGTGAGCGGTCGCATCGTCATTGCCGTCCTCGCGCTCGCCGCGTGTGACTCGAAGGTCAGCGGCGGCGGTAGTGCGGGCGCGAAGGTCGCCGAGTCGGGCACCACAAAGGGATCCGCCGGCGGCTTCAGCGCGACGATGAGCGCCGAGCTTGCGAAGGCAGGCGTGGGCGAGCCCGCGATTCCGCCGGTCAGTGCGCCGGCGCCCGCTGCGACTGCGCCCGCAACCGGTTCTGTAGCCCCTGCAGTTGCGGAATCGCCGGCGACGGGTTCGGCGCCGGCTGCAGCGACGCCGGCTGCAGCAACGCCGGCTGCAGCAACGCCGGCTGCAGCGGGCTCAACACCTGCGCCGAGCGGCGCTGCTCCCGCGATGCCCGACACCAGCGCGAAGGCGCCCGCGGCCACTGCCGCCGGTGCGATCAAGGCTCCCGCGAATCGCGCGTACATCAAGCCGGCGGCCGAGGTCGCTGCGATCAAGCTCGAGCTCGAACCGAACTGGGAGCGCGACATGGGCGAGGCGGGAACGTTCTCGCTCGTCGTGAAGATCCCGAAGACCGACGACACGCGCGTGTTCTTGGTGCGCTACGGCTACGAGGATGCGTTGGCGCCGAGTGACTGCGATCAGTATCGAAAGTACCTCGACGAGCGTGGTGCGATGAAGGTGTCGCTCAACCGCCAGAGCGGTGGCGCTTGCTACATCGAGGGTACCGATCAGGGCGGCGCGCTCGCGTATCGCTACCTGATCACGTACGGCGGCAAGCGACTCATGTGTCACGGCTCGCTCTACAAGGATCAAGCGTCGGCGGCACTGGGCGATCTCAAGGACAAGGTCCTGATCCAGGCCAAGAAGATCTGCGAGACCTTGGCGTTGTAGCGACGGACCGAGCGGGTATAGTGCCCGACGCGTGTCCTACCTCGTACTTGCTCGTAAATATCGGCCGGCGACGTTCTCGGAAGTCGTCGGGCAAGAGCACGTCACGCGGACCCTTGGCAACGCGTTCGCCGCACAGCGCGTGCACCACGCGTTCCTGTTCTGCGGCCCGCGCGGCTGCGGCAAGACCACGCTGGCTCGCATCGTCGGCAAGGCGCTCAACTGCACCGCCTCGAAAGACGGCGGCCCCACGCCCGAGCCGTGCGGCAAGTGCGACGCCTGCCTGTCGATCACCAATGGCAGCTCGGTCGACTACCAGGAGATGGACGGCGCGAGCAATCGCGGCATCGACGCGATCCGCGAGCTGACGGAAGCGGTGCGGTACCAGCCCGCGGTGCTACGCAAGAAGGTCTACGTCATCGACGAAGTCCACATGCTCACGACCGAGGCGTTCAACGCCTTGCTCAAGACGCTCGAGGAGCCGCCGCCGCACGTCACGTTCGTGCTCGCGACCACCGAGCCGCACAAGCTGCCCAACACGATCCTGTCGCGCTGCCAGCGCTACGACTTCAAGCTCGTGCCGGCCTCGCGCCTGGCGCAGCACCTGACGTCCATCTTCAAGAAAGAGAAGCTGAAGATCGAGGCGGGCGCCGTGAGCCTGATCGTTCGCGAGTCCGGTGGCAGCGTGCGCGATGCGCTGTCGCTGTGCGACCAGATCATCTCGTACGTCGGCGATGCCTCGATCACCGAGGCGCACGTCGCCGAGGTCCTCGGTGTTGCCGATCGTTCGCTCACGCGCACGCTCGTCACCTCGCTCGCGACCGGTGATGCCGGTGCGGCACTCGGTGCCGTCGAGTCCGCGATCGAGCGCGGCGTCGATGAAGTGCAGCTCGCTCGCGCGATCGTGCGCTACCTGCGTGACCTCGCGGTGCTGCAAGTTGCACCCGAGCGCACGGAGCTCGTCGATGCATCCGACGAGGAGCGCGCGGAGCTCGTCGCCGAGGCCAAGTCGATCGATCGCTCGCGTGTCGCGCAGATGTTCGACCGCATGCTTCGGTGCTGCGACGAGCTCGGCAAGACACTGCAGCCGCGCCTCGTGCTCGACTGCGCGCTGATCGATGTCGCCACGATCGAGCCGCTCGTTCCGCTCGGTGATCTGATCGATCGCCTCGGCGATCTCGAAGCGCGCGTCGCAGGCAAGGGTGGCTCACGCTCGACGCCATCGCCGTCGGGTCCGGGTGGCGGTGGTGGCGGCGGCGCGCGGCCACAGCCGAAGGCACCCGCCCCCGTGCAGGCACCGCCGGCGGAGGGCCGTGGTGGCGTGCGCGCAGACGACGCAACACCGCACGCGGCGGGTTCGTCGTACACCGCTCAGAGCGCGCCGGTTGCCGCGCCGTCGCATACGAAGTCGTTCGACTCGGCGCCGGTCGTCGCGACGAGCGACACCAAGAGCGCGCCAATCTCGATGCAGCCGAGTGGTCCGGTGCCGAAGGCAGACACCGTCGCGACGGGCAGCGGCCCCGGGTCTCTCGCTCCGCTCGAGCCCGTGGCACGGGAACCCCGGTCCAACCCCACCACCAACCCGCCCAATGCCGTGGGCCCGCAACCGATTCCGCTGCCGCAGACCGCGGCCGAGGCGCTCGACGCCTGGGGCAAGGTCATCGATTACCTCGAGACCCAGCGCAAGATCTCGCTGCGCGGATACTACGAGTTCGCGCGCGTCCTCAAGTGGACCGCGACCGAGCTCGAGCTCGGCTTTGCTCCGGACGACGACAGCCGGTGGGCAGGCGAGAACGCCATCGAGACCCGTAATGTCGAAGAGCTACGCAGCCTGCTTGCCGATCTCGGCCACAAGGTCAAGCTGAGCGTACGGATGCTCGACGCGGCGGAATCGAAGAATCTGGCGTCTCGCTCGATCGTCGAGTCGACGCGAGAGTCCAAGTACGTTGAGCGGACCAAGCGCGAGAAAGAAGCGCGCGAGCATCCGATCACCAAGCACGTGCTGCAGACCTTTGGTGCAGCGATCAAGGAGATCAAGACCGATGTCTAATCCCAAGATGCCCGACCTCAACGCGCTGATGAAGCAAGCGCAAAAGCTCCAAGGCGATGTGGCCAAGGTCCAGGAAGAGATCGCTGCGATCACCTGCGACGGCGCCGCCGGTGGGGGCATGGTGACCGCCACGGTCAACGGCCAGTTCGAGGTCGTTCGCGTGAAGATCGACAAGTCGGTCGTCGACCCGAACGACATCGGCATGCTCGAGGATCTGATCACCGCCGCGATCAACGCGGCATCGACCAAGGTCCGCGAGGTCAGCAAAGAGAAGATGTCGTCGGTGATGGGCGGTCTCGGCGGCGGCCTTCCGGGCATGCCCGGTCTGTTCTGATCCGCTGTGGCTGATCCGATCCGGCGCCTGGTGCAGGAGCTGTCTCGCCTCCCCGGCATCGGCGAGAAGACGGCGACCCGGCTCGCGTTCCACCTGGTTCGCGGCAATCGCCAGCAGGTGCTCGACCTCGCCCAGGCGCTGGTCGACGTCACCGACAAGATCCGGCTGTGCTCGGTCTGTATGAACATGACCGAGGCCGACCCGTGCGTCCTGTGCAGCGATTCGCGGCGGGATCCGGACACGGTGTGCGTTGTCGCCTCGCCCTCCGACCTCATCGCGATCGACCGCGGCGGCCATTTCCGCGGCCGCTACCACGTGCTCCATGGGCTGCTTTCCCCGCTCGAGGGCATCGGTCCGGACGACATCCGGGTGGCCGAGCTGGTGCGCCGGCTCGACGGGAGCGTTCGTGAGGTCATCATTGCGACCATCCCCAGCGTCGACGGTGAAGCGACCGCCATGTACATCGCACGCGTGCTCAAGCCGCTCGGCGTGAAGGTATCTCGCATCGCCACTGGCCTGCCGGTGGGTGGGGAGCTGGAATACAGCGATCAGGCGACCATCGCCCGCGCCCTCGCGGGCCGCGCCACGATGTAGCTTCGTTGGAATTACACCCCCCCGAGTTGAACGAAATCGGGGGGATTGATACCGTGGCTCCGACGGCGGGGAGCCCTTCTTTTCAGGGCGACACGCGACCAAGGAGCCAAGGCGCCGATGATCCAACAGCTCGTGATGTACGAGGAGGAGCTCACGCTGATCAATGCGATCTGCGAGACCCTTCACCGAGACTCCAACGCAAGGGCGGTGCTCGTCATCGACAAGAACGGCCAGGCGTTCGCACACGCGGGTGAGGTCGAGCAGCTCGACATCACCTCGCTGTCGTCGTTGACCGCTGGCAACGTGGCTGCGACGGGCGCGATCGCATCGCTGCTCGCCGAGAAGGAATTCGCCGGCCAGTTCCACGAGGGCGAGAAGACGAACGTCCACATCTCGATCGTCGCGCAGCGCGTGATCATGGTGGTGCTGTTCGACGAGCGTTCCTCGCTCGGCCTTGTCCGTCTGCGTGTCCGCAAGGCGACCGCAGAGCTGGTAAACGTCATGGACGCGCTCGTCAAGAAGAGCACGTCGGGCAACCAGCCGTCGGTGTTCTCGGAGATCACCGACGACGACATCGATAACCTGTTCAACGATTAGGCCGCGAGCAGCTACATGAGTTTCATCAACTACAGCTCGCGCGAGATCAACTGCAAGATCGTCTACTACGGACCCGGCTTGTGCGGGAAGACGACGAATCTCCAGTACATCTATAACAAGACCAACCCCGAGGCGAAGGGGAAGATGATCTCGCTCGCGACCGAGACCGAGCGCACCTTGTTCTTCGACTTCTTGCCGCTCTCGCTCGGCGAGATCCGCGGCTTCAAGACTCGCTTCCACCTCTACACGGTGCCGGGCCAGGTCTTCTACGACGCGTCTCGCAAGCTCATCCTCAAGGGTGTCGACGGCGTCGTGTACGTCGGTGATTCCCAGCTCGAGCGCATGGAAGCGAACATCGAGTCGCTCGAGAACCTGCGCCAGAACCTGCAAGAGCAGGGCTACGACCTCGACAAGCTGCCGTACGTTGTCCAGTACAACAAGCGCGACTTGCCGAATGCGATGACGATGGCAGAGCTAGAGGAGGCGCTGAACCCGACCAAGGTTCCGGCCTTCGAGGCAGTGGCGCCGAAGGGCGTGGGCGTGTTCGACACGCTGAAAGCAGTCGCGAAGCTCGTGCTGACCGAGCTGCGAAAAGGCGGATAGATCTCATGCAGACAGTCGACCGGCCGCGATTTCGTCAGGACCTAGTCGCCGAACCGATCGATGACGACGGCGGTGGTGCGCGTTTCATCGACGTTGCCGACCCCGACAGCGGTTCGCTGTTCCGCTTCTACGAGGTCGAGTACTCGCTCGCGTGCGCGATGGACGGCGAGCGTGATGTTGCCGGGATCGTGAAGTGGGCCGAGGAAGAGCTCGGGCTCAAGCCGAGCGTGAACGAAGTCCGCAGCGTGATCTCCACGCTCGGCTCGCTCGGCTATCTCGAGAGTGGCAAGGCTGCCGCCGCTGCCGCCAGCGATCATGAAGCCGCGGCCGTTGCCGCTGCGCCGATCGAAACGCCGCGTCCGGCTCCCGAGCCGCAACGTGCTGCCGAGCCGCCCGCTCGCCCCACGCCGCAGCCGCCGCCGCGCAAGGCGAACACGCCGCCCACCGGAACGCCCGCAGCCAAGAAGCCGGTTGCCGCGCCTGTCGTCGAGACCAATCGCTGGGACATGCCAACCGCGATGGGCGATCCCGACGAGTATCTCGAGCCAGGTGTCGTCAAGGGCAAGCCGCGCGCGAACACGCCGGCTCCCGACGTCGAGCTCGGTGGTGCGGGTAACCGTGGCACGGGCCGCACCGACGACCTTCCGAGCGGTGGCCACATGGAGCTCGGTGCTCCGGGCGCCGCGGCTGCCGCGGGCTCTCGTGGTGGTGCTCGCAAGGGTGCCGACGTGGAGCTCGGTGCGCCGGGCGCGAAGGACAACGTCAACGTCTCGACCGATCTCGCGGCCGACATGGCGATCAGCACGGCCGATGTCAAGGCAGCGGTTCGCGCCTCGCAGGTGATGAAGGCTGCAGACGTTCCGCCCGAGCTCGCCGCCGAGCTCGACGCGCCCGTCGCGAAGACGCCAGCCAAGCAGCCCGAGGCCAAGCAGCCCGAGGCGAAGGCCAAGCCCGAGTCCAAGCGTCCCGATACCGGCAAGCCGATCGTGATGCCGACCGAGCGTCCGGTGCTGCCGTCGGCGCCGCCGCGCGAGGGCGTCAGCCCCGCACTGCTCATCCTGCTCGCACTCGTCGTGCTTGCTGCCGGTGGCTTCCTGCTGTGGAAGTTCGTCCTCAACAAGAAGACGGAGACCGCGCAGGTCACGCCGGCTCCGGTGCCGACGCCGACGCCGCCGCCGCCTCCGTCCGTCGAGACGGCAAGGCTCGCGACCGAGCAGGCTCCGCCCGAGGAGATCAAGCCGACCGCGGCTTCGCAGATCGCGACGATCGTTGCGACCGACTCGACCGTGAAGGCCGGCGACATGATCGCCAAGCTCGTCGGCTTCAAGCCCAGCGGCGACAAGGTCGCGCAGTACGAGAAGGAGATCGGGATCTACAAGGGGCAGGTCGCGCAGGCGGAGAAGGATCGCGACGCCGCGACCACCGACGCCGCGAAGAAGCCGTTCGAGACCAAGCTCATCGGTCTGCCGAAGATGATCGCCGACCGCGAGGGCAAGCTCGCCACCGCGCGTACCGAGCTCGACAAGTACCTCATCAAGGCGCCTGCCGACGGCAAGGTCACCACGGTCGCGAAGGCGAACGCCAAGGTCACGCCGACCGATATCATTGCAACGCTGCAGCGCGATCCGGTGCTCGTCGCCACGTTCAAGAGCGCCGGTGAGACCTCGGTCGACTCGAAGGTCCTGCTCGCCGTGAAGGACAGCGACAAGAAACTGTCGTGCACGGTCGTCGCGACCGGCGGCGACGGCACCAAGATCGCGTGCCCTGCCGACGGCGCCTCCGAAGGTACCGAGGTCTCGTTCGCGGGTCCCGACATCAGCGCGCCGACTGCCGAGGGTAGCGATGACGTTCCCGCCGAGGGCAGCGCGGCTGCTCCGACCGAGGCCGAGGGTAGTGCCGCTGCACCTGCCGAGGGCGCTGCTCCTGCGGAGGGCGCCGAGGGCGCCGAAGCACCGACTGAAGCGCCGAAGGTCCAGCCCAAGGCTGCGCCGCGTCCACGTCCGCGCCCGGTTCGTCCGCGTCCCGTTCCGGCACCGGCAGTGACGACGCCTGACGCCGGCGAAAAGCTGTTTCCTCCCGGTAGCACGACGGACAAGGGTGCCGCGCCTGCGCCCGCACCCGCACCGGCGCCGGGTTCTGGCGCGCTCTAGTCCTACCTTCGCAGAACGCGGTTCTTCGGTTGTTGTTTTGATGGTCGTTTTCGACGAAGAACGATCGCCAAAGCCCGGCCGTCCGGATACGTGTAAGAAGTGCACATCTTCGAGCGCGAAATCAGCGGTCGCCGATATCGCG